>JAQSWP010000079.1 GCA_029266575.1 Alphaproteobacteria bacterium | reverse complement strand
CGTCGCCACTGTCGGCAGTACCCCCCTGATAAAGCTGCGCGCCGCCTCGGAAGCGACGGGCTGCGAGATTTATGGCAAAGCCGAGTTTTTGAACCCCGGCGGCTCGGTGAAAGATCGTGCCGCCCTCGCCATCATCACCGATGCCGAAAAGAAGGGTCAGCTGCGCCCCGGCGGCGTCATCGTCGAAGGCACCGCCGGCAATACAGGTATCGGCCTGGCATTGGTGGCTAATGCGCGCGGCTATCGCACCGTCATCGTCATGCCCGAGACGCAAAGCCAGGAGAAGAAGGACATGCTGCGGCTGTGCGGCGCCGATCTGCGCCTGGTGCCGGCCGCGCCCTACGCCAATCCCAACAACTACGTGCGTTACTCGGGCCGACTGGCGGAAGAAATGGCGCGGAGCGAGCCCAACGGCGCCATCTGGGCCAACCAGTTCGACAACGTCGCCAACCGCCAGGGCCATTACGAGACCACCGGCAAGGAGATTTGGGAGCAGACCGACGGCAAGGTCGATGGCTTCACCTGCTCCGTCGGCAGCGGCGGCACCTTGGCCGGCGTCGGACTGGCGCTGAAAGAGCGCAACAGGAACGTCCGCATCGTGCTGTCGGACCCGATGGGCTCGGCCCTTTTCGGCCACTACAAGAACGGCGTCCTGAAGGCCGAGGGCAATTCGATCACCGAGGGCATCGGCCAGGGTCGCGTCACCAAGAATCTCGAAGGCGCGCCGATCGACGACGCCTTCCAGATCGCCGATGAGGAAGCATTGCCCATCCTCTACGATCTGTTGCAGCACGAAGGCCTCTGTCTGGGCGGCTCCTCGGGCATTAACGTCGCCGGCGCCATGCGGCTGGCAAAGCAGCTCGGCAAGGGCAAGACAATCGTCACCATGCTGTGCGATTCCGGCACACGGTATCAGTCGAAGCTGTTCAACCCCGAATTCCTGCGCCAGAAGAATTTGCCCGTACCGCCCTGGCTGGCGTAAAACTTGAGCCATGGCAACCGAAGAGCTTTTCCGCGCCGATTCCTATCTCAAGGAGTGCAGCGCCACCGTGGTCAGGGCCGATGCGCGCGGCATCGTGCTCGACCGCACTGTTTTCTATCCCACAGGGGGCGGCCAACCGGGCGATAGCGGCACGCTGGTATTGGCCGATGGTACGTCGATCGCCATTGCCGACGCCATCAAAGGCGACGGCAATGACGTGGTGCACGTACCCGCCCCCGGTCAGTCGCTGCCCGCGCCCGGCACCGTAGTTACAGCCAAGATCGATTGGGAGCGGCGCTACAAGCACATGCGCATGCACAGCGCCCTGCACCTGCTCTGCGCCGTGGTGACCGGCGACGTGACCGGCGGGCAGATCGGCGCCGACAAATCGCGGCTGGATTTCAACGTACCGGGCGAGGCGCTGGACAAGGATCACATCAACCGCGAGCTGGCGCGGCTGATCGGCGAGGACAAGCCGGTAGCGCCGCGCTGGATCGACGATGCCGAGCTGGCGTCACGGCCTGAACTGGTGCGCACCATGTCGGTCAAGCCGCCCTCAGGCCAGGGCCGGGTCCGGCTGCTCGATATCGAAGGCGTCGATCTGCAGCCCTGCGGCGGCACGCATGTCGCGCGCACATCCGAGATCGGCGCCATCGAGGTCGCCAAGATCGAGAACAAGGGTCGCCAGAACCGCCGCGTCAACCTCCGCTTCGCCGAGTAGCCCATGCCTTATGCCAATCCGGACGCCCTGGTCAGCACCGACTGGCTGGCGTCGCATCTGAACTCCCCCGACGTGCGCATCGTCGATGCCTCCTGGTATCTGCCGGCGATGAACCGCGATCCCAAGGCGGAATATGCCGCGGGTCATATCCCGGGTGCGGTGTTCTTCGACATCGACGAGATTTCCGACGACAGCTCGCCCTATCCGCACATGCTGCCCTCCTCGGTGAAGTTCACCGCGCGGGTGCAGAAGCTTGGACTGGGCGACGGCAATCGCATCGTGATCTACGACGCCCATCCGATGCTCTCCGCGCCGCGCGTGTGGTGGATGTTCCGCCATTTCGGCCATAAGGACGTGGCGGTGCTGGATGGGGGCTTCAACAAATGGAAAGCCGAAGGCCGGCCGATTGAAGACCTGCCGCCGATGCCGCGGCAGCGCCATTTCTCCGCCCGTCTGAATACGACCCTGGTGCGCGACACCGAACAGGTGAAGGACGCGCTGACCGGCAAGGCGCAGGTAGTCGATGTACGCGCCGCCAATCGCTTCGCCGGCGAAGCGCCAGAGCCGCGGCCGGGCTTGCGGGCCGGTCACATGCCGGGCGCGCTGAATCTGCCATGGGAAAACCTGATCGATCCGCAACGCGGCACCATGCTGCCGGCGGAGGCGTTGAAAGCGAAGATCGAAGGCGCCGGCATCGATCTCAACCGGCCGATCGTCACCTCCTGCGGCTCGGGCATCAGCGCCTGCATCCTGGCGCTGGGCCTGCATCTGGTCGGCGCGCGCGATGTTGCGGTCTATGACGGGTCGTGGGCCGAATGGGGCGGCCGTCCCGACACGCCGGTGGTGACGGGTCCGAAGTGAGCGCCTCGCGCAAGCTTCGCACCACCATCACCTATCTGGAGATGGCCCACCCGCCATCCCAGCCCGCGCCGCCCGATCCACCCAACCTTCGCATCGAGCGCGCCAGCGGCATCACCGTCGCCTTCTATCGCTATCTCTACAACGAGGTCGGCGGACCGTGGCTGTGGTACGAGCGCCGGCTGATGGACGACTTCGCGCTCGCCGCCCTGCTGCACAGCCCGGCGACCGAGGTCCATGTCGCCTACGCCAATGGCGTCCCGGCCGGCTTCTTCGAGCTCGACCGGCGCAATCCCACCGATATCGACCTGGCCTATTTCGGCCTGCTGCCCGATTTCATCGGCAAGGGCCTGGGCCACTGGTTCCTGCGCCGCGCCGTCGATGCCGCCTGGGCGTACAGGCCGCGGCTGGTGACGGTGAACACCAACAGTTTCGACCACCCCAGGGCGCTGGCCAACTACCAGCGGACAGGGTTTGTCGTTGTCCGAAGGATCGAACACAGCTTCGATGACCCGCGTTTGAAGGGGCTGATCTGATCCGGTTGCAATTGGCACCGGCTGCCGCCAGTGCCAAGATGCCCTCCCGCGCAACCTTTTCCTCAAAGCAGGCCATGGCTTCCGACAAGAACGCATCGACCAAGATCGACACCATCCTCACCGTGGCCGGGCGCGATCCCGGCAACAACCATGGTGTGGTCAATCCGCCGGTCTATCACGCCTCGACCATCATCTTCCCGACCCTGGCCGATCAGGAAAAGGCCTCGCACGATCCGCTCAACCACATCACCTATGGCCGCAGCGGCACGCCGACCCAGCACGCGCTGGAAGAGGTCATGTCGCAGCTCGAAGGCGCGCACCGCACCGTCGCGGTGCCCTCGGGCCTGGCCGCCATCACCGGCGCGATGATGCCGTTCGTCTCGGCCGGCGATCACATGCTGATCAGCGACAGCGCCTACGGCCCGACGCGGCGCTTCGCACTCAACATCCTCAAGCGCTTCGGCGTCGAGACCACGTTCTTCGATCCGCTGATGGGCGAGGAGATCGAGCGGCTGGTGCAGCCCAACACCAAGCTGTTCTATGTCGAAGCGCCGGGCTCGCTGACGTTCGAGATGCAGGACATTCCCGCTCTATCGAAAGTCGCGCACAAGCATGGCGCGGTGGTGGTGGCCGACAACACCTGGGCGACACCGGTCTATTGCCAGCCGATCAAGCTTGGCGCCGACATCGTGGTGCATGCCGGCACCAAATACGTGGTCGGCCATTCCGACGCCATGATGGGGCTGATCTGCTGCAATTCGGAAACGACCTACGCGGCGGTGAAGAACACCTGCTCGATGCTGGGCTTCCACGCCGCGCCCGACGATTCCTATCTGGCGCTGCGCGGCTTGCGTACGCTTGCGGTGCGACTGCGCCGGCACGAGCAAAGCGCGCTCGAGATCGCGCGCTGGCTGAAGACGCGGCCGGAAGTGGCCAAGGTGCTACATCCCGCCCTGCCCGACTGCCCGGGTCACGAGATCTGGAAGCGCGATTTCACCGGCTCGTCCGGCCTGTTCGCCTTCATCCTGAAGGACGGGTACTCAAAGCCGGCCATCGCCGCCATGGTCGATCACATGAAGCTGTTCGGCATCGGCTATAGCTGGGGTGGCTACGAAAGTCTGATGATCCATGCGCACCCGGAAGTCTTCCGCACCGCCATGCCCTGGCCGACCGAGAAGACCGTCATCCGCGTGCATATCGGTCTGGACGACGTCGGAGACATCAAGGCCGATCTGGCGGCCGGCTTCGAGCGCATGGCCAAGGCCAACCAGACCGCTTCCGCCGCGGAGTAGCTACTCAGCCGCCGCGCGGCGGCAATTGGGGCAAATGCCGGTGATTTCGACCGTGGCCTGCTGCACGGCGAAGCCGCGGTCGCCGGCGGAATTGGCGATGGCGCGCGAGATGCGCGCGTCCTCGATCTCGACCGCGTTGCGGCAGGATTTGCAGATCAGGAACAGGCCGCGATGGGCATCGCCCGGATGGGCGCAGCCGACGAAGGCATTGAGCGATTCGATGCGATGCACCAGCCCGTTCTCCAGCAGGAAGTCGAGCGCGCGATAGACGGTGGGCGGCGCCGACGCCAGGTCTTCCTTGCGCAGCGCATCGAGCAAAGCGTAGGCGCCGATCGGCTGATGGCTGCCCCAGACCAGTTCCAGCACCCGCTTGCGCAAGCTCGTCAACCGCGTGCCCTTCTCCTGGCACAGCGCATCGGCCGCGGCCACCGCATCGGCGACGCAGCTCTGATGATTGTGGCCGGGCTTGGCGAAGCCAACAGCTGTCTTGGCGGCGGTGGGCAAAAGCGGCTCTACTTTTCCGGCGCCGACAGGGCGACGCGGCAGCGGCACACCGGACAGGAAATTTGCTCCGGCGCTTGCTCGCCTTTGGCGGCCAGCAGGCCGCGCACTTCGCTGGCGAGCTGTTCGTGGTACTGCACCGCGCCGCAAGCCCGGTGGAACGAACTGGCCACCGCATCGTCGGCTTCGACGATCGCGAAGGCGAAAGCCCGTGGCCCGAAGGCGATCAGCCCGCCCATGGCAACTAGGCCGCCAAGGCCGATGGTCAGGGCCTGCCGGCGCGTAACCCCTGCCGTCATGGTGCTGGATTTGCTGGTGAAATTCGGCTGCCGCGCCATCGCCTATCCTTCGGCCGGTTGACCAATGCCCTTGCCAGCCAATATAGAGCCTGCCACGGCGGCAAGCCAGTGCGCCGGAACGAGGTTTCCATGGCATCGGACTATAAAGCGCCGGCAGCGGCGGCGATCGACGCTGCACTCGGCAGCATCAACTTCAACGCCGACGGGCTGGTGGCGGCCATCGCCCAGCAGCATGACAGCGGCGAAGTGCTGATGCTGGCGTGGATGAACGCCGACGCCGTGCGCGAAACGCTGGCGACCGGCCGCGTCTGCTACTGGTCGCGCTCGCGCAACGAATTCTGGCGCAAGGGCGACACCTCCGGCCACATCCAGACGCTCAAGGATCTGCGCATCGATTGCGACGGCGACACTTTGCTGGTGCTGGTCGACCAGACCGGCGCCGCCTGCCACACCGGCCGGCACAACTGCTTTTTCACCGCCATCCGCGACGATGTGCTTAAGGTCATCGCGCCGATCGAGATCGAGCCGAAATAGCGCTCAGGCCTCCCCTCTTCCTGCTTGCAAGCCTCATGGCCCGCCGCCAGGCGGGCGGATGCGGCGATATCGGCTAAACGACGATCGGTTGCCATGGCATGGCAGGCACTCCCAAATGCCTGCATTTCGCTGGTCAAGTCCGTCCCTCCGCATTCATACGCACACCCTCCGCTGGAAGCGGAGGGTGTGCGTATGAATTGAGATCATTGATAGGTTCCGCATTACATTGATCTCATTGATACCCTTGATATCCTTGATAGGGACGGAACGCCTCGTCCTGCGCCCAACCAGGTACACTCGCCGACCGACAGCGACAGCGGAACGCCAGCAATGCCGACACGCCAGACGCCGGGAACATACGTTGAAAGGACGGGCACGCGCGCCATAGCGCCTGCGCCGACCGGAATAACCGCGTTCGTCGGCCACACGCTGGAAGGGCCGATCAACCAGGTCGTCGCGGTCAAATCGTTTCTCGAATATTCGCAGAATTTCGGCGGGTTGGCGGCCAGCAGCGAGCTTTCCTATGCGGTGCTGCAGTTCTTCCGCAATGGCGGCGAGAAGGCGCTGATCGTGCGTGTGCCGGAGCTGGAGACCGGCCTGCCCGGCCTCAGCATGGTGGCAGGCAGCAGCAGCTCCTATCCCATGGGGCTGGGCTGCCTGGAGGCGGAAGACGGTTTCGACCTGCTGTGCGTCCCTGACGCGACGCGCCCGCGAATACCCAACGGCCCGGTTTCCGAATTCAAGATCGAGAGAATGGCCGAGCTTTGGCGCACCGCCACCGATCTCGCCCGGCGCAAGCGGGCACTGGTGCTGATCGATGCGCCGGTCGAAGCGGCAACCACGACGGATTTAAAGGCTTTTGCCGCCGCGCTGCCGCGCGAGAGCGGGGCTTTTGCCGCCGCCTATGCGCCCTGGATCGAGATCGACGATCCGCTGGAGGAGGGCCAGCGGCGCAAATGCGCACCGGGCGGAACAATTGCCGGCCTTTATGCCCGCTTCGACAAAGCGCACGGCGTGTGGAAGGCGCCGGCCGGCACCGGCGCCGGATTGAACAGCGTCAAGAACCTGACCAGGCGGTTCATTGACAGTGACCAGGAGATTCTCAATCCGCTCGGCATCAACCTGCTGCGCGAATTTCCCCGGCATGGGCTGGTGGCCTGGGGCGGTCGCACTCTCGCTTTATCCGACGAATGGAAATACGTGCCGGTGCGGCGCCTGGGCAATTTCATCGAGCGCAGTCTGCAGCAGGGTCTGCAGTGGGCCGCGTTCGAGCCCAATGCCGCGCCGCTGTGGCTGCGCGTGCGTCAGAGCAGCGAGGAATTCCTGCACGGCCTGTTCCAGCGCGGGGCCTTCGCCGCCAACCGGCCGCAGGACGCCTATTTCGTCAAATGCGATGCCTCGACCATGACGCAAGCCGACATCGACCAAGGCAGTTGCCTGATCGAGATCGGCTTCGCGCCGACGAAGCCGGCGGAATTCGTCATCCTGCGGGTCAGCCTCAAGACGCCGCCGCCGAACGCTTGAACGGCGTGCCGTTGGGCCGCAGGCGCACGCCCTCGCGCAGGCGCGTGAAGGGCATCTCGGTCGGATCGGTGGTGTGGGCGCCCGGCGAATGCACGATCAGGATGGTTTCCGCGATGGGCTGGAAATCGGCGCGGAAATGCACCGTCGATTTAAGTCCCAGGATCGGCGTCTTGGACGGCTCGACGCCGACATGGCGGAACATTTCCTGATCCGCTGCCTGCACGCGCCGTCCCGCCAGCACAGCCGACACCCCGCTGTCCTCGTCCGTCACCAGCGCCATCGGCCCCAGATGCATCTTGGCGCCGCCGTAGAACGGACCGGTGGCGGTGAAATTGCCGCTGTTGATCTTGGTCACGCGCCAGCGCGCCTTGGCCGGCGTCTCGCCGCCGACGCCAACCACGGCGCCGATACCGCGTTCCATGATATTGCCTTCGCCGGCATCGTGCGCTGCCTGCGCCGAGTCGGGATCGACCAGCATGCCGATCACCGCGCCCTTGGCCTTGTTGCGCATCATGGCTTTCAGCAGCCCCACCGTGTCGGAGGTGCCGCCAGCGCCGGGATTGTCCTGCACGTCGGCCAGCACTATCGGCTTCTTCGCAGTTTTAGCGAGCGCCATCGCTTTCTGCACGGCGGCGTCGGGATCGAACACCTCGCCGCTGAACTGGCTCTCGCGGCTGTTGAGGGCGGCGGCCAGCGCATCGGCGGCGGCATCGGCCGAGGCCTGATCCCAGGCATAGGCGACCAGCGCCGGCCCGCAATGGGTGATGTCGGCCGGCGGGAAGCCCGGGGTGATGGTGGCGCTGACGATGTTGAAATTGTGCTTCGGCGTGACCTTGCCCGTGCCGCCCTGCTCCATCTCCTCGATCATGTCGAACAGGCCCTTGGACGGCTCGTTCAAGGTGCATTGCCAGACCAGCGGGATGAGGAAATCGAACTGGCGATAGGCTTTGAACAGCTTGCGCTTTTCGCGCAGCAGCCGGTCCAGCAGCCGCGCCGCCTTCTCGCCGGTCGCCGCCATGTCGATATGCGGGTAGGTGCGATAGCCGATCAGCGCCGTCGCAAGCTGCGCCATCTCGGGCGTCAGGTTGGCGTGGTAGTCGAGGCTGCAGACGATCGGCAGGTCGGGGCCCACCAGCTTGCGGATGCGCGCCAGCAATTCGCCCTCGCCGTCCTGATGATCGTCGGCCACCATGGCGCCATGCAGGTCGAGATAGATGCCATCGACCGGCAGCGCCTTCTGCAGATCCTCGAGGATCATGCCGGCGATGCGCTCATAGGCCTCGCGCTCGACATAGGAGCACGGTGGTGCAGCGGCCCAGGACAGCGGCACCAGCTCGTGGCCCAGTTCGGTCAGCCCCTTCACCGCGCCGGCGATGGGGATGTTGTAGCCGCGCACGCCCTCGATCATTTCCGACCCGCGCAGCAGCGGCGGCCAGGCATCGGCGCGGACGAAATCGTCCCAGGTGGCTTTTTGCGGTGCAAAAGTATTGGTCTCGTGCTGGAAGCCAGCAACGGCGATACGCGCCATAATTCCCCTCGAACAAGAACAGGATTTGTCGTGCTATCATGCCCCGGGCGCGCGCCGGGCTGGAAGCCATATTCGAAGCATGGCTGCAGCGGGGCGCAGACGACCGTGAGGATCGGGTATGCGTCAAGTTTTGCCATTGCTGGGTGTGGCGGTTTTGGTGCTGGCAGGTTGCACGCAGACGACGCGCTGGGAGAAGCCGCAGACCAGCGAGCAGGCGGCAGCTGCCGATCTCGAGGATTGCCGGCTGCATGCGAACCAGGAGGCCAATCGCGGGATCAGCCCCTATCCGCTCCGGTATCCCCGCTACGGATCGCCCTATTATCGCGGCTGGTATTCCGAATACGATGCACGGTGGCGGCAGGAGCAGCACTTCACCGAAAACCGGCTGGCCTCATTTTGCATGCGCACAAAAGGATACGAACGTGTTGTGGTCGAAAACCCGAAACAGTAGCGCCATCGCCCTCCTCACCCTGACCTTGGCGACGCCGCTTATGGCGCAGCAGCGTGAGCCGGGCGCGGGCATGACCCTCCCGGAGTCTTCCTATACGAGCGCCAGAACGCCCTCGGAATGCCGCGCCTTCGCCGTTCAGAGATCGAACGAGGAGTTCCTGGCGCATGACAGTTCGCTCAGGCGCACGTCGCCGTTCCAGAGCGGTCCCGCCGGCATGCGCGATCCCTGGACCGACAGCCAGCGCCAGGACGCCAACATCGACCGCGCCGTGCGCGAGCAGTTGCTCTACGACGCCTGCTTGGAATGGCTTAAGCAGCAGAAGTAAAAACATTCAACCTTCTGGTTGACAGTCTTTCGGACGGAGCTTATATTCAACCGTATGGTTGAATTATCACACGTCCCCCTGAACGACGTTTTCCGGGCCCTGGCCGACCCTACCCGTCGCGCCATGTTGCGCCGGCTGAGCCAATCGGAAGCCAGCGTCGGCGAACTGGCCGAGCCTTTCATGAAGCCGCCGGCTGCCATGTCGCTGGCGGCGGCTTCCAAGCACATCAAGGTCCTGGAACACGCCGGCCTGGTGGATCGCACGATCCAGGGGCGCATCCATACCTGCCGCCTCAATCCCAAGCCGCTGTCGGACGCCACGGAATGGCTGCGCTATTACGAGCGTTTCTGGTCCGAGCGGCTGGACGATCTCGAACGCGCCCTGCGCGCCGATGCAGACCCCAAGCCCAAACGGAAGAGAAGGAAGACGTCATGAACGCCTATGCCCAACCATTGAACGAGAACACCGTTCGCTTCGAACGCATTCTCCCCGCCACACCCGATCGCGTCTGGGAATACCTGGTCGATTCGGACAAGCGCGCCAAATGGCTGGCCAGCGGCGTCATGGAGCAGAAACCCAACGGCAAGGTCACGCTCGTTTTCCGCAACACCGAGCTGCCTTCGATCAAGGAACCGGCGCCGGCGAAGCACAAGGACAAGGAAGGCTCCGGCTTTACCGCCACTGTTCTGGAGTGCAACAAGCCGCATCTGCTGCGCATGACCTGGGGCACCGCATCGGAAGTCACCTTCGAACTGTCGCCGCAAGGCAACCAAACGAAATTGGTGCTGACGCATCGTAAGCTTCCGGGCCGCACCGACAAGATCAATGTCAGCGGCGGCTGGCACACGCATCTGGCGATCCTGCAGGAAGTTCTGGCCGGCGAACCGATCGGCCCATTCTGGAGCCGCTTCGAGAAGCTGCACGCCGAATACGAAAAGCGTATCGATTAGGCCAGCGCCGAAGACGCAACGACCCGCGTGCCGGGCCTGGCTGTTACGGCAGCCTCGATCAGCACGCGGGCGATGTTCGCCGCCGGGTTCATGCGCCAGCCGCGCGGCAGCAACGGGTTGATGACACCCAGAACGGCGAGAAACGCCCGTTCCGTCGGCCGCCGCTCCTGGCGCTCGCCACCGATGAAGCTGGGCCGCACGATGGTCAGCGAAGGAAAGCTTAAGCCCTCCAACGCCTGTTCCACCTCGCCCTTCACGCGCGGGTAGAAGAACGAGGAGCGCGGATTGGCGCCGACCGCCGTCACCACGGCGAAGCTTCGTACGCCATGCTGCCGCGCCAGCCGGGCGCCGTTTACGACATAATCGTGATCGACCTTGAAGAACGCCGCGCGCGAGCCCGCCCGCCGCATGGTCGTGCCCAAAGCGCAGATCGCGCCATCGCATCCCCACCACGACGCTTCGGCCGGCAGCGCGTCGAAATCTACGATCGGATTTTCCAACTTCGGATGCTGCTCTGCCAGCGCCCGCCGCGTCGGCGCCACGATACGGCTGACACGCCGATCGGCCAGCGCCTGGCGCAGCACTTCCTTGCCGACCAGGCCGGTGGCGCCGAGGAGAAGAATAGAGGTCATGAGCTGATACCGATGTGGCGATCGCCTATAATGGCACAGGGTGGCGGCCAGTGCGGAGCCGTCCAAAGGCAGGAGCAGCAATGGACATCGCCAAAATCCCCACCGGCGCCAACCCGCCGCACGAGGTCAACGTCGTGGTCGAGATCCCGCAGGGCGGGCTGCCGGTCAAATACGAGATCGACAAGGCCTCCGGCGCCCTGTTCGTCGATCGCTTCCTGCACACCGCCATGCACTACCCGGCCAATTACGGCTTCGTGCCGCACACGCTCTCAGGCGACGGCGATCCCTGCGACGTGCTGGTGATCAGCCAGACGCCGGTGGTGCCAGGCTCGGTGATCCGCTGCCGACCGATCGGGGCGCTGATGATGACCGACGATGCCGGCGAGGACGAGAAGATCATCGCCGTGCCGGTGGACAGGCTGCATCCGTACTATCGCAACGTCGATTCCTATCTGGACCTGCCGGAAATCCTGCGCGAGCAGATCGCCCATTTCTTCCAGCACTACAAGGATCTGGAGAAAGGCAAATGGGTCACCATCGCCAAATGGGTCGATGTCGATGAGGCCAAGAAGCTGATATCCGACGCCGTAGCCCGCAACAAGGACACCACTGCCAAGAGAAACTAGCGGTCGAGCGGCAGCACACTCCTAGAGGAAGCGCTTCGGCATAGCTTCCTTGTAAGGGAAAAATTCAAAATAAGGACGCGCCTCTGCCAACACCCGAGCAAACGACGGCCGCTGCACCAGACGCTCGAAATAGGCTGCCACGGCGCGATGCTGCGAGCCGAACGGCTGCAAGATCGAGCCATAGAACAGCGCCGGCGCGGCGGCACAATCGGCCATGGTGAAGTCGCGGCCCGCCGCCCACACGCCTTTGGCCAGTTGCCGCTCGATCATGTCGTAAGCTGTGATCAACGTCTGGCGCGCGTCGGCAACGCCATGCGCATCCCGGTTCGCCTCGGGCCGCAGGCGATCGCCGACGATCCTCTGCACCGGCAGGCTGACATAGAGATCGAAGAACCGGTCCCACAGCCGCGCCTCAAGCCGGGCCTCGGCATCTTCAGGCAGCAACCGCACCGGACCCGGATAATGGTTTTGCAGATATTCGATGATGATACTGGTTTCCGGCACGGTCCGATTGCGTTGATCGTCTTGCAGCACCGGAAATTTAACGAGCGGCCACAGGCTCGCGAGCTGTCCTCGCGACGCTGGATCGCCAAGATCGATGATTTGCGGTTGGAACTCGGT
>JAQSWP010000078.1 GCA_029266575.1 Alphaproteobacteria bacterium | reverse complement strand
GTGGCCCGCGCGCTGCACGATTACGGCAAGCGCCGCAACGGCCCCTTCGTGGCCATCAACATGGCCGCCATTCCCCGCGAGCTGATCGAGAGCGAGTTGTTCGGCCATGAGCGCGGCGCCTTCACTGGTGCTACCCAGCGCTCGGCCGGCCGCTTCGAGCAGGCCGCCGGCGGCACGCTATTCCTCGACGAGATCGGCGACATGCCGCTGGAGGCGCAGACCCGCCTGCTGCGCGTACTGCAGGAGGGCGAATACACCAGCGTCGGCGGCCGTACCCCGATCCGGGCCGATGTGCGCATCGTTGCCGCCACCCATCGCGATCTGCGCCGGCAGATTCAGAGCGGCATGTTCCGCGAGGATCTGTTCTATCGCCTGAATGTCGTACCGATCCGCCTGCCGCCTTTGCGCGAGCGGCCGGAGGATATTCCTGAACTGGCCAATCATTTCCTGGCCGAGGCGGCCGACGAGGGGCTGCCGCACAAGGTGCTGGATCCCGAAGCCATTGAGCGACTGAAACAGCATCGCTGGCCCGGCAACGTGCGCGAACTGGAAAACCTGGTGCGCCGGCTGGCCGCACTCTATTCCCAGGAAACGATCGGGACGGACGTCATCGACACCGAGCTGGCCGAAGCGGCGCCCAAGGAAACGCCGGCCTCGGCGCCGGAGCGCGAATCGCTGGCTGAATCGGTCGACCGGCATATCCGGGACTATTTCGCCGCCCACCAGGACCGCCTGCCGCCCAACGGGCTCTACGACCGGGTTTTGCACGAAATCGAGCGGCCGCTGCTCAGCATCACCTTGGCGGCCACCCGCGGCAATCAGGTCAAAGCGGCGGAATTGCTGGGTTTGAACCGCAATACGCTGCGCAAGAAGATCCGTGAACTCGATATACAGGTCGTACGCGGAATTCGTTAAACTGCGCCACCCCTATCGCTGGTGTCTAATTCCAGCCCGGGTGCGGAGTTGGAGTAGTCGTTTCATGACCACTGTCGCGCCGGAAACTCCGGCGTATCTTTTCCTGCGCCGATTGCTGCGTGTGGGCTTCGGCCCCGCTGGCGCGGTGGTGTTCGGCATGATCGCGGTGGCGGCGGGCGGGATAACCTACGCAGCCTTTACCGGATTGCTGCCCGAATCCGTCAATCGCACCGGGCTGGTGCCGATCCTGCTTTGGGTCGACCTCGCAGTGGTGCTTATCCTCGCCGGCCTGGTGGCGGCGCGATTGGCGGCGACCTTTGCCGCCCGCCGACGCGGCATCGCGGGTGCCCGGCTGCATGTGCGTCTCGTGCTGCTCTTCGTTGCCATGGCTGTCGGCCCCACGGTCATCGTCTCGACTTTCGCGGGCTATTCCATCAATACGAGCCTGCAGGAGTGGTTCAACAATCGCGTACGCTCGACCATTGCCGGCGCCAGGACGGTGGCCGGCGCCTACATTGCCGAGCGCCAGCGCAATTTCGAATACAACCTCATTCCGCTGGTCTTCGAGTTGCGCAGTCAGGGACCGGAAATCCTGCTCTATCAGGAGCGTCTGAGCCAGCTCCTCAATCTCTTCGCCACGCAAACCAATCTCTCGGAAGTGGCGATCATCGATCGCCTGGGCTCGCCTGTCGTCCGCGGCCGCTCGGTCAACATCGACAGCGAATATATCCGCCCCTCCTTGCGGGCGCTTGGCAATGCCATGAACGGTGCGCCGTCGCTCTTGACCGAGCGCGAAGACCGTATCAGCGCGCTGGTGCTTCTGTTTCCGGCGCCCGCCGATCCGGTTTTTCTCTATCTAAGCGAACCGATCGACCGAAACGTCATGGCGCAAGTCAACGGCCTGCGCGACATGGTGACTTATTACGATCAGCTCGAAAGCCAGCAGACCGAAGCTCAGTTCCGCGTCGTCAGCATTCTTCTGATCATTGTCGTGGTGTTCCTGCTGCTCGCCATCTGGATCGGGCTGGTCTATGCCGAGCGGCTGTCGCGACCGATCACGGAACTTGTCGGCGCGGCCGAGCGGGTGCGTGGCGGCGATCTGGACGTGCGGGTCCAGGAACCCCAGACGGAAAACGAAATCGGCATGTTGAGCCGAGCCTTCAACCGCATGACCGCGCAGCTTGGCGACCAGCGCCGCGAGTTGATCGACACCAACGCGCAATTGAACGAGCGGCGCCGGCTGATCGAAGCGGTGCTGTCGGGCGTCAGCGCCGCTGTCGTCAGCCTCGATCGCGAGGGCAGGGTGGAACTCGCCAACCGCGCCGCGCTCGATCTGCTCGACGTGCAGCAGCAGGCCCTGGTCGGCAGTTCGCTGGTGGAGAGGCTGCCGCAGATCGGCGGTATGCTGGAACTCGGCAGTCTGCGGCCGACCCGGGTAGTGCAGGAAGAGATCGAATTTCGCCGCCGCGGCGAAACCATGACGTTGCTTACCCGGGTGGCGGTGGAGCGGATTGCCGATGTCGAGGGCGCGCCGCGCGTCGAAGGTTTCGTGGTCACCTTTGACGACATCACGGAGTTGCTGTCGGCCCAGCGCAAGGCGGCCTGGGCCGATGTTGCCCGACGCATCGCCCATGAAATCAAGAATCCGCTGACTCCGATCCAGCTTTCGGCGGAACGGCTGAAGCGTAAATACAGCAAGCAGATCGTTGAGGATCCGGAGACTTTCGCGGTCTGCACCGACACCATCATCCGCCAAGTGGGCGATATCGGCCGTATGGTGGACGAGTTCTCCTCGTTCGCCCGCATGCCCCGGCCGGTGCTGCAGAACGAGGATTTGAAAGAGATTTGCCTGCAGTCGGTATTCCTGCAGCGCAATGCCCATCCGCAGATTGAATACGCGACGCTGTTGCCCGAACACGGGCTGACACTGCCGATCGACCGCCGCCAGATCGGCCAGGCATTGACCAATCTTCTGAAGAATGCGGCGGAGGCGATCGACGGCCGCGATGGGTCACCCGACCAGCCGCTGCCGCAGGGGCGGATCGAGGTGACGCTGGTCGAGCAGGGCAACGACGTGACGGTTGCGATTTCGGACAATGGCCGCGGATTGCCCGTCGAACACCGGGCCCGGTTGACCGAGCCCTACGTCACCACGCGCGCCAAGGGCACCGGGCTGGGGCTCGCTATCGTGAAAAAGATCATGGAAGATCATGGCGGATATCTGATACTGGATGACCGCGAAGGCGGCGGCGCGCGGATCAGTCTGGTGTTTCGCCGCAGCCAGGCGGAAGCATTGCGGACATCCGGCGAAAACTCGTCCGCGCCGAAAAAGATCGCTTAAGACATGGCGCATGACATTCTGATCGTTGACGACGAAGCCGATATTTGCATGTTGATCGGCGGCATCCTGCAGGACGAGGGCTATACCTGCCGCGCCGCCCATTCCAGCAATGAGGCGATCGAAGCCATTCGCCATCGGCGCCCGACCCTCGTCATCCTCGACGTCTGGCTGCAAGGCAGCGACCTCGACGGGCTGCAGCTGCTCGAGATGCTGAAAAGCGACCATCCGCCGACGCCCGTGATCATGATTTCGGGCCACGGCACGATCGACACGGCCGTTGCCGCCATCAAGGCCGGCGCCTACGACTTCATCGAGAAACCCTTCAAGGCCGACCGGCTGCTTCTTGTGGTGCAGCGCGCCATCGAAGCGACGCGGCTGCGGCGGGAAAATGCGCAATTGCGGGCCCGCATCGGCGGCGCCACCAGCCTGACCGGAAACTCCTCGCTGATCTCCCATCTGCGTTCCTCGGTCGAGCGCGTGTCTCCGACCGGCAGCCGCGTGCTGGTCACTGGTCCTGCCGGTTCGGGCAAGGAGGTGGTGGCCCGCATGCTGCACTCCAATTCCAAGCGGTCCGGCGGGCCTTTCGTGGTGCTGAACTGCGCCACCATGGCGCCGGAACGGCTGGAGATCGAACTGTTTGGCGTCGAGGAGGGCGACTCCAGCGCGCCCGCGAGCGGGCGCATTACCGGGCTGTTCGAGCAAGCGCATGGCGGCACCTTGTTGCTGGACGAAGTGGCCGACATGCCGCTCGAGACCCAGGGCAAGATCGTGCGCGGCCTGCAGGAACAGACGTTCTTCCGTGTCGGCGGCAAGACGCGCGTCGAAGTCGACGTGCGCGTCGTCGCTTCGACCAATCGCGATCTGCCGGCAGAAATTGCCGCCGGCCGTTTCCGCGAGGATCTTTACTATCGCCTGAACGTCGTGCCGATCCGCGTGCCGCCGCTGCGCGAACGCCGCGAGGACATTCCGGCGCTGATCGTGGAGCTGATGCGACAGGTCGCCGACACCTCCGGCCTGCCGGGCCGCACTCTGGGCGACGACGCCATTACCGCCCTGCAGGGCTATGACTGGCCAGGCAACGTGCGGCAGCTGCGTAACGTCATCGAGCGGCTGCTGATCATGGCGCCGGGCGATCCCGGCCAGCCGATCCGCGCCGACCAGCTGCCCAACGACGTTGCCGCGTCGACCCCCTCGGTGCTGCGTTGGGAGCGGGGCGGGGAGATCATGCGCCTGCCGTTGCGCGACGCGCGCGAGGTGTTCGAGCGCGAGTACCTTATCGCCCAGGTCACCCGTTTCGGCGGCAATATATCGCGCACGGCGAGTTTCGTCGGCATGGAACGCTCTGCTCTGCATCGCAAGCTGAAATCGCTCGGCGTTCATGGCGATGACCGCGGCAACGGCAGTGCTAACGGCACCGCCACCGAATAGCGGCACGACAACAGAGATCATCCCATGAAGGTCGTCATCTGCGGCGCCGGACAGGTCGGCTTCAACATCGCCAAGGCGCTGGCGCGCGAGCGCAACGACGTCGTCGTGGTCGACAAGTCGGAAGATCTCATCCGCAAGATTTCAGATTCCCTGGATGTCCAGGCCATCACCGGCTTTGCGTCCTATCCCGACGTGCTCGAGCGGGCCGGCGCCGGCGATGCCGACATGCTGATCGCGGTGACTTACGCCGACGAAGTCAACATGGTGGCGTGCCAAGTCGCCGGCGCGCTGTTCAACGTGCCGAAGAAGATCGCGCGCGTGCGGAACCAAACCTATCTCGACCCGGTCTATGCCGATATCTTCACCAGCAACAATCTCGGCATCGACGTGGTGATCTCGCCGGAAGTCGAAGTGGCGCAGGCGGTGCGACGCGGCCTGCGCGTGCCTGGCGCCTTCGACGTGATCCCGCTGGCCGAGGGCCAGGCACAAGCCGTGGGCGTACGTTGCAACCAGGACTGCCCGGTGGTCGACACGCCACTGCGGCAGCTGACGTCGCTGTTTCCCGAACTGAATATCGTCATCACCCTGGTGGTGCGCAACGGCAAAGGCTTCGTGCCCAGCCCGGACGACCATTTGATAGCCGGCGACGATATCTATTTCGTGGCGCCGACGGCGAAGGTGACCCGGGCCCTTGCCGCTTTCGGCCATGAAGAACAGGAAGCGCGGCGCATCGTCGTGGTGGGCGGCGGTAATATCGGCATCTCGCTGGTGCGCGAGCTGGAAAACGATCTCGGCGGCGCCAATATAAAACTCATCGAATACGACGCGGAGCGAGCCAAGATTGTCGCCGGCATTCTCAAGCGCACTGTGGTGATCCAGGGCGACGGGCTGGATACCGACATTCTGGAGGAGGCGGGCGTCAAGCTGGCGGAAGCCGTGGTCGCCGTCACCAATGACGATGAAACCAATATTCTGGCCTCGTTGCTGGCCAAGCGCATCGGCGCCAATCGCGCTGTCACCTTGGTCAACAAGCAGGTCTACGAGCCGCTGGTGCCCAATCTTGGCATCGATACGGTGATCAGCCCGCGCGCCACCACGGTGTCGACCATCCTCGAGCATGTGCGGCGCGGCCGCATCCGCGGCGTGCACTCCCTGCGCAACGATTGCGGCGAAATCATCGAGGGCGAGGCGCTGCAGACTTCCGGCCTGATCGGCAAGCCGTTGCGCGAGATCGATCTGCCCGACGGCAGCATCATCGGCGCCGTGGTGCGCGATTCCGATATCGTCATGCCGCGCGGCGATACCGTCATCAAGCTCGGCGACCGCGTCATAATCTTCGCCCTGCCGTCGGCCATCAAGAAGGTCGAGCGACTGTTCGCCGTTCGCCTGGAATATTTCTAGCCATGTCGCGCATCGCCTATGTCAACGGCCGCTATTTGCCGCACCACGCCGCCTCGGTGCATATCGAGGATCGCGGCTATCAGTTCGCCGACGGCGTTTACGAGGTCATTGCCGTTTATCGCGGACGTCTGGTGGACGAGGAGGGGCATCTGGTTCGCCTTGACCGGTCGTTGCGCGAACTGCGGATCGAGTGGCCGGTCGCGCCATCCGTGCTGCCCGTGCTGATGAATGAGGTTGTGACGCGCAACCATATCCAAAATGGCATCGTCTATCTGCAGATCACCCGCGGCGTATCCCGCCGCGAGCATACGTTCCCAGTGGCGGTGCGGCCGGCCCTGGTAATCACCGCCAGGCATCAGTCTCTGGTCCATCCCAAGGCCAAGACCGGCGTCGAGGTCATTACCGTGGCCGATATCCGCTGGCAACGGCGCGACATCAAGGCGGTATCGTTGCTGCCCAACGTGCTGGCCAAGCAGCAGGCCAAGGAAATGGGCGCCTACGAGGCCTGGCAGGTCGACGAGGACGGGTTCGTCACCGAAGGCAGCTCGACCAATGCCTGGATCGTCACCAAGGCAGGCGAAATCGTCACCCGCGACGCTTCCAACTCGATCCTCAACGGCATCACGCGGCTGGCCGTCATCCGCATGGCCACGGACGCGCAGATGAAAATCGTCGAGCGGCCGTTCACTGTTGAAGAAGCGATGGAGGCGGCCGAAGCCTTCCTGACCAGCACCACCTCCTTCGTGCTGCCGATCGTCGGCATCGACGGCGAAAAGATTGGCGACGGCAAGCCCGGTCGCTTCGCCACGAGGCTGCGCGAATATTATACCGACTGGCTGGAGCAGGTCGCCGCCGAGGCGTCGTGAGCTCGCTGCCACCTCCCAAGGCGATGGTTTTCGACTGGGACAACACGCTGGTCGATACGTTCCCCACCATTCATGCCGCACTCAACGTCGTGCAGGAAGCCATGGGCGTCGAGAAATGGACGCTCGAAGAGGCGCACGTCAAAGTCCGCCAGTCGGTGCGCGACGTTTTCCCCGTAATGTTCGGCGATCGCTGGGAAGAGGCGCGCGAGATTTTCTACCGCGCCTTCGAGGACGTGCATTTGCGCGAATTGCGGGTCCTGCCAGGCGCCGAGGATCTGTTTGACCATCTGCGCGCCGCCGGCGTGACCCTATCGGTTGTCAGCAACAAAACCGCTCGATATTTGCGGCGGGAAGCGGAGCATTTGGGCTGGTCGGCCCGTTTCCATCGGGTGGTCGGCGCTACCGACGCCGCCCGCGACAAGCCGGCGCCGGATCCGGTGCATCTGTCTTTGCAGGGAGCGGGAGTCATGGCGGGGCCGGAAGTATGGTTCGTCGGGGACACCGACATCGATCTGGAATGTGCTCACCACGCCGGCTGTGTGCCGGTGCTGGTGCGCAAAAGCCCTCCGCTACCGGGAGAATTTCCAGCATTTCCGCCCATTTTGCACGTTCACGATCTATTTGAACTGAAAACTCTGGTTAAACGTAACTAGGGTTCTATATTATGTTGCAGTGCAATGTGGATGGCGGCCCCTGTTCCTGGGCACGCCTGATGGCCAAACGGGCGCAAGCCCTAGAACAAGGGGACCAAGAACATGAGCGACAAGTCGCAAAACGTGCAGGACGTTTTCCTCAACTATCTGCGCAAGAACAAGACCCCGGTCACGATCTTCCTGGTCAATGGCGTCAAGCTGCAGGGCATTGTCACCTGGTTCGATAATTTTTCCGTCCTGCTGCGCCGTGACGGGCATTCGCAGCTTGTCTACAAGCATGCGATCTCGACCATCATGCCGGTCACGCCGGTGCAGCTGTTCGACGGCGACAAACCAGACGAGTAGAATTGAGCGTTACGACGAACGGCGACGACGGACTAACGCGCGGGGGCCCGACCAAGGCCGCCGTCATCCGTCCGCGCATCCCCGGCAATCGCTTCGACCAACGCGACGAGCAGGCCAGCCTGGAAGAGGCGACAGGCCTGGCGGCGGCGATCTCGCTCGACGTGACATTGAGCGAGAGCCTGCCGGTTAACCGCGTGCGCCCCGGCACCTTCGTCGGTTCGGGCGCGGTCGAGCGGCTGAAAGGCGCGTTCGAGGATCTCGGTATCACGGTCGCCATTTTCGACTGCAAGCTCAGCCCGGTGCAGCAGCGCAATCTGGAGCGCGGTCTCAACGTCAAGGTCATCGACCGCACGGGCCTGATCCTCGAGATCTTCGGCGCCCGGGCCCGCACCCATGAAGGCCGATTGCAGGTCGAACTGGCGAGCCTGAGCTATCAACGCTCGCGCCTGGTGCGGTCATGGACCCATTTGGAACGCCAGCGCGGCGGCTTCGGCTTCCTGGGCGGCCCCGGCGAATCGCAGCTCGAAATCGACCGTCGTTTGATCGGCGATCGCGTCGGCCGGCTGAAGCGCGAGCTGGAAGAGGTGCGCCGCACCCGCGATCTGCAGCGCAAGGGCCGCAAGCGCGCCGATCTCCCCGTCGTGGCCTTGGTGGGCTACACCAATGCCGGCAAATCGACTCTGTTCAACCGGCTGACCGCGTCCGAGGTGTTTGCCAAGGATCTGCTGTTCGCCACCCTCGATCCCACCATGCGGGCCGTGCGCCTGCCGTCGGGCCGCAACATCGTGCTGTCCGACACGGTGGGCTTCATCGCCGATCTGCCGACCGACCTGGTCGCCGCCTTTCGCGCGACGCTGGAAGAGGTCATCGAAGCCGACGCGATCGTGCATGTGCGTGATGTCGCTCATCCCGACAGCGAAGCGCAGCGCCAGGACGTCGAAGCCGTGCTCTCCGATATCGGCTTGCAGGAACGGGTGATCGGCGGCGAGCTGATCGAGGCGCTGAACAAGATCGATCTGATCGACGAGGTGGCGCGCCAGCGCCTGCTGGGCGCCAGTCCCAGCGCCGCCAGCGTGCGGGTACCGATCTCCGCTCTGACCGGCGAAGGCATCGGCGATCTGCTGCGCGCCATCGATACGGCCTTGGGTGCCGACGAGCAGGCGGTCGAACTCGACGTCCCCCAAAGCGACGGCGCGCTGCTGGCGTGGCTCTATCGGCATGGCCGGGTGCTGGAGCGCCACGACGGGGAAGGCACCACGCATCTGCGCGTCCTGCTCGATGCCGCAGCCCGCGCCCGGCTGGATGCCCGCCGGCAGGGGACGTCGTCCTGATTTGCCGGGCGATTTCCAGCGCGATTGACGAGGCTGCCGGGCAGTCCCTATAACCGGGCCGAAGCAATTCAGGAGAGACAAGACATGGGTTTCCGTCCGCTGCACGATCGTATCCTGGTCAAGCCCGAGAAGGCTGAAACCAAGTCCAAGGGCGGTATCATCATCCCCGAAACCGCGCAGGAAAAGCCGCAACAGGGCAAGGTCGTGGCGGCCGGCCCTGGCAAGCGCGGCAGCGATGGCAAGCTGGTGCCGATCGACGTCAAGGTCGGCAACAAGGTGCTGTACGGCAAGTGGTCGGGCACCGAAGTCAAGGTGAACGGCGAGGATCTGGTGATCCTGTCCGAAACTGATATCATGGGCGTGCTGGTCTGAGCGCGTTCCCCACGACCGCCAATTTGCCTGCCGACATCAGCGCCAAAGTCCTGGCGCTGATGCGGGAGACGGCCGAAGCGGAATTGCTGCCGCGCTTCGGCAGGCTGGAAAAATCCGAAATCCGCGAGAAGACGCCCGGCGACCTGGTCACCGTGGCCGATGTCGCCGCCGAGAAGCGGCTGACCGCGGGCCTCAAGCGCATTCTGCCGGGCGTCGTGGTGGTGGGCGAGGAGGCGGTTGCCGCCGATCCACGCCTGATCAAGTCCATCGCCAGCGAGCATCGTGCCTGGATCGTCGACCCGCTCGACGGCACTTCCAATTTCGCCGGCGGTCGGCCGCGCTTCGCGATCATCGTGGCGCTGGCTGAGAAGGGCCGCACCATTGGCGGCTGGATCTACGACCCGCTGGGCAAGCGCACCGCCGCAGCGACTTTGGGCGGAAGTTCGTGGCTCAATGGCGAGAAAATCCGCTTCCCCGCCGACGTGCCGTTGAGCGAGATGGCGGGCTATGTCGGCTACAAATTCAAGCGCCAGTTTCTCGAGAAGGCCAATCCCGAGCGCCTGAAACTGGTCAAGGGCATGAGCAGCCTGTTCTGTGCGGGGCTCGAATACATCGAGATGCTGGCCGGCAACAGCCACTTCAATCTGTACCGCTTCGTGAAGCCCTGGGATCACGCCGCCGGCGCGCTGATGGTGGAGGAGGCGGGCGGCCATGCAGCCCACTTCAACGGCGACGACTATCGCGCCACCGTGCACCAGGGCGGCTTGCTGGCCGCCACCGATCCCGCCGCCTGGCACGAGCTGCACCGGCTGTTTCTGGCCGAGCAATTGCCTCTCCTCGACATGACGGCGGACAAATAGCGAAAGCAACGGCCATGGCGCAATTCAACGACGAGGAATTGACCAAAGCCGTGATCAACAGGATGCAAGGCGCCAACGATCCGCGCCTGCGCGAGATAATGACGGCCTTGGTACGCCATCTGCACGATTTCGCCCGCGAAGTGAAGCTGAGCGAAGCCGAGTGGCTGGCCGCGATCGACTTCCTCACACGCACCGGCCAGATGTGCGACGGCAAGCGCCAGGAGTTCATCCTGCTGTCCGATACGCTCGGCCTGTCGATGCTGGTAGACGCCCTCAACAACAAACGCGAGGGCCGGGAGACACCATCGACGGTGCTGGGGCCGTTCTATGTCCCCGGTGCGCCCGATCTGCCGATGGGTGCAGACATCGCGGCGAACACCGAAGGCGGCTTCAAAACGTCGGTTTCAGGTCGCGTTCTCAACGGCGATGGCAAACCGATCGAGAGTGCCGTGCTCGACGTCTGGCAGACCGCACCGAACGGGCTCTATGACGTACAGGATCCGCAAGCGCCGGAAATGAATCTGCGCGGCCGTTTCCGCACCGGTTCAGATGGTGCTTATCGTTTTTGGACCATCAAACCCGTGAGCTATCCGGTGCCGACCGACGGGCCCGTCGGAAAGATGCTGCTGGCGCTCGGACGTCATCCGTATCGGCCGGCGCACCTGCATTTCATCGTCACCGCATCAGGCTTCGAGAAGCTGACCACGCATATTTTCGTGCGCGGCGACCGCTATCTCGATTCCGACGCGGTTTTCGGCGTCAAGGATGCGCTGATGATGGATTTTATCGATGACGCGAAATCGAACACAGCGGCAGTTGCGTGCGATTTCGTGCTGAAACGAACGGGCCAGCCCTCCTGAGAGAGCCGGCCCGATTATCCTAGAGCGGCGCCTGGGTGATGAACTTAGTGTTCAGATAGGCTTCGATCGCTTCCGAACCGCCTTCCGAGCCAAAGCCGGAATCCTTCACGCCGCCGAACGGCACTTCCGGCAGCGCCAGTCCGTGGTGGTTGATCGACACCATGCCGCTTTCGAACGCCGCACCGATGGCGCCCGCCGTCTTGGCCGACTTGGTGTAGGCGTAAGCCGCCAGGCCATAGGGCAAGCGGTTGGCTTCCTCGACGACTTCGTCGAAGGAGCCGAAGCGGGCGATCGGCGCGATGGGGCCGAACGGCTCTTCGGTCATGATTTTCGCTTCCATCGGCACATCGGTCAGCACGGTGGGTTCGAAGAAATTGCCCTTGTTGCCGATACGCTTGCCGCCAGTCCGTAAGGTCGCGCCCTTCGACACTGCGTCGGCCACGAAATCCTGCATCGCATCGACGCGGCGCGGGTTGGCTAGCGGACCCATGAACGTGTCCTTTTCCATGCCGCTGCCGACTTTCACCGCCTTGGCGGCGGCAACGAAGCCGTCGACAAACTGGTCGTAGATCTTTTCGTGCACCAGGAAGCGGGTGGGGGAGACACAGACCTGGCCGGCGTTGCGGAACTTGGCGCCGCTCAGAAGCTTCACGGCTTTATCGACATCGGCATCCTCGAACACGATGGCCGGCGCATGGCCGCCCAGTTCCATGGTGATGCGTTTCATGTGCTTGCCGGCCAGCATGGCTAGATGCTTGCCGACGGCGGTCGAGCCGGTGAAGGTCACTTTGCGGATGGTCGGGTGCGGGATGAGATATTCGGAGATTTCCGCCGGGATGCCGAACACCAGTTGGACCGCGCCCGGCGGCACGCCGGCTTCTTCGTAGCACTTGATCAGCGCGGCGCAACTGGCCGGCGTCTCTTCCGGACCTTTGAGGATGATCGAGCATCCGGCCGCCAAGGCAGCGGAGCATTTGCGCACCGCCTGGTTGATCGGGAAATTCCAGGGAGTGAACGCCGCGACCGGACCGACCGGCTCCTTGACCACCAGCTGATAGACGCCATCGGCACACGCGGCCATAGGTGCGGCGCGCTTCCTCGGCGAACCAGTCGATGAGATCACCGGCGGCCAGCGCTTCCATTTTGGCTTCGATCACCGGCTTGCCCTGTTCCATGGTCATCATCTGCGCGATCTCGTCGGCACGAGTACGGATGATGTCGGCGGCCTTGCGCAGCACCTTGGAGCGCTCGAAGGCGGAAACCTTCTTCCATGTCTGGAAGCCCTTTTCCGCCGCCTTCAACGCGCGGTCGAGATCGGCCTTTGAGGCGTGCGCCACGGTGCCGATGGTCTCGCCCGTCGCCGGGTTGGCGACCTCCAGCGTCTTGTTGCCCTGGCCTTGCGTCCAGGCGCCGTCGATGAACAGCAGCGTGTTCGGATAGGTGTTGGTTTTCATGGGAGCGACCTCCGTTGCCTTAGTCGGCGGCGAGTATGGTGGAGCAGGGCAGCGGCTTCAATGAGCCAGCCGCAAGCCTTCCCTGCAAAAGAAAGACCCTACGCCAACGACGTGATTGAAGCCGTGCGGCACGCGCACAGCCGCTGCTGTTACGCGTACGCTTTAGCCTTCGCGCTTGACCACAAACGGCCCGAAAGCCTGCATCACCGGCATCATCTCGATGGTGTTGATGTTGACGTGATCGGGCAGGGTGGTGGTGATGAATTCGATGGTGTGGGCGATGTCGTCGGGCGTCATCGGCTGCAGGCCCTTGTAGACGTCTTTGGCTTTGGAGGCATCGCCCTTGAAGCGCACCACCGAGAATTCGGTTTCCGCCATGCCCGGCTCGACCGAGGTCACGCGCACGCGGCTGCCGATCAGATCGGCGCGCAAGTTGAGCGAGAACTGGTGCACGAAGGCCTTGCGGGTGACGTAGAGCAGGCCCTTGATGTTGGTGTCGATCATGCCTTCCCAATCTTCCAGCGCCACCTTGTGCGCGGGCTCCAGCCCCAGCGCCAGGCCGGCATTGTTGATCAGGATATCGACGGCCTTGAATTGATCGGGCAGGGAGGTAACGGCCCGCTCAACCGCCTTGCGGTCGCGCACGTCGAGTTCGATGGTATGGACCGGCGTCTTGAGTTCGCCCTTCAGTTTTGACAGCCGCTCGCCGCGGCGGCCGGTCAGCACCAGCGTATGGCCGGCGGCTGCGAAGCGCCGCGCCATGGCTTCGCCGAAGCCCGCCGTGGCGCCGGTGATGAATACGATCTTCTTGCCGCTCATGATGCCTCCACTGATACCATCGTTTTTGGTTTAGTCCGAAGTCGGGGGCTTGCCGCGTTCCAGCCGCTTGGCTTCCTGCCACAATTCTTCCATCTCGTCCAAACTGGCTCGCTCGATAGGCTTGTCCATCGCGGCCAGGCGTTTCTCGACATGACCGAAGCGGCGTCGCCAGGTTGGCGACCACGAACAGCACGTCGCCGATTTCATCGGTTAGCCGGTCCGGATCGCGGGAGCTATCGACTTCGCTGCGCAGCTCGCCCAGTTCCTCCTGGATCTTGTCGAAGATCTCGCGCGCTTGCTTCCATTCGAAACCAACCCGGGCAGCGCGTTTCTGCAGCTTCTCGGCCCGCATCAGGGCGGGCAAGGCCATCGCCACGCCGTCCAGGATGCTGCCGGAACCCTTGGCAGCGCGTTCAGCGGCCTTGAACTGCTCCCAATTACTGGTCTGCATCTGGGCGGTATCGATCTTCCGGTCGCCAAAGACATGCGGGTGACGTAGAGCAGGCCCTTGATGTTGGTGTCGATCATGCCTTCCCAATCTTCCAGCGCCACCTTGTGCGCGGGCTCCAGCCCCAGCGCCAGGCC
>JAQSWP010000267.1 GCA_029266575.1 Alphaproteobacteria bacterium | reverse complement strand
TCCGCTGATCATCATCCTGACCGTGCCGCTGGCCGCCACCGGCGCGCTGCTGGCGCTGACGCTGACCGGCGGCACGATCAGCGTCTACAGCCAGATCGGGTTGGTGACGTTGGTGGGACTGATCACCAAGCACGGCATCCTTATCGTCGAATTCGCCAACCAGTTGCAGGAACAGGGCCGCGCCAAGCGCGATGCGGTGATCGAAGCCGCAGTGCTGCGCCTGCGCCCGATTCTGATGACCACCGGCGCCATGGTGCTGGGTTCCCTGCCGCTGGCGATCGCCTCCGGCGCCGGCGCCGAAACCCGCCAGCAGATCGGCTGGGTGATCGTGGGCGGCATGCTACTGGGCACCCTGCTGACCCTGTTTGTGGTGCCGACCTTCTACATGCTGCTGGCCACCACCCGAAAGGCGCACCCTGCCCCGGCCGCCGTACCCGCGCCGACGCCGGCGGAATAAATGGCAAGGCCGGTCGAATTCTGGTTCGAGTTCGCCAGCACCTATTCCTATCTGGCGGCGGAACGGATCGAACAGCTGGCCGCCGGCGTGCCGGTGCTGTGGCGGCCGTTCCTGCTGGGACCGATCTTCCATAGCCAGGGCTGGAACGACTCGCCATTCAATATCTATCCCGTCAAAGGCAATTACATGTGGCGCGACATGGAGCGCCTGGCGGCCGAGTACGGGTTGCAGCTGAAACGGCCGACCGCATTCCCACGCAACGGCTTGCTGGCCGCGCGCGTGGCGCTGGCGCATGCCGAGCAGGACTGGATCGGCGCTTTCGTGCGCGGCGTCTATCGCGCCAATTTCGCCGAAGATCGCGAGATCTCCGATCCGCAGGTGGTGAGTTCCGTCCTGCAGGACCTGAAGCTCGATCCTGGATCGATTCTCGCCGTAGCCAACAGCGAGACCAACAAATCGGCGCTGAAGACGCAGACCCAGCGGGCGATCAAACTCGGCCTGTTCGGCGCGCCGAGCTTTACAATCGGCGGGGAATTGTTCTGGGGCAACGACAGGCTGGAGCAGGCGCTGCAATTCGCCCGCGCCGCCTAGAGCAAATCACCTTTTGCTCTAAACTTTAAGAATAGAGTTGCCGGCTTCGATCCGGTTCTGCCGCTGCGCTTCGATCAGCAGGGGAATGCCGCCGATCAGCAACCCGCCCAGCGACACCGCCATCACCGCCGTGTAGCCGCCGGTGAGATCATGCGCCAACCCGCCCAGCCAGGCGCCCAGCGCGCCGCCGATTCCCATGGCGAGCGTGATCGAGCCGTAGATGCGGCCGAGATGGGGGCCGCGGAAACGCATGGTCGCCAGGGTCGAGATCATCGGCCCGCGCGAGCCCATCGAAATGCCGAACAGCACCACGAAGGCCACCAGCAGCGGAAAATCCTGCGGACCGGAGAACGCCAGCAAGGCAGCGATACCCAGCATGGTGCAGCCATAGGAGGCCACTGCCGACAGCCGCCGCCCGCCGCGATCGGCCAGCCAGTTGAAGCCGATCATGCCGATCGGCATCAGCAGCCCGGTGAGGCCGACGGCGGATGCGGCGTCGATCGGCGCCATCCCCTGTTCGATCAGATAGGCCACCGTCTGCGGCGTCAGCGAATAGATGCCGACCGAGGTGAAGCAGAACGTGGCGCAGAGATTCCAGAACGGCGCCGTCCGCACCGCCGTGCGCAGGCTGGGCGCCGTCGAACTTTCCGCACCGGGGCCTGCCGCCGGCATGCGCAGATCGGGATGTCCTGCTTCGATCCGCTTCCACGGCAGCAGCAGGATCGGCAGCAGCAACAGCAGCACGAAGCCGCCCAGCACGGCATAGGCGAAGCGCCAGTCTTGCGCCTCGATCAGATACTGCGCCAAAGGCGCCATCACCATGACGCCGACGCCGTTGGCCGAATAGGAGGTCGCCAGCGCCGTGCCCAAACGGCGGCTGAACCAGCGTCCCAGCAACGCCGATTGCATGACGCTGCCCAGCGCGGCGCAACCGATGCCGACCAGCAAACCGAAGGTGGGATAGAACTGCCACACCGCCTCGGCCAGCGACGACAACACCAGGCCCAGCCCCATGGCCGCGACGCCGACCAGCACCAGCTGGCGCGGGCCGAAGCGATCGACCAGCACGCCGGCCAGCGGCCCGCCAAAGCCGATGCCGAGCATGGAAATGGCATAAATGCCGGTGACCGAGGCGCGGTCGACGCCGAAGCTGGCGCTTAGCGGCAGCACGAAAACTGAAAACGAATCGCCCAGACCACGGCTGACCATGCCCATGACGAAGCACAGGACGATCAGCAGCAGGCCGAGTCGATGGGTGGATGCCGTCGTCACGACGGCACCCTGCCGGCGACTAGTCGATGATGAAGGTGACGAGGCCGGGGAACGCGGTCAGCACGCCGATGGTGATGATGTCGGCAATCACGAACGGCCAGATGCCTTTGAACACATCGCTGAGCGGAATGTCGGGCCGCACGCCGTTGACCACGTAGCAGTTCAATCCCACCGGCGGCGTCATCAGGCAAATGCCGCACAGCTTGACGATAATGATACCGAACCATATCGGATCGTAGCCCAGCTTCACGATCACGGGGAAGACGACCGGCAGGGTAAGCAGCAGCATGCCAATCGCGTCCATGAACATGCCGAGGATGAAATAGATGCCGTAAATGCACAGCAGCACCAAGAGCGGCGGCAGCGCGGCATCGACAATCCACGACGACAGGGTTTCCGGCAGCCGGGCGAAACCGAGGAAACGCACGAAGATCAGGATGCCCCAGATGACGGTGAAGATCATGACCGTCAGCTTGGCTGAATCGAGCAGCGCGCTTTTCAGTTCCTGCCACTTCATGCCGTGCCACAGCGCGATGACGAAGACGCAGAAGGCGCCCAGCGCGCCCGCTTCGGTCGGCGTCGCCCAGCCCAGATACATCGAGCTGAAGATAATGACGATGACAATGAAGATGGGCGCCGTACCGGGCAGGGATCCAAAGCGCTGGCCCCAGGTATAGCCGGTGACGCGTGGGCCCATCTCCGGATTGCGCGTGCAACGGATATAGATGATGGCGCAGTACACCAGGGCCGAGATGAACCCGGGAACGAAGCCGGCAATCAGCAGCTTGCCGATCGATTCCTCGACGATGATGCCGTACACCACCAGCAGGGCCGACGGCGGGATCAGCGCATCGAGCGTGCCGCCCGCGGCGACCACGCCCGCAGCCAGGCGCCTGTTGTAGCCGCTCTTCAGCATCTCGGGGATGGCAACGCGGGCGAACACCGCGGCCGCCGCCGTGCTGGCGCCGGAGACGGCGGAGAAGCCCGCCACGGCGAACACCGTGCCGATCGCCAGGCCGCCCGGCAGCCAGCCGAACCAGCGGCGCGCCGCTTCGAAGCAGGCGGTGGTCATGCCGGCGTAATAGGCGAGATAGCCGATGACGATGAACATCGGCAGCACCGACAAGGTGTAGCTGACCGACTTGGCGTGCGGGATGACGCC
>JAQSWP010000077.1 GCA_029266575.1 Alphaproteobacteria bacterium | reverse complement strand
GCGAACGCGCCGCCGTCACCTCGATCTACTTCCTGCTGAAAGCGAGTGAGCGCTCACATTGGCATCGCATCGATGCCGAGGAGATCTGGCATTTCCATGCCGGCGCGCCGCTCGAATTGTCGATCAGCCGCGATGGTGTCGACAGTGCCAACTCGATTCTGGGCCTGAATTCGTCAGTCGGCGAACGGCCGCAAATCGTGGTGCCCAAGGGCGCCTGGCAGAGCGCCCGCAGCCTGGGAACCTTCACTTTGGCCGGCTGCACCGTGGCGCCGGGCTTCCAATTCTCCGGCTTCGAAATGGCGCCGCCCGACTGGCGTCCGCGCGCCGCCTCGTAATACCGCGAGTCCTTCGTAATCGACTGACATCGCGGAACAAACCCGTCCCGCGCCGCGTTCTTTGCATGCTGGAACGCGAGCGGCGCGTTCCTACGTCTTAGCCAGAGCGAGGAGTTTAAAAAATGGAAATGCAGAAAAGCACTTCCGCCAAAAGCCTGATTGCAGCCGACCGGGTGCAGGGCACCAGCGTTTTCAACCCGTCCGGCGACAAGCTGGGCACGGTGGAAGACGTCATGATCGACAAGGTCAGCGGCAAGGCGGTCTACGCCATCATGTCGTTTGGCGGTTTCCTTGGCATGGGCGAGAAGCATCATCCCCTGCCGTGGCAGACGCTGAATTACGACACCAATCTGGAAGGCTACGTCGTCAGTCTCGACAAGAAAGTGCTGGAGAACGCGCCATCCTACGATCGCACGCGCGAATTCTCCTGGACTCCGGATTACGGCCGCAAGGTCGACGAATACTACAAAGTGCCGACCTACTGGATCTGACGGCCCACACGTCAGGTTTGGATGGGTTAGTGCGACAGGGGCCGGGAAACCGGCCCCTGCTCGTTTGTGCGTTCAGGGCTTATGTGGCACCCACAGATCGCGCGCCGCCAGCACCGCGCCCGCCGTCACCAGCAGGCACGCCGCTACCAGAGCCACACCGAGCGTGGCGCGGCCGAAAACCACCAGCAGCAGGGTAGACAGGACGGGCGCGGCATAGGACAGCGCCCCCAACGCCCGGATGTCGCCGCGCTTCACGCCAATGTCCCACAGGAAAAACGCACCGCCGGCCGGGCCGATGCCGAGCGCGAGCACGGCCAGCCACTGGCCGGTGGAAGCTGGCCACACCGTGGTTTCGAACAGCAGATGGCAGAGCAATGCCAACAATGCCGCCGCGCCGCAGAACCCGCCCACCGCATCGGTCGGCACCTCGCCAAAGCGCCGGCTCAACACCGAATAGAGCCCCCATGTCAGCGCGCAACCCAGAGCGGCGAGGTAGCCGATCAGATGTTGCGGCTGGTAGTCGACATCGGCGCCGCCCAGCAACACCAGCGCCGTGCCGATCAGGCCCAGCGCCACACCGCCAAGATGCCACCAGCGCAAGGTCTCGCCGGCCAGCGGCGCCGAGAACAGCACGATGCAAAGCGGCCAGAGATAATTGACCAGATTGGCTGGCGCGGGCGGCGCGCTCTTCAGCGCCAGGAAGTAGAGCGCGTGATAGCCGAACAAGCCGCCAATGCCGACCAGCCACACTCTCCACGGCCAGCGCAGTTGCGCCATCACGCCTTGGCCACGCAGTTTCCATTTCAGGAACGCCAACGTGAAAGCGATGGCAAAAGCCATGGCGACAAGCTGGAACGGGGGAATGGCGCCGGTGGCGGTGGTGAACAGCGCCAAGGTGGCCCAGATCAGCACCGCCATGCCGCCAATGGCGGTGGCGCGGCGGCGGATGGCGATGCGTTGCTAAAGTGAGCAGTCGCTCACGTCAAGTCGCTACGCCGCCCGTTTGCCGCGGCCCAGGAGCGAACGCGCCACCACCCAGCGATGCACCTCGCTGGGCCCCTCGCCGACCCTGATCCAGCGCAGCATCGAAGCCATGGCGTGCAGCGGCAATTCCTTGGTCATGCCCATGGCGCCCAAGGTCTGCATCGCCTTGTCCACCACTTCGGTAGCCATCTCCGGCACGAAGACCTTGATCATCGACAATTCGGTGCGGATCTCGCGCCCCTGGTCCCATTTCCACGCCGCGTCATAGACCATCAGCCGACTGGCGTGGATTTTCATAGCCGCATCGGCCACCCACCACTGGATCGCCTGGCGGTCGGCCAAACGTTCGCCGAAGGTCACCCGGTTGTTGGCGTGCTCGCACATCATGGCGAGCGCCCGATCGGCCATGCCGATGCACCAGGCCCCCATCTGCAGGCGGCGTACCGAGAGCCGCTTCTGCATCGGCGCGAAGCCCTCGCCTTCACGGCCGAGCAAGGCCGAAGCCGGCAGGCGCAAATTCTCGATGGCGATCTCGTAGGTGAAGCGGCCGCCGATCATCGGGATCTGGCGCAGCACGTTGAAGCCCGGCGTGCCACGATCGACCAGGAAGGCCGAGATGCCGCCGCGCGCGCCCTTTTCCTTGTTGGTGACCGCCATGAGGATGGTGAAATCGGCTTCGGCGACCCGGCCGATCCAGATCTTGCGCCCGTTCAGCACCCAGGAATCTCCGTCGCGCACCGCGCGCGTGACCATGCCGGAGGGATCGGCGCCGGCGCCGGGTTCGGAGATGGCGATGGCGGCGGTGATGTCGCCGCGCGCATAGGGCTCGACATAGCGTGTCGTCTGCTCCGGCGTCGCCACGCCCATCAGCATGTGCAAATTGGGCGAATCGGGCGGGATGGCGTAGTTGATGATGCAGCGGCCGATCTCTTCCGCCACGCCCACCATCGCCTCCAGCGGCAGATCGTGGCCGCCGAATTCGGCCGGCGCGTCCAGCCCCCACAGGCCCAGCTCCCTGGCGCGGGCGTTGACCTTTGCGCGCTCCTCCGCCGTCAGCCCGACGCCCTTGCCCTCCATGTCGCGGCGCAGGACCTCCGGCTCCAGCGGCAGCAGCTCGTCTTCGACGAAGCGGCGCACCAGATCCTTGAGCATGCGGTGCTCTTCCTTGAGCTCGAAATCCATCCCAAACTCCTCCCGGAACGCTCTAAGCTCCCGGCACATTCAACATTGAGGCGACAGTCTATGGCGAAGATCGCGGCCAACGGCATCCAATTGGAATACGAAACGCATGGTTCCCATGACGCCCCGGCGGTCCTGCTGGTGCATGGGCTGGGCGCGCAGCTGAGCCTGTGGCCGGACGCGTTCGTCGAGCAGCTGGCGAAGCAGGGATTGCGCGTCATTCGCTACGACAATCGCGATATCGGCCTGTCGCAGAAATTCGAGGCCTATGGCACGCCCAACCTGCCGGAACTGACCGCCAAGGTGATGGCGGGGGAGAAGATTGCGGCGCCCTATCTGCTGTCGGACATGGCGGCCGACGGCATCGCATTGGCTCAGGCCTTGGGCATCAAACGGGTACATGTCGTGGGCGTGTCGATGGGCGGCATGATCGCCCAATTGATGGCCGCCAATTTCCCCGACCGGGTCGGCAGCCTGACCTCGATCATGTCGAGCTCCGGCCGGCGCGGCCTGCCGCCGGGCAAGCCGGAAGCGATGAAGGTGCTGCTGACGCCACCCGCCAACGCCGAGCGCGCCACCGTCATCGCGCACGGCATCAATCTGCGCCAGACCATTTCCAGCCCGGGCTATCCCACATCCGACGCCGAGCAGCGCGCGCTGGTCGAGCGCAATTTCGACCGCAGCTTCTACCCGCAAGGCCTGGCGCGGCACTACAACGCCATCATGGCTTCGGGTAGTCGCGTCGAGATTCTGCCCAGGATCAAGGCGCCGACCTTGGTGATCCACGGCGACGAGGATCCGGTGGTGCGGGTCGAAGCGGGCAAGGACACCGCCGCGCTCATCCCCGGCGCCAGGCTCGAGATCATTCCCGGCATGGGGCACGATTTGCCCGCGCAGCTGCTGCCGAAGATCGTCGGACTGATCGCGGAACACGCCAATCGGGCGGGATGATTCTTTTACCCCGTCATGCTGAGCGCACCGAAACATCTTCTTTCATCCGATGGTTGTCCGCCGAACGAGCGCCAACACCGGATCAGGCAAGATGCTTCGCTGCGCTCAGCATGACGAGAGAAAAAGCGAAACGGCGCGGACAGCGCCGCGCCGGTTGAACAAAAGAGCGATAACGCTCAATACATATGCTGGCCGCCGTTGATCGACAGGGTCGAGCCGGTGACGAAGCCGGCATCGTCGGCGACCAGGAACAGCACACCGCGGGCGATCTCGGTGGCCTTGCCCAGCCGCCCCGCGGGAATCTTGGCCACGATCTTTTCCAGCACGTTGGGCGGCACCGCGGCCACCATGTCGGTGTCGATGTAGCCCGGGGCGATGGCGTTGACGGTGATGTTCTTCGACGCGCCTTCCTGGGCCAGCGCCTTGGTGAAGCCGTGGATGCCCGATTTGGCGGCGGCGTAGTTGACCTGGCCGTACTGGCCGGCCTGGCCGTTGATCGAGCCGATATTGACGATGCGGCCGAAGCCGCGCTCGTTCATGCCGTCCCACACCAGCTTGCACATGTTGTAGCAGGAGCCGAGATTGGTATCGACCACGGCATCCCACATGTCGCGGCCCATGCGCTTCATGGTGCCGTCGCGGGTGATGCCGGCGTTGTTGACCAGCACGTCGACGGGGCCGAGATCCTTGACGACCTGTTCCAGCACCGCCTTGCAGGCGTTGAAATCGGCGACGTCGAACTTGTAGACGTTGACGCCGTGCTCGTTCTTGAATTTCTTGGCCGCCTCATCGTTGCCGGCATAGGTGGCCGCCACCTTGTAGCCCGCCTTCTTCAGTTCCGTGGAAATCGCCGCGCCAATGCCGCGCGTGCCGCCGGTGACGACTGCAACTCGTGCCATGCTCTGCTCCCTGCTTTGCCTTGTTGGTTAGCGGCCGTTTCTTGCTTTTGACGCTGGCGGCGCGGTGAGCCGCCAGCGCGTCTCGTCAGGTCGATTACGAACGCTCGACGCACATGGCGATGCCCATGCCGCCGCCGATGCAAAGCGTGGCGAGGCCCTTCTTGGCGTCGCGCTTCTGCATCTCGTGCAGCAACGTCACCAGCACGCGCGCGCCGGACGCCCCGATCGGATGGCCAAGCGCAATGGCGCCGCCATTGACGTTGAGCTTGGCGGGGTCGAGGCCCAGTTCCTTGCCGACGGCCACGGCCTGCGCGGCGAAGGCTTCGTTGGCTTCGACCAGATCGAGGTCCTTCACGCTCCAGCCCGCCTTCTCCAGCGCCTTCTTGCTGGCGGTAACCGGGCCGATGCCCATGACCGAAGGATCGACGCCGGTTGTGGCCCAGGACACGATTCGGGCGAGCGGCTTCACACCACGCTTCTTGGCTTCGTCGGCGGTCATCAGGACCAGCGCCGCCGCGCCGTCATTGATGCCCGAGGCGTTGCCGGCGGTGACGGAGCCTTCCTTGGCGAAAGCCGGCTTAAGCTTGCCAAGCGACTCGGCAGTGGTGCCGTGGCGCGGGAACTCGTCGCTGTCGACCACGACATCGCCTTTGCGCGTCTTGATCGTGACGGGAACGATCTCGTCCTTGAAGCGGCCGGATTTCTGCGCCGCCTCGGCCTTGTTCTGCGACGCGACGGCGAACTTGTCCTGGTCCTCGCGCGTCACCTGATAGCGCTGCGCCACGTTCTCGGCCGTGTTGCCCATGTGATAGCCGTGGAAGGCATCCCACAGCCCGTCCTTGAGCATGGTGTCGACCATCTTCATCTCGCCCATCTTGGTGCCGTCGCGCAGGTGCGCTGCATGCGGCGCCTGGCTCATGCTTTCCTGGCCGCCCACCACCATGATGTTGGCGTCGCCGGCGGCGATCTGCTGCCAGCCGAAGGCCACCGCGCGCAGGCCCGAGCCGCAGAGCTGGTTGATGCCAAGGGCAGTCTTCTCGACCGGGATGCCGGCATTGACCGCCGCTTGGCGCGCCGGGTTCTGGCCGGCGCCGGCCGACAGGATCTGGCCCATGATGACCTCGTCGACATCGGCGGCATCGACCTTGGCGCGCTTCAGCGCCTCGGTGATGACGATCTTGCCCAGATCATGCGCCGGCACGCCGGCCAGCGCCCCGTTGAACGAGCCGATCGGCGTGCGCGCGGCGGCGGCGATAACGATTTCTTTCGACATATGCGAATTCCTCCTGAACCGCCGGCAAGCCCAAAAGCGGCGGACTGCGGCAAAGGCTCCCTGACCGGCACTTTAGGCCCGCCCGAGCGGGCTCGGCAAGGTGCTGCGGTTGCGAAGGAAATCGGTCGTTTCAGGCGGATTTCAATGCCACTTTCTGCAATGCAGGACTTCCTGCGCTCATGCCGAAGAGCAAGCGCAGCACGGCAAACCGCCGCACCAGCGTTTCATAAAGCAGCCAGGTGACGGCAAAAGTCGCCAGTACGGTGAGCAGGTATTTGACCGGCACCGAAACCTCCATTTGCACGATATGGAAGGCAAAGATCACCGCTACGGTCTGGTGCAGGATATAGAACGGATAGACCGCAGGCGTGGCATAGCCCAGCACAGGTGATGGCCGCGCCAGGCGGCGGGCGAAGCCGGTGATGGCGATCAGCCAGGCGACGAGATTGATCGCCGACAGAGTGCAGAACGCCAGCCAGCCGGAGCCCCCCGGGACGATCGCCGGGCCGGTGAAGAAGAACGCCTCCAGCAACGCATAGGCAACGATGCCAACCACCAGCGCGGCGTATCGTGCCCGTTGCAGCCAGTCGAGCAGCACCGGGCTGCGGTAGAGGAAAGCGCCCGCCAGCAACAGCACGCCGCTGGAGACCAAGCCGTGCCAGTCGCCGATCAGGCCGTTGCGGTTGACGGAAATCGGCAACAGCCAGAATTGCGCGGCGAACAGCGGCAGCGCCAGCAGCGGCACCAGATGCAAGCGTGTTGCGATATCGGAACAGCGATCGGCCAGCGCCGCGCCCCTGCCGCTGCGCAGCCACAGGAAGATGGGCAGCAGCACCAAGGTCAGCACCAGCACATAGGTCAGGAACCACAGGTGATGCCAGGAGATGTTGCCGGCCGGATAGGCCCCGCCGTCGAAGGCATGCGGCAGGAAATCGAGGAATCCACCATCGAAGCGGCCCTGCTGGCGGCGCTCGAAATAGATTTGCGGCGGCACGATCACCAGCATGCCGAAGAGCAGCGGCAGGGCGATGCGCTTCAGCCGGTCGAGCACGAAAGCCCCTGCCCCGCGCCGTCCCAGCGCCAGCATCACGGTGGCGCCGGAAATCAAAAAGATCAGCGGCATGCGCCAGCGGTTGACGAACCGCATCGCCTCTTGCAACGCGGGCCAGGTTTCGGCGTTCTTGATGTGCCAGCCCCATTCCACATAGGGCATGCCGGCGTGGTAGAGGATCAGCAGTGAAAACGCCGCCACCCGCAGCCAGTCGATGTCGCTGCGCCGCTCGTTGCCCATCGCATTCATGATCCACCTCGTGCCGTGAAAAGCTGGCGGTATGTCGCTCAGGCGCGGCGCAATGTGGCTGGAAAAGTGATCAAAGGCAGGGGTTTGGGACGACCGGCGTGCCGGCGGTGATGACCGGCAGGCGGATTTTAGCGGCGGACCGGGGCTTTTTCCTCGAAGCGGGCGCGGTAGCGGCGGGAGAGCGGCACTTGCGTGCCGTCCTGCAGGCGGATGCGCCAGTCGCCGTTGAACCACGGCTCGACCTCGCGCACCCTGGCGATGTTGACGATGGCCGATTTGTGCACCCGCACGAAACTGGCGGGATCGAGTTCGCTCTCCAGCCGCGCCAGCGAGGAGCGGATCTCGTGCTTCTCACCCCCGACATGCAGGATGGCGTAATTGCCGGCCGCCTCGATCCAGCCGATATCGCCCGCCGACACCAGCACCTCACGGTCCTTCTTGCGCACCGCCAGTCGGGTCAGAGGCGCGGCTGCCGGCGCCGTGGCCGGTTCGGCAGCGGCGGGACGGTTGCGCTCGTCGATACGGACGAAGATGTAGTTGAAGGCGACATAAGCGCCGCTGAACAGCAAATAGGTGAACGCATCCTTGCGGTACTCATAGAGCAGGTGATCGAGCGTGAAGCCGTAAGTATAGGTCGCGCTCATCGCGGCGTAGGCGAGATGGCGCAGCGCCACCATGCCCAGCACATGCGCAAGGCTCACCGGAACGGTGGCCGCGATATGCGCCAGGATATTGAGCGGCGAGGCATAGACCGGCAGACGTTGGTGCAGCCAGTAGATCGCCGGCAGCAGCACCAGCCACATTACATGGCTACTGGCCTCCCGGATGACGGCCTGGGTCAGGGTGATCTGCTGGCCCGAGACGCGGGCATCGTAGAGCACCGTGAAGATCTGCAGCACGGCCGAGATCAGCAGGATCACGACCCAGACGGCCGGCAGGCGATAACGACGAAGAAATTGGCGCATGGTCAGCGTGATCCGTGCAGCCAGTCGGTGATCGGCTGCCACAGCATCTGCGGCGCACGGCCCGACACCACCATGCCGATATGGCCCAGCGCCAGTTCCAGCCCCTTGGCCTGCGGCGGTGCAATGGGCGAGCCGGGCGCCAGCGCGCGCGCCGATGCGGGCGGCACGATGCGATCCTGGCCGGGCACGATGGTCAGCACCGGTTTCAGCAATTGCTGCGGCAGGATTTTCTCGCCGGCAATTTCCCACTGCCCCATGGCGGGGGTATTGGCGCCGTACCAACCCAGCAGACAGTCGAGCGCCAAAGGTCCAGGCAGCGCCGCGCCTTCGTTGAGCCAGTCTTCCAGCAGCACGAATTCGCGCGCGGCGGGCGAATTCTGGTCGAGGCCGGCGAAGCGGGTAAACTTGCGAACCACCTGCCAAGGGTCGAGCGAATAGAACAATGTCTGCAGCGCATCGACCGGCAATTCGCCCGCCTGCGCCACCAGTCTCGACAGGAATGGCAGATTGGCCATCATCAGCGCCTGGCCGGTGCGGTCGGCGTGAAAATCCCACGGCGTCGCCAACAGCAGCAGGCTTGCGATGTCGCGCTGGCGGCGGATCGCCAGCGCCAGCGCCAGCAAGCCGCCCATGCAGTAGCCGCCGATATGGATGCTCGTGAAACCCTGGCGCCGCAGGAAATCCAGCATGCGCTCCAGCCGCAACACGTAGTCGGTGGCGGAAAAATCGCGCTCCGCGCCCGTGGGCGTGCTCCAGTCCACCAGGTACGAGCCAATCCCCGCCCGCGCCATCGCGCGCATGAAGCTGCGTTCGGCGGTGATGTCCAGCACCTGCCAGCGATTGACCAGAGAGGGAATCATCAGCAGCGCAGTGCTGTTTGCCGAGGGGCCGCCTGCCGTGGCGCCGTCGGAGAATTTCCTGAAGTCGAGCAGCCGGCTTCCGCCGTCTTCCATAACTGTGTCCGGTTCGCCGAAATCGCGCCGGGCGGGATGGCGGCGATAGAGCTGCACGCCTTCCAGAAAGCGATCCATGCGGCGGATGGTTTCGCGTTGCACCGCCGCCGCAAAGGGGCCGTGTACGATGCCGTCGAGACTGGCGCTTTCGTCGGTCAGTGCCAGATCGGCGCGCAGGCGGATCAGCCGCCGCCGCCAGGCCTCGTGATGGCGGGCGATGCTGGTGAAACCACGCAGCTGATCGTGATCAGTCGCTGGCGGTGTTGCGGCGTTCGAGGGCGTCGAGGCGGCGCTCAAGAGCGGCAAGCCGGCGTTCGAGCTCTGCCATGTCCATAACGCGGTCGCCGCGTGCAGCGGCAGTGGCCGCGGTCCGATCCGCTGTGTTGGCGCCTGCATCAGAATTTCCCTGCCTGCCACCCGGCTCGCCGCCCGCCGCCTGGATACTGTTCAGCAAACTGGCGTTGGTGGCGGCGAAAAGCCGGCCCAGCTGCTCGGCCAGTTCGCTATCCGCCGCCATGGCCGACAACTGGCTCTCCCAGAGATCCAGGTAACGGCGCGCCAGCGCTTGCAGCTCCGAATCGTCGGCCATCGGCGCAGTATAGCCCGGAGCCGGGGGCAGCGCAGCGTGGCTTGCAGGCCGAAATCATGCACGCTAAGGTGGCCAAAATTTACGCATCGCAGCAATTTCTTCGCGGCTGCGTAAATATCTGAAGAACGACGGCATACCGTCGATAATTGGGGCGTCCAGGAAAGGGCGTGGGATGGCAGAGGCAGAGCACGCGGCGGGGGCCAAATCGGCGCCTGTCGTCATCAAGAAATACGCCAACCGCCGGCTCTACAACACGGCGACTTCGAGCTATGTGACGCTCGACCATCTGTCGCAGATGGTGAAGGAAAACACCGATTTCGTGGTCTACGACGCCAAAACCGGGGACGACATAACCCGCCAGGTGCTGACGCAGATCATCGTCGAAGAAGAAGGCAAGGGGCAGCATCTGCTGCCCATTTCGTTTCTGCGCCAGCTGATCGGCTTCTACGGCGACTCGCTGCAATCGGTGGTGCCGCAATATCTCGAGCACTCGATGAAGTCGTTCACGCAGAATCAGGAACGGATGCGCGACTACATGCAGTCGACCTTCGGCTTCAACCCGTTCGCGCAATTCGAGGAAGTGGGCAAGCAGAACGTCGCCATGCTGGAGCGGGCGATGAAGATGTTCACCCCCTTTGCCGGCGCCACCCCTGGCGAGGCCAAGCCGGCCGACAGGCCCGGCGCCGACAACCCCACCATCGACGAGCTCAAGCGCAAGCTGGACGAGCTGCAAAGCCGGCTGAACGAGATCGGCAAGCCCGACAGCAAATAGAACAAGACAGGGAGCGCGCGAGAAAACGGCCGCTCTTTCGAGCGGCCGTTTTTCGTTGTTCAAGCTAATCCGGTCTACATCTGCACTTCGCGCAGATTGCCCGAGCTGGTTTCGTACAGCATCGTCGCCTGCTGGCCGCTCGGGTTGGTCACGAACAGCACGTAGTTCGAGCCGTCCTTGCGGGCGCTGTTGAGCTTGTAGTCGCTGCCCATCAGAGCCAGCCGGTTGAGGATGGTGGTCTCCACCAGCTCGCTTGGAGTCTGCTGGCGGTCCATGCGGCTGCGCACGGCCTGCTGCAGGCTCGGCGGCAGATCCTGAATGCGCACCTTGTCGATCTGCAGATTGCCGGCGGTGCCCGCCGACGACATGCCCTGACCGGACATGCTGCCCGAGCCGCTCATGCCGGTCGTGCCGGTGGCGCCCGTAGCATTGTAATTGCCCGAGCCGGGCGACGTCGCGTCGCCCATCGGACGGCCCGAACCGCTCGGCAGCGGCGTACCCGACCGAACCGGCTGGCCGGTGCTCGACTCGCCGACTTTGTTCATGTCGCCCGCGCGCTGCGGCGCGGTCGTGCCGCCCTGGGTACCCTGGGCGATCTCAGTTTCCAACTGGCCCACGGTCTTGCGCGTCGGGTCGGGGCGATAGCCGCCGCCGACATCCGGGCTCTGCGGCACGCCGACGGTGCTACCGGACGAGTTCTTCAGATCGTCGGCCATGACCGGCGCGGCGAGGCCCAGCGCCAGAACGCTGGCACCAGCCAGAATGCTCCAACGCAGCGGAGTCTTGAGGGAAGTCATTGGTCCTCCTTCCGTGATTTGATCCACGTCAACGAAACCCGCTCGTGCTTCAAGGGGTTCCGAAGCGGTTTCGGCTAAAGGACGGTAAAAGGTGCTGCCGCACCGCAAGGGCTCGACTTCTCCGTGTCAGTTGGGTAACCCTGCCCTCTGCATGACCACAGCCTCACCCACGATCCGCCATTTGCTGGACAACGGCCGCGACGACCGCCCGGCGATCCTTGCTCCCAACCGTCCGGTGCTGAGCTATCAGGGCCTGCGCAAGCATGTCGATTACACGCTGGGCGTGGTGCGCGGCTTTGGCGTCGGGCGCAACCAGCGCATCGCCATCGTGTTGCCCAACGGGCCGGAAATGGCCTCGGCTTTCGTGACGCTGGGGTCAGCGGCGACCACGGCGCCGCTCAACCCGGCCTATCGCGCCGACGAATTCGATTTCTACCTGTCGGACCTGAAACCGGCGGTGCTGGTGGTGGCGCGCGGCGACGAGGGCCCGGCGACGCAGGTGGCGCGCAAGCACGGCATTGCGGTGCTGGCGCTGGGAAAGGACGAACGCCTGCCGGCCGGCACGTTCGATCTGGCGCCGGAAAGCCATGCCGACGCGGCGCTGTTGCAGAAGCGCGGCGCATCGAGCGATGGGCCGCCGCAGCCGAACGACATCGCGCTGGTGCTGCACACATCCGGCACCACCTCGCGGCCCAAGATCGTGCCGCTGATGCAGAAGAACGTCACCGCTTCGGCCAGCCACATCGCCCGCACCCTGGCGCTGTCGCAGGACGATCGCTGCCTCAACGTCATGCCGCTGTTCCATATCCATGGGCTGATCGCCGCTGTCCTGTCGTCACTCAATGCCGGCGCTTCGGTCGTCTGTACCGAGGGCTTCAATGCGCTGAATTTCTTCGCGCGCCTGTCCGAGTTCGAGCCAAGCTGGTATACCGCGGTGCCGACCATGCACCAGGCGATCCTGACCCGGGCCGAGCGCAACAAGGAGGCGCTGGAAAGAGCGAAGCTGCGCTTCATCCGCTCCTCTTCCGCCTCGCTGCCGCCGCAGGTGATGGCGGCGCTGGAAAAAACCTTCAACGCGCCGGTGATCGAAAGCTACGGCATGACCGAAGCGGCGCACCAGATGGCGTCCAACCCGTTGCCGCCCAGGGCGCGCAAGCCGGGTTCGGTCGGCATCGCCGCCGGACCCGAGATCGCAATCATGGCCGATGACGGATCGCTGCTGGCGGCCGGCGCGCAGGGCGAAATCGTCATTCGTGGTCCCAACGTGACGGCTGGCTACGAGAGCAATCCCAAGGCCAACGAGGAAGCCTTCACCCATGGCTGGTTCCGCACCGGCGATCTGGGCGTGCTGGATGGCGAGGGCTATCTCGCCATCACCGGCCGCAAGAAGGAGATCATCAATCGCGGCGGCGAGAAGATTTCGCCGCGCGAGGTCGACGAGGTGCTGCTCGATCATCCCGCGGTGGCGCAGGTGGTCACCTTCGGCGTGCCGCATGCCAAGCTGGGCGAGGACGTCGCCGCCGCCGTGGTGCTGAAACCCGATGCGCAGGCGGATGAAAAGACCATTCGCGCCTTCGCCGCCGAGCGGCTGGCCGATTTCAAGGTGCCGCGCCAGGTGCTGATCATGGACGAGCTGCCCAAGGGCGCCACCGGCAAGGTTCAGCGCATTGGCCTGGCGCAGAAGCTGGGTTTGGCGAAGTGAAGATTGCCATCTTCGGCGCTGGCGCGATTGGCGGCTATCTCGGCGCCAAACTGGCCAAAGCCGGAGTCGACGTGACGCTGATCGCGCGCGGGCCGCATCTGGCGGCGATCAAAGCCAATGGCCTGATCCTGCAAACGCTGGGCGAAAGTTTCACCGTGCGTCCCGCCGCCACCGACGATCCGGCGCAAGCGGGCGCACAGGATTTCGTATTTCTCACCATCAAATCCAACAGCGCGCCAGCCATCGCCGCCACTCTCAAGCCGATGCTGCGCGGGGATACCGGGGTAGTCACGGCGATGAACGGGCTGCCGTTCTGGTACTTCCACAAGCAGGGCGGGCCGCATGAAGGCCGGCGGCTGCAAGCGGTCGATCCCCACGATCTGATGTGGAGCCATATCGGGCCAGAGCGCGCCATCGGCTGCGTGCTCGATCCCGCCGCCACCATCCAGGCGCCGGGCATCATCCGCCACACCTATTCCGACCGGGTGCCGATCGGCGAGCCGGACGGCTCGCGCTCGGACCGCATCCAGGCCTTGAGCAAGGCGATGATCGCGGCCGGGCTGAAGGCGCCGGTGCGCCCGCGCATCCGCACCGATATCTGGATCAAGCTCTGGGGCAATGTCTGCTTCAACCCGTTGAGCGCGCTGACCGGCGCCACGCTCGATGTGCTGGCGACCGACAAGGAGCTGGCGCCGCTGGTGATGGCGCTGATGAGCGAGGCGCGCTCGGTCGGCGAAGCCTTGGGCATCGATTTCCTGATCGACACGCAAAAACGCATCGCCGGTGCCGCCGATGCCGGCGCGCACAAGACCTCGATGCTGCAGGATCTGGAAAGCGGCCGGCCGATGGAGATCGATCCTATCGTCGGCGCCGTGGTCGAGATCGGCCGCATGCTGAACGTGCCGACCCCGACCATCGACATCGTGCTGGCGCTGGTGCGCAGGCGGGCGATCGAAGCGGGATGCTACAAGCCGTCATGACCACGCGTCCGCTGCGCGCCATCCCCTCGCCTTGCGTCAATGTCTGCATGCTGCATGCCGACAGCGATCTCTGCATCGGCTGCAAGCGCACGGTCGAGGAGATCGGGCGCTGGACCTCCTACAGCGAGGAAGAGCGGCAGCGCATCATGGACGAGCTGCCGCAACGCACACACGACATCGATTAATTCAATCCCGCCCGATAGAGCCG
>JAQSWP010000076.1 GCA_029266575.1 Alphaproteobacteria bacterium | reverse complement strand
GCCGATTGCGCCCGCGCCATGGGATTGTGCGATGACAAGATCGGCGATCAGGCGGCGGTGGCGATGCTGCTCGACGCTTTGCGATCGCTCAACACCGAGCTGAAAGTGCCGACGCCCAAGGCTTACGGTATCGACGAGAAGAAATATTTCGGCATGATGGAAAAAATGGCCGAGCAGGCACTGGCCTCCGGCTCGCCCAACAACAACCCGCGCATCCCGACCGCGGCGGAGATCGTCGAACTTTACAAGGAAGTGTGGGCCTAAGGCGCCTTCTGCCCCGGGTTCTTGCCGGCGAACGCCATCTTGTCGAGCCAGGCCAGCATTACGGCCGAGATCACGAAGGTCAGGTGGATCGCGATCAGCAGCACCAGCTTGTCGTTGCCGATTTCTTCGGCATCGAGGAACGCTTTCAGCAAATGGATCGACGAGATGGCGACGATCGAGCCGGCCAGCTTGATCTTCAGGGAGCCGTGATCGAGCTTGCCGAACCACGACAGTTTTTCCGTGGCTTCGTCGAGCTCGATGCGGGAGACGAAGTTCTCGTAGCCCGAGATGATCACCATGATGACGAGGTTGGCCACCATCACCAGGTCAACCAGCGACAGCACCAGCAGCACCAGCTTCGATTCCTCGCCGCCCCACAGGACGGCAGTGACATGTACGAATTCGCTGAAGAAGCGGATGCAGATCAGCGCCAGCACGCCGATCAGGCCGATATAGAGGGGTGCCTGCAGCCAGCGGCTGCCGATGATGAATTTTTCGAGAACGCGTTCCATGGCTACTTCTTCTTGCGGCTGTCTTGAGACCAGTCAATTCCGGTGCGCTGGGCGCCTTCCTTGATCTTTTCCAGCAAAGCTTGCTTCGAAGGCGTGCGTGGCTTGGTCGTGCTTTGCAGCGGCATATCGAGAAGGCTTTGCGGAAGCTTGCTTCGCCGCTCTTCGAGAGCCGCTATGTGATCTTCAAATTTGATGCGCCGCATGGGCTTCACCCAAACGCCTTGAAGGTAATCAAGGTGAACGTGTCCTTGATGCCGGAAAGCGTCTGGATCTGGCTGGTGACGAAATGGCCGATATCCATGTCGTCGGGCAGATAGCATTTCATCAGCAGGTCGTACTGACCCGAGGTCGAATAGACCTCCGAGACGTGCTCGACCGCCTGCACCGCCTGGTCGGCGACGTCATAGGCCTTGCCCAGCTCGCACTTCACCATGATGAAGATGGTCTGCATGCAGGACCTCCGTTCGGCTGTTAGCGGCCGCGCGCGGGCCGCATCAGGAAGGCTGGCATATGATCGCCCATGCCGACAACCGGCGGGCCCAGATCGCGCTCGCGGTTACGATCGCGCCGGCGATCGTCGCCGCGGCCGCGATGGCCGTCGTCATGCCGGTGCTCGCCACGATGTTCCGGGCGCGTCTCGGCGCGCTGCTCCGGCTGGGGGCGCTCCTCGCGCGGCTTGTGGGCGCGCTCACGAGGCATCTGCACGACATTGTCTTCGCGCGGCGGCTGGGGTACGGGCGCAACAGCTTCCACCGCCACCGGCGGCGCTGCCTCGACGGCTGGTTTGGCCTTGGGTGCGGTTTCTCTGGGACGACGCTTGCCGCGGCCCTCGCCACGGGCCGGGCTGCCACGACCGCCGCGGCCACGGCCGCGGCCGCGCCTGCCGCCGTCTTCGTCGCTGGAGAAATCGCCGGTCAGATCGTCGACGGCGATGCGCTCGATGGTCTTGCCCGACAATTGCTCTATCGCCGCCACCAGCCGGCCTTCGTCGGGCGCGGCCAAGGTGAAGGCGGCGCCGGACTTGCCGGCGCGGCCGGTGCGGCCGATGCGATGGACGTAATCCTCGGGATGGGTCGGCACGTCGAAATTGAACACGTGGCTGAGATCGTCCACGTCGAGCCCGCGCGCCGCCACGTCGGAAGCGACCAGCAGGCGAATCTCGCCGTTCTTGAAGCGCTCCAGGGTCTCGGTGCGCACCGATTGCACCATGTCGCCATGCAGGGCGCCGACATCGAGACCGTGGCTCTTCAGCGACTTGAACAGCACGTCGACATCGCGCTTGCGGTTGCAGAAGATGATGGCGCTTTGCACGTCCTCGCGCGCGATCAGGCGGCGCAGCGCCTCGCGCTTGTCCGCGGCCGGCACGATGGCCAGGCCCTGGCGCACGGTGGTGGCGACGGTGGCCGGCGGCGAGACCGAAACCTCCTTGGGGTTCATCAGGAACTTGTCGGCGAGCTTGCGGATTTCCGGCGGCATGGTGGCCGAGAAGAACAAGGTCTGGCGCAGCTTGGGCAGCATGCCGACGATGCGCTCGATATCGGGAATGAAACCCATGTCGAGCATGCGGTCGGCCTCGTCGATCACCAGCACCTTCACGTCGCTCAGAAGGATTTTGCCGCGCTCGATATGGTCGAGCAGGCGGCCCGGCGTGGCGATCAGCACATCGACGCCGCGATCGAGCTTCTTCTCCTGGTCGCCGAAGGAAACGCCGCCGATCAGCAGCGCCTTGGAAAGCTTGGTGTGCTTGCCGTAGATCTCGAAATTCTCGCCCACCTGGGCCGCCAGTTCGCGTGTCGGCTCCAGGATCAGGGACCGCGGCATGCGCGCCTTGGCGCGGCCGGCGGACAGGATATCGATCATCGGCAGGGTGAAACCGGCGGTCTTGCCGGTGCCCGTTTGGGCGCAGCCCAGGACGTCGCGGCCCATCATCACGTAGGGGATGGCCTGTTCCTGGATAGGGGTCGGGGTCGTGTAACCCGCGTCAGTGACCGCCTGCAGAACTGCAGGGCTAAGGCCAAGTTCATCAAATGTCATTTAGTTTCAGTCTATTAGCGTAAGACATCCGCCTAGGGGCGGGAAAGTCTGGTGTCGACGCTGCCGGCGGCGCGTTCCAGCGACACCAATTTCGCTGTTGCAGCGGATAATTGGGGTTTGAGGCTGATCTGTCAACGCGCTAGGCGGATTTTTGGGCGCAGGTCTTCCATGCGCCCCTGCACATTTCAGGCCGGGCTTGGCCGCCGCTCAAGCTGCCATTAGGGTGCTGTGGCCACTCGAAAGACCCTCATGCTGATCGATTCCCGCCACGCGCTCCTCCTGCTGGTCGACTTGCAGGAACGCCTGATGCCGGCCATGCACGAGCCCGGGCAGGTGATCGCCAATTCGCTGATCATGCTGACGGTCGCCGGCAAACTCGGCATACCGACGGTGGTGACGGAGCAATATCCGCAAGGGCTGGGGCATACCGTGCCGGAGATCGGCGAGCGGCTGGCGGCGCGCGAAGCGGTCTATCCCAAGATGACGTTTTCCGCCGCCGCCGATCCCGCCGTCATGGCCCGCCTGCGCCAGTCGCGCCGTATGCAGGTGGTTCTGGCCGGCGTCGAGGCGCATGTCTGCGTCACGCAAACCGCGATCGGCCTGGCGCAGGCCGGCTACCAACCCTTCGTGGTGGCCGACGCCATCACCTCGCGCAAGCCGCAGAGCGTGCAGCTGGCGCTCGAGCGGCTGCGCCAGAACGGCGTCTCCATCGTCAGCACCGAGATGGTGCTGTTCGAATTGCTGGGCCGCGCCGGCACCGAGGAATTCCGCGAACTGTCGCGCCTGATCCGCTGAACAGTTTCGAAAGTAGTCGGACGTGAGCATCAAACCAGCGCTGGTCCTGTTGCCGGGCCTGTTGAACGACCGGCATGTCTTCGCACCCCAGATCGCCGCGCTGCAATCGCGTGCCAGCATCGTGACGCCCGAACTGTGGCGCGTCGATACGATCGACGCCATGGTCGACAGCGTGCTGCAAGCGGCACCGGAGAATTTTTCTCTGGCGGGTTTTTCGATGGGCGGCTACGTGGCGCTGGAGGTGCTCAGACGCGCACCGAAGCGGGTGCGTCGCCTGGCGCTGATCAGCACCACGGCTCGGGGCGAAACAACCGAAGGCAAGAAACGCCGGCGGGCTTTGGTCAGCCAGACCAAGATCGGTCGCTGGCGCGGCATCACCCAAGTGATGCTGCCGATGCTGGTTCATCCGGACAAGCTCAAGGACAAAATGCTGGTTGCAACGCTGCAATCGATGGCGATGACGATCGGCGCCGAAGGTTATGCCAACCAGCAGCGCGCCATTATGAACCGGCGCGACAATCTCAAGCTGCTGCCGAAGATCAATGTGTCCACCATCGTCATTGCCGGGCATGACGACCAGGTGCTGCCTTTCGCCATGAGCCAGGAACTCGCAGCGAACATCAAAGGCGCGCGCCTGGTTGGCCTGGAACGCTGCGGCCATGTCGCGCCGCAGGAGCAGCCAGCCGGCGTGACGACGGCGCTGAGCGAATGGTTTCTCGCCGGCGGTTAGCAGTTCCGCCCTGCGAAGATTTTGCCCGCAACGCTGGCATGCTAGCGTCCAGCGCTGCCAGTATGCGCCGGGAAGGAAAACAGTTCATGTCATCGCCGATCTTCACCGAAGAACACAATCTCATCCGCGACTCCCTGCGCCGCTTCGTCGACGACGAGGTGATCCCCAAGGCCGACAAATGGGAAGTCGACAACATGGTGCCGCGCCCGGTGCTGCGCCGCATGGGCGAGCTTGGTTTCCTCGGCATGCGCATTCCCACCGAATATGGCGGCGCCGGCATGGATGCGCGCGCCTCGGTGATCCTGGCGGAAGAGACGGGGCGCTCCACCTTCGGCGGCTTCGCCATCACCGTGCTGGTGCATACCGATATGGCGAGCCCACACATCGTCAATGCCGGCTCGGAAGAGCAGAAGCGCCGCTTCCTGCCAGCCGTGGCGCGCGGCGAAAAGATCACCGCCATCGCCGTGACCGAGCCCGATGCCGGTTCCGACGTGGCGGGCTTGCGCACGCGTGCGGTGCGCGACGGCAACAAGGGCTGGGTGCTGAACGGCGCCAAGATGTTCATTACCAACGGCGTGCATGCCGATCTCTACATCGTCGCCGCCCGCACCGATCCCGAGTCCAAGGGCAGCCGCGGCATCTCCATGTTCCTGATCGAGAAGGGCACGCCCGGTTTCCGCGTCGGCCGCGCCTTGCAGAAGCAGGGCTGGAGCTGCTCGGACACGGCGGAGCTGGTGTTCGAGGACGTGCGCGTGCCCAACGAGAATTTGCTGGGCGAGGAAAATCGCGGCTTCTATGCGGTGATGCAGAACTTCCAGAACGAGCGGCTGGTGGTCGGCGCGCAAGCCGTGTCGGAATGCTTCGCCATGCTGCGCATGACCGTCGACTACGTGATGAACCGCAAGGCCTTCGGCGCCTCGCTCTGGGACAAGCAGACCATCCGCCAGCGGCTGTCGATGGCGGCGGCGAAATCGGAAGCCGCGCGCCAGCTCGTCCATCACACCGCCTGGCTCGATGCGCAAGGCCGCGATTGCGTGGCGCAGGTCTCGATGCTGAAGGCGCTGTGCGGCGAGCTGGTCAATGAAGTGGCCTATGTCTGCCAGCAATTCCATGGCGGCTTCGGCTACATCAAGGACAGCGCCATCGAACGCATGGTGCGCGACGTGCGAGTCGAAGCGATCGGCGGCGGCGCCACCGAAGTCATGCTGGAAGAAGTCGCCAAGCGCATCCACTCCGCGCTGGCCGACTGAGCGCCGTGCGGCCTCTGGCCATCATCGGCACCGGCTGCACCCCGGTCGGGCGGTTCCAGTCGCGGCCCAATGCGCCCGAGCAGTCGCTCGATCATGAGATCATGGCCGGCGTCATCCGCCAGGCGGTGGCCGATGCCGGCGTCGAGAAAAGCGATATCGGCGCCATGATTTTCGCGCTGGAGCGCGACTACCTGCGCCAGCGCTATTTCTGCACCTTCATGGCCAATTACCTGCGTCTGCCGATGGACGGCATGGTGATGGAGGTGGTGGGCAACGGCATGACTGCGGGCATGGCCTTCGACATGGCCTGCAATGAGGTGGCGCTGGGCCGCTGCCGGGTGGCGCTGGCGGCCGGCCTGAACATGGAAACCGCCGTGCCGACGCCGCGCCATCTCGATACGATGATTCGCCACACCGGCGACGTCGATTTCCAGACCATCTTCGGCATGACGCCGATCTCCTGGTACGCCTTCGATGCCGCCCGCTACCAGCATGAATTCAAGGTCGAGCGCCGCACGCTGGCATCGGTGGCGGTGAAGAACCGCGCCCATGCCGGCCTCAATCCCATCGCCCAGTATCGCGCAGCCATCACCGTCGATGACGTGCTGGCGCAGAAAATGGTGGTGGAGCCGCTCGGCCTCTACGAAGTGCCGCCGCGCAGCGACGGCGCTGCCTGCATCGTCATCGCCGATGCCGAGTTCGCCGCCGCGCTGGGCAAACCTTATGTGCTGATCCGCGGCCGCGGCTTCCATCACGAGGGCGTGCACCAGATGAGCGAACTGCCCAACGACATGATCGCCTTCAACGCCGCCATCAAGGCCGGGCAGCAGGCTTTTGGCGAGGCTGGAATTGGCGTGGGCGATCTCGACCTGGCGGAGATCTATTCGCCCTGCACAATTACCGAAGTGCTGGCGGCCGAAGCGTTGGGTCTGGTCCGGCGCGGGCAGGGCGCGGACGCCGCCGCCGCCGGCGAGCTGCAGCTGGGCGGACGGCTGCCGGTCAATACCTCTGGCGGCTGCCTCTCGCGCGGCCATCCGCCCTTCGCCACCGGGCTCTACGGCTTTGTCGAATTGTTCGACCAGCTCACCGGCCGCGCCGGGCTGCGCCAGGTGAAGGACGCCGAACTGGCGCTTTCGGCCAACGAACTGGGCAACTACAACGCCGCCCTGATCCATATCCTGCAGGCCGCGGCCTGACATCCATTCCGTCAGGCGAGGCAAAAAGCGGGTTGCCCGCAGAAGCCGCGCCGCCTTTAATGCGCGCCGCACAAGGTTCAGGAGTTCATCGATGGCCCCTCCCACCCGCTATTGGGAAGATTACGAGCTTGGCGCCGTGTACGACATGGGCAGCAAGAAGATGACCAAGGAAGAGATCATCGACTTTGCGTCCAGGTTCGACCCGCAGCCTTTCCATCTCGACGAGGAAGCGGCGAAAAAATCGATTTTCAAGGGCCTGGCGGCCAGCGGCTGGCACACGTGTTCGGAGGTGATGCGGCTTATGGTCGATAATTATATCTCGCGCGAAACCAGCCTGGGGTCTCCCGGCCTTGATGAAATCCGCTGGCTCAAGCCGGTGCTGGCCGGCGACACCATCACCGCCAAGATCCGCATCGTCGACAAGAAACCCTCGCGCAGCCGCCCCGATATGGGCAGCGTCTTCAACGCCTATGAGATCTACAATCAGAAAGGCGAGCTGGTGATGACCATGAAGGGCATAGGCCTGATGCGTCGCCGGACGGCCGCCTGAGGGAGAACGTCATGCAGCGCGCCATCAAAGGCATCGATCATGTGATGGTCATCGTGCCCGATCTCGACCAGGCGGCGGCAGCCTATGCCCGGCTGGGCTTCGACGTGCAGCCGCGCGGCATCCACAAAGGGCTGGGCACCGCCAACAATCTGATGATCCTGAACGAGGATTACATCGAGCTGCTGGGCGTGCTCGAGGCGCAGCCCAGCAATCTGCGCTACAAGGAGATCGGCGAGCAGGGCGGGGCGCTGGCCAATGTGGCGCTGGGCACCGACGGCGCCGATCTGGCGCATCAAGCCTGGACCAAAGCCGGCCTCAATCCCGAGCCGATCATCGCCTTCGATCGCGGCGTCGACATCGACGGCAAACAGGAACGCGCCGCCTTTCGCATCGTGCGCCTGCCGCACGAGGCGCGGCCCGGCGTCGGCCTGTTCGTCTGCGATCATCTGACGCCGCAATTCGTCTATCGCCCGGAATGGCAGCGCCATCCCAATACGGCGACCGGCATTTCGCACATCACCATCGTGGCGGCCGATCCGGCGCATCATCGCGCCGCGGCGGAGAAGGTGTTTGGCGCCGACGCCATAACGACCGGTGACGGCGAGATGATCGTCGCCACCGGCAAGGCGCCGTTCCGCTATCTGACGCAAGCGCGCTTCGCCCAGCGCTATCCTGGCCACAAGCCGGTGCTGCCGGGCGATCACGCGGCGGTCATGGGCATCAAGGTGCGAGACATGCGGGCGCTGAAGGATTGCCTGGCGCGCAACGAGGTTCGCTCCGACGGAACCACCGACGGGCGCGTGCTGATCCCGGCGGCGACCGCCGCCAATGTCCTGATCGAATTTTCCGCCTGAGGGAGCCGATGCCCGATTTTTCGCCAACACCGCAGCGCGGCTGGTACGGATCGTTCGATCTGACCCGACGCCAGACGTTTTCCTTCTTCACCGAAGAATCGCTGCGCTTCGGCGATCTCGACCATAACGGCCACGTCAACAACGTCGCCTTCACCATCTTCTTCGAGAACTCACGGGTGCGGTTCCTGACCGAATTGCTGAGCCTGCCGCGCACCCAGTCTGCCGGCTTCGTGCTGGCGCATCTGTCGATCGACTATCGCGCCCAGCTCTATTATCCCGGCAACGTGTCGGCCGCCACGCGCGTGGTCGAGCTGCGCAATTCGTCGATCGTGCTGGGCCAGGCGATCTTTCGCGGCGAGGAATGCGTGGCGCATGGCCATGCCATCATGGTGGTGATCGACAAGGCGACCAAGCGCGGCACGCCCTTGACGCCGGAACTGCGCGCCACGGCCGAGGCGAGGCTGAAGTCATGAACAGCACCGCTGCCGTTTCGCCCTCCGGCGTGCCGGAAGGTTTCCAGTCCTTCGCTCCGGGCGACGATTTCGTGCGCCTGATCGGCCCGCTGTTCCTCAAACTCGAGGTCGATGGCCCGCGCATCGGCCTGCTGCTCGAGCAGCGCCATTCCAATCCCATGGGCATCGCCCATGGCGGCGTGCTGATGACTCTGGCCGACATGACGATGGGAGTTGGTTGCGGGTTTCTCACCGGCATCCGCTTTCCCCATCCGACCATTTCAATGAACAGCGATTTCGTGCGCGGCCCCAAGGTCGGCACCTTCATCTCCGGCAAGGCGCGCATTGCGCGCAAGACCAGGAACTTCGTGTTCTGCAATTGCGAACTTAAGGACGAGCAGGGCGAGATCTACCTGACCGCCTCCGGCGTCTTCAAATCGCCCGATCCCGACAAGCTGCCGGCGCACGTGGTGGTGGGCAAGCCGTGGGGCAAGGGCTGAGAAAGTTCCTCTTTCTTTCAACGTCCCCCGATATTTAAAGTTATGCCCTTCTCCCGCTTGCGGGAGAAGGTGGGCGAAGCCCGGATGAGGGTGTTGTTTCAATCGGGCAATGCTTGAATGGGTTGCAACGACCGCACACCCTCATCCGCCCTTCGGGCACTTTTTCCCGCAAGCGGGAGAAGGGCGTTACTTGTCACACTGTCTGTGCAGTAAAGAGGGGGCCAATCTATCTTCGGCGATAGACCGAGAACTGGTTGAGGGTCAGCAGCAATTCGTAGCTGGCGAAGGCCTGGCCGAATTTCGGATTGCGCTTGAAGTAGTCCAGATAGGAGAACGTTTCCGGCCCGCACTCGGGAATGCCGGGAATATTGTCGACGATCACCAGATCCGGCCGCAGGCGAACGAAATCGTCCGATACGCTGTCGAACACCATCCTCTCCTGCTCGCCCATGCGATCGGGCGGGTTGTAGATCTCGCCCTGCTCGTCGCATTCGGCGTAGATGCCCTGCAGCAGCCACATGGTCTGGAATCGCATCGCCATGCGCACGCCGGTGTAGTTGACCAGCGGGTAATAGGGATAGATGCCGGGCGACAGCACCAGGATGCGCTTGTTGGGCGCGTATTGCTCGACGACGTGGATCAGCGTGTCGGTGATGCTGTCGTTGAATTCGATCTGCTTGTAGAACGGCGGATTGAACAGCGCCGCCTGGTAGTAAAGCAGCGCCAGGAACGAGGCGGTGATGCCGGCCACCGGCAGCCGGTGCTGGCGCCGCTCGATCGGCAGATAGCGATCCACCATCTGGGCCATGGTTGCCGAAGCCAGCAGGATGATCGCCGCCAGCGACGGCAGCATGTGGTACTTCCAGCCCTTGGCCTGCAGGATCGCCGACAGCATGGCGGCTGCGGCGAACAGGATGATGCAGCGGGCAAAGCGCGAACGGCTGAGGAAAAAGGCCAGCGCGCTGATGCAGACCCAGGCGATCAGGGTTGGCAGCACCAGGCGTCCGGTCAGCACCGACCGCGTGCTTTCTCCGATTTCGCTGTAGATCTCCGCGACCAGCGGCAACACGACCTGGGCGTAGGCCGGGGTGACGGCCACGATAATGAAAACATGGACGATCAGCAGCAGCCCGATCATCCACGGCACGATGTCGGTGAAGGTGCGGCGCCAGCCGCGCAGGGTCAGCAGGTAGAGTTCGACGAATAGCGGAATGAACAGGAAGAAGGGTTTCAGCCCGAAGCCGATGCCGGCGGCAAGCCCGATGCCCAGCCGCAAGGCGAATGCGGCCGAGCCTTCCTCGGCCCTTATGCCGGCCAGCAGGAGATAGGGCATGGCGGCGATCAGCATGATGTGCTCGCGCTGGCCGAACATGTCGTTGGGCAGCACCGCCAGCACGAACAGGATCACCGGCGGCAGCAGCGCCTCGGCCAGCGGATGGCGCGTCGAGGGAATGAGATGCACCAGTTTGCGGCACACCAGGAAGGAGCCCAGGATGGCGGCGATCAGCAGGCTGTTCAGCCACACCACGGAAGAGCCGCCGAACATCTGGCTCATCACCTCCGGAATGGCGTAGACGATGAAGACCAGCGGGAAATTGACGTCGATGATGTCGACATAGAGCCGCTCGCCCGACACCCAGCGATGCGCCACGTCGAGTACGGCGCCGACATCGTGGTTGATCGGCGGGAATAGATAGCCGGCCAGCCAGGCGATCGGCACCAGCAGCAGGGCGAACTTGATGACGCGGTCGGCGCCGACGGACAGCGGATTGCCGCTCCTCAGCCAGCCCAGCCGCCCGCTGGCTGCGGCAGCGCCCGGCTGCGGCGCGGGGCTCGCATCGGCAAAGTCTTTCGGGCTTTCGTTCATGGCGGTGGGGCGGGGGCGCCGTCTTTCGCTTTTGTCTGGCGGGCGTCTAGGGCAAACCTAGTCTTTGCACAAAGCCTTGCAGCCCGCCACGCAATTTCCGCCTATAAAAGAGGCGGGAGGCGGCAATGGAAAGCGGCGAATACGTGGCGCTCGACCGGCTGGAAGAGCGCATGTGGTGGTATCGCGGCCTGCACCGCCAGATGGCGGCGGCGCTGCAAGCCATTCTCGCCACCACGCCGCCCGGGCCGGTGCTCGACGCGGGGTGCGGCACCGGTGGCCTGCTGGCTGCGCTGAAGCCGCTGCTGAGCGGCCGCAAGTCGCTGGGCGTCGAAATCAATCCGCAGGCCGCGCAACGGGCGGCGGAGAAATCGGGCGCCGAGATTTCGATCGGCTCGGTCAACGCCCTGCCTATGGCCGATCGCTCGGTGGCCGCCATTCTCAGTGCCGATGTGCTGTGCCACGCCCGGGTCGAGCCGGACGTGGCGCTCCAGGAGGTCGCACGCGTGCTGGCGCCGGGCGGCTATGCCGTCTTCAACCTGCCGGCCTATGACTGGCTGCGCTCGGCGCATGATGCGCGCGTCCACAATGCCCGCCGTTTCACCTCGGGCCGATTTTCCGGGCTTCTCAAACAGGCCGGCTTGCGGCCGGTGCGGACCACCTACTGGAACAGCTTTCTGCTGCCGCTGATGATCGCCCGTCGTCTGGTGGAGCGCGGCGATACTGCCAAAAGCGACGTCATGGAGTATCCTGCGCTCCTCAATGCGCTGTTCGGCGCTATTCTGTCTGTGGAGCGCGGCCTGATCGCGCTGGGCTTGCGACTGCCGGCGGGCGGCTCGCTGCTCGTTGTGGCGAGGAAGAATGTCTGACCAACCGGCTCTCAGCGTCGTCATCCCGGTCTATAACGGCGCTGCCAGCATCGGCGAGCTGGTCGCAGCGCTGAGCGGCCTCACGATCGCCGGCGGGCTGGAGATCGTGCTGGTCAATGACGGCAGCCGCGACAACAGCCTCGCGGTCTGTCGTGAGCTGGTGGCGAAGGCGACCGTGCCGATCACCCTGGTGAATCTGTCGCGCAATTTCGGCGAACACAACGCGGTGATGGCCGGGCTGAACCTGGCGCGCGGCAAATACATCATCACCATGGACGACGATCTGCAGAATCCGCCGGAAGAGGTGGCGCGGCTGTTCGAGCACACGCGCGATAACGATTGCGACGTGGTCTATACCTATTACGCGCGCAAGGAGCACGAGGCCTGGCGCAATCTGGGCAGCGCCTTCACCAACTGGTGCGCCGACTGGCTGATCGACAAGCCCAAGGGGCTTTATCTTTCCAGCTTCCGCTGCATCTCCGCCTTCGCCCGCGACCAGGTCGTCACATATGCCGGGCCCTATCCTTACGTCGATGGGCTGCTGATGCAGGCGACGCAGAATATCGGCCGGCTGGAAGTTAAGCATCTGCCGCGCGCCATCGGCCGCACCAACTACACGCTGCGCCGCCTGATCCGCCTCTTCCTGTCGATGTTCCTGAACTTCTCGGTCATGCCCTTGCGCATGGCGGCAATCGCCGGGTTCGCCATGAGCGGGCTGGGGCTGGCCGGCTTCATCTTCGTGCTGCTGGAAGCGATCTTCGTCGGCACGCC
>JAQSWP010000075.1 GCA_029266575.1 Alphaproteobacteria bacterium | reverse complement strand
GTCTGCGCTACCATGGTACTGACGCCCGATCAGGTCGCCGACCAGGAGCATCTGCAGTCGCGCGGCTTCATCCGCGAGCATGAACATCCCGTCGCCGGCAAATTGCGGCTGCCGGGTCCGCCTGTGATGCAGGACGGCGGCTGGTGGGGTGTGCGCTCGCCCGCGCCGCGTTTGGGCGAGGCTGACAAGAACCGAATCTTCGCCGACAGACATTCCCCCGTAGGGCGGGAAACGTCAGCGTCTCGCTTGCCGCTTACTGGTGTGAAGGTGCTGGATTTCAGCCATTTCTGGGCGGGCCCGCATTGCACGCAGCAATTGGCGTTCCTGGGTGCGGAGATCATCAAGATCGAATCGCCCAAGCGTCCCGACTTCACGCGCAAGTTCAACATCTTCCCGCACGACATGGAGCCCGGCGACAATCGCGGCGGCTACTTCAACGAATACAACCAGATGAAGCAGAGCGTCGGCATCGACATCAAGACGCCGCAGGGTCTGGCGATGATCAAGGAGCTGGCGGCGCAATGCGATGTCGCCGTCAGCAATTTCTCCACCGGCGTCATGGAACGTCTGGGCGTCGGCGCCGACACGCTGCGCGCAATCAACCCCGACATGATCGTGGTCGAGATTTCCGGCTTCGGCAAAACCGGCGCCTTCAAGCACCACATCGCCTATGGCCCGACCGTGGTGCCGCTGGCCGGCATCGTCGCCGATGACGGCAAGACGCCGCTCTACCCATCGTCGGGCTATGGCGATCCCAATGCCGGCGTCTATGCCAGCTTCGCCATCGCTGCAGCACTCGTGGCGCGCAAGCTGCATGGCGGCGGCCAAACCGTGGATATCTCGCTGTGGGAAACAACCGCCGCTAACAATATCGAAGGCTTCGCCAACGCCGCGGTCGGCAATCCGGCGTATCCCTATCTCGGCAACCGCGATCCGGTCATTGCCCCGCACAATGCCTATCCGTGCAGCGGCGAGGATCGCTGGATCGCCATCGCCGCCAACGATCAGGCCCAGTGGCGTGGTCTTTGCGCCGCGCTCGACTGGCCGGAGGGCGAGCGCGATCCGCGCTTTGCGGACAATCCCGCCCGCAAGCAGAACGAAGAGGCGCTCGATGCCGAGATCGGCGAGCGCACCCAAAAGCTTGATCGCGCCGCGGCGTTGAAGCGGCTTCAGCAACACGCCGTGCCGTCCTTCCCGGTCTATAGCGCGGGCGAAATGCTGCACGATCCGCATTTGGAGCAGCGCGGCTTTTTCGTCGAACTGCCGCACCCGGAAGTCGGCGTGCGCCGCCATATCGGCCGGCCGTGGAAACTGGCGCGCCGCCCCAGCGAGGTGGATAAAACGGCGCCGCTGCTGTGCGAACATACCGAACAGGTGCTGTCGCGCCATCTCGGCCTGTCCTCAGCCCAGATCGCCGTGTTACGCCAAGCGGAGATCGTTTGGTGAGTCTGAGCTGCGAAAGCGTGTGGAGAGCGTTGTGAGTTATCGTCTTGGTGTTGACATCGGCGGCACTTTCACCGATCTGGCTCTGCTGGATGAAAACTCCGGCGGCGTGACGATTCACAAGCTGCTGACAACGCCGAAGGAGCCGGCGCAGGCGGTGCTGCAGGGCATGATCGAGTTGCTGGCCATGGCCAAGGCGCCAGTGCAAGAAATCACCGCCTTGATCCATGGCACGACCTTGGTGACCAATGCCGTCATCGAGCGCAAGGGTAGCCTGTGCGCCATGATCGTGACTAAGGGCTTCCGCGACGTGCTCAGCATCGGCGCCGAGAATCGGTACGACCAGTTCGACATGCGCCTGCGCTATCCCGAGCCTTTGGTGTCGCGACCGCTGATTTTCGAGATCGACGAACGTATCGGCCCAGACGGCAAGGTGCGCAAAGCGCTGGACGAGGCCGAGCTGCGGGCGATCCTGACCAAAGCGCGCGCGGCCGGGGCCGAGGCGCTGGCCGTGTGCCTGTTGCATTCCTATGTCGAGCCCAAGCACGAGCAGCGCATCAAGGAAATCGCGACCAAGGAATTCCCCGGCTTCTACGTTTCGGCTTCGTCTGATGTGCTGCCGTTCATGCGCGAATTCGAGCGCTGGACCACCACGACCATGAACGCCTACGTGGCGCGCATGATGGATCTCTATATCCAGAAACTGGAAAGCGGTCTGCAGCGCGAGAAATTCGCCGGCCGCTTCTACATCATGACGTCCAACGGCGGCACGGTGACGCCCGACACCGCGCGCACCTATCCGGTGCGCCTGCTGGAATCGGGACCGGCCGCCGGCGCGCTGATGTCGGCGCATGTCAGTCGCCTGCTGGGGCTGCCCGATCTGCTGTCCTTCGACATGGGGGGCACCACCGCCAAGGGCGCGCTGATCGTCGGCCACGAGCCGCAGAAGAAATACGAACTGGAAGTCGCCCACATCCACGAGCACAAGACCGGTAGCGGCTTCACGGTCAAGATCCCGGTCATCGACATGGTCGAGATCGGCATGGGCGGCGGCAGCATCGCCGGCATCGACGAGCGCGGCGTAATCAAGGTCGGCCCGCGCAGCGCCGGCGCCGAGCCTGGTCCCGCCTGCTACGGCCAAGACGGGCAATTGCCGACCATCACCGACGCCAATCTGCTGCTGGGCTTCCTTGATCCCGATTTCTTCCTCGGCGGGCGCATGAAGCTGGATCGCGCCGCCGCCGAACAGGCGATCATGGGACGCCTGGGCAAGCCACTCGGTATCGAAGCAATGCACGCCGCCTGGGGCATTCACCAGACCGCCAATGAGGGCATGGCGCAGGCCTTCCGCCTGCATGCCGCCGAGCGCGGCCACGACTATCGCAGCTTCGCGATGACAGCTTTTGGCGGCTCGGGTCCGCTGCATGCCGCCCGCATCGCCCGCATCCTGCGCATCCCCCACGTGGTGTTCCCGGTCGGCGCCGGCGTGATGTCGGCGTTCGGCCTGCTGGTCAGCCCGCTGTCGTTCGAAACCGTGCTGTCGCGTACGCTGGCCATCGACGGGCTGGACGACAAGACGCTGGATGCCGCCTTTGCCGCCCCCATCGCCGAAGCCACCGCCTTCCTTGAACGCGCCGGCCTGTCTCGCAAAGATATCCGCATCCGCCGCCGTCTCGACATGCGCTACCGCGGGCAGGGCTATGAGATCGAAATCCTGTTGCCCGATCCGAGCGGCAAATCAACGCGAGTCAGCGAACTGGGCGATCTGTTCGGCAAGGAATACGAGCGCGTCTTCTCTACGAGCTTCCTGCGCGAGCCGCTGGAGATCGTCAATTTCAAAGTCGAGGCGGTGGGCCCGGCGCCCAAGATGCAGGCAGGCTATCGCTTGTTGCGTCAGGCCGAAGGCGCAGCGCTGAAGGGTCATCGCATGGTCTATCAGCCCGAATCGCAGGGGCTGGTGTCGTGCCCGGTCTATGACCGCGCGGCACTGAAGCCGGCCGATATGCTGGAAGGTCCGGCGCTGATCGAAGAGAAGGAATCGACTTCCATCATCAATGCCGGCGATCGCATCACCGTCGATGCCGGCATGAATCTGGTCGCGGAAATCGGCGTCGCGGAGAGGAGATGACCATGGCCACCATCGATCCAGTACTTCTTGGCATCATGTGGGACCGTCTCAACGCCATCACCAGCGAGATGACGGCAGCGTTGATCCGCACGTCGTTCTCCACCATCGTGCGCGAATCCTACGATCTCTCCGTGGTGGTGTTCGACGCCAAGGGCCGGGCACTGGCTCAAGGGCGCCTCAGCGCGCCGGGCCATAGCGGCACGGCCGCCAACACCATCCGTTACGTAATGGACAATTTCCCGGTGGCCGAAATGCTGCCGGGCGATCTCTTCATCACCAACGACCCTTGGCACGGCACCGGCCATGTCTACGACATGAATTTCGTCCGCCCGGTGTTCCGTAAGAACAGGCTGATCGGCTTCACCTTCTCCGATACGCACATGCCCGACATGGGTGGGCTCGGCTTCTCCGCCAACATCGCCGACAAATTCGCCGAGGGCCTACATTTGCCGGCGGTGCGCCTGATCCGGGACGGCAAGGTTGATCCCTCGATCATGGCCATCATCCGCTCCAACGTGCGCGTCTCTGAGCAGGTCGTGGGCGACATCATGGCCAACGTCACCTGCAATGAGCTGGGCGAGCGGCTGTTGCTGGAGTTCATGGACGAATACAGGCTCACGGATCTGGGCGCGCTGGGCGATGCCATTATCGGCAAATCCGAAGCCGCCATGCGCGAAGCGATCGCGCGCATTCCGAACGGCATCTACGAGAATCGCATGCAGATCGAAGGCCTCGACGGCTCGCTGACCCTGGCCTGCCGCTGCACGGTCAAAGACGGCACCATCGCGGTCGATTTTGCAGGCTCCGACCGGATCGTCGCCGGCGCCATCAACGTGCCGTTCTGCTACACACGCGCCATGGCGATCTTCGCCCTGCGCTTGCTGACCGTACCCAATCTGCCCGCCAATGAAGGCTCGATCGGACCGCTGTCGTTCTCCGCGCCCGACAATTGCATCCTGAATGCTCTGCCGCCGGCGCCTACGGCCGGCCGCCACGTGGTCGGCCATTACGTCACGCCGCTGGTGATGGGCGCCTTCGCCGATGCGTTGCCCGAACGAGTGCAGGCGCAAAGCGGCATGGTCGATCTCATCAACGTCCAGGGCAAGGTCGTGGGCGGGCGCGAAATGTCCAACATGTTCTTCGCCTCCGGCGGCTATGGCGCCATGGATGGCATGGACGGCATGCCGACCCTGGCGACGCCCGCCAGCATGAAGATCATCCCGATCGAAGTGTGGGAAACCCTGACCGGCATCACCATCGAGAGCAAGCGACTGCTGCCCGACTCGGGCGGCGCCGGCAAGTATCGCGGCGGATTGGGCCAGGAAGTTATCATGCGCAACGATCCCGGCCATCCGCTGACGCTCTCGTTCTTCGGCCGCCAGACCGATTTCGCGCCACAGGGCGTACGCGGCGGCAAGCCCGGCACGCCGCATCGCTACACCATCGAAGGCAAATCGGTGCACGCCATTGGCCGTTCGACCTTGGACGCCAACGAAAAGCTGGTCGTGATACTGCCTGGCGGCGGCGGTTACGGCGATCCGAAGCAGCGCGATCCCGACAGCGTACGGCGGGACGTGCGCGACGGCTTCGTCAGCGCCGAGGGAGCCCGGCGCGACTATGGCATCGACGTCGTCCGCTCGCCGGCAGGAGAGAAGGCATGACATCGGTCACGGCGCTGCGTTCATGACCAAGGCCAAAAAGGCTGCGGACGTGCCGCGCCGGCGCGGCCGGCCGAAATCGGAGAACCGCCGGCAGAACGTCATGGAGGCGGCGGCGCATCATTTTTGCGCCAATGGCTACGACGCAGCTTCCATGCGCGACATCGCCGATGCGGCCGGCCTGTTGGTCGGCTCGCTGTATCACCATTTTTCGTCGAAGGAAGATCTCTTCATCAACGTCTTCGAGGAAGGGCTGCGCCGCACCTCGGTCGGCGTGCTAGCGGCGATCAAAACGCCGCGCGAGCCGTGGGCGCAGCTCGAAGCAGCCTGCATCGCCCATGTCGAGGTCATCCTCTCCAACGACAATTTCGTGCGCATCGCCGATTACGAGTTTCCCTTCCAGCATTCCGAAACCGTGCGCGGACGCATCATTCCCAAGCGCGATGCATACGAAGCGATCTTCAACAAGCTGATCAAGGCGCTGCCGCTGCGCCGCGGGGTAGATCGGAAATATCTGCGCCTGACCCTGTTTGGCGCCATGGGCTGGACCTTGATCTGGTATAGCCCCGGCCGCGACACGCCGACGATCATCGCCAGGCGTATCGTCGACATCATCCGAAAGGGCGCGGAAGCGCGCTAAGCCTATCTGGCAGCGCGCCTTTTCGATCGCGGCGCCCCATTCTCGAACGAGACACCGTAAATTTCTTCTGCACTCTGCTGCGACAGCAGGTCGGATTTGACGTCGGCCACGACCAACTCGGCCGGCCGCTCGTGCGGATCGCCATAGCCGCCGGCCCCGGCGGTGCTGTGATAGACCACGTCGCCTGCCGCTACGTCAAAATGCACATGCGTGCCGCCGCCGGCATCGCTGGTGACGCCGTTGCGCGTCACCGTCGTGCGCGCCGACGCGCCGGCCCGGCCGCCATTGCCACCCGGCGCCGGCTCCAGTCGTCCGGTGCGGATCATGGCGTGACCGGGGGCGAGAAACCGCCATTGCCGGTAGACCGCGGCCGAACCGCGATATTGGCCGGCGCCCGCGCTATCGGGAACGAAGCCGAAACCGTCGACCATGATCGGCTGTTCGGCTTCCAGCATCTCGATCGACATGGCGCCATAGGAGCCCATGAAGACCGGCGCCACGCCGTCGATGCCATCGGCTTTCGGTCGCGCGCCCCAGCCGCCGAAATAGAGATCGAGGAAGGAGACTTCCTGGCCATCGCTGGTGTGACCGCTGAAATGCAAAGCGTCACCGCCTTCGCCCACCACCGGCACCTTGCCGGGCAGGGCTTGCGCCAGTGCCGAGAACACCAGGTCGAAGATGCGGAAGAAGACCGGCGCGCGGCCCGCCACCGGCGCGGGGAAGATCGGGTTGAGGATCGAGCCCGGCGCTGCGATGACCTCGACCGGGCGGAAGAAGCCGTAATTCATCGGCAGCGCAGGCCCGATGATGCATTTCAGCGCGCCGAACACACCCGCGCGTGTCATCGATAGTGGCGAATTGAGCGCGTAGGCGACCTGCGGCGAACAGCCGGAGAAATCTGCAACCATGCTATCGCCGGCGATTTTCAAGGTCAGCTTCAGTTCGATCGGGCCCTCGCGTTCCTGCATTGTGTAGGAGGCGTGGTAGGAGCCGTCCTTGGTCTGGGCGATGGCGGCGCGCAAGCTCTTCTCGGCGTGCTCCATCACATGGGTGCAAGCCTGGCTGAATTTCTCGACGCCGTGGCGGGCGATGATCAGCGCGGCCTGTTCGGCGCCGCGTTCACAGCCGGCGATCTTGGCTTGAATGTCGCCTACCCATTCCTCCGGCACACGCACATTGCAGCGCACGATATCGAGCACGGCCTGGTTCATCTTGCCGGCTTCGACCAGCTTGACGATCGGGATGCGCAGGCCTTCCTCGTAGCTGGAGCGGCCTTCGCTGGAGAAGCTGCCGGGGAAGCGGCCACCGACATCGGAATGGTGCGAATAGGAAATGCAGAAGGCCTGCGCCTTGCCGTTCAGCATGACGGGCACCACGACGCCGAAATCGGGCATGTGGCCCATACCCGAATGCGGATCGTTGGTGATGACCACGTCGCCGGCCTGGAACTTCTCGCCATAGGTAGCGATGACGTGCTTCATCAGCTCTTCGAAGATCGCCAACTGGAACGGCGCGGCGAAGCCTTGGCCGATTATGCGGCCCTTGGCGTCGCAGATTGCGGTGGCGAAATCGCCGGTCTTGAGCTGCGCCGACTGGCCCGAACGCCAGATCACCACCGCGATCTCCTCGGTGACGGCGCCAAGTTCATTGTTGATGACTTCGACGAGAACGGGATCGAAAGCCTCGGTCATGTCCGTTTCTCCAGAATGACATTCTTCAGCGCATCGACCCGTGCGGTCCAACCCGGCGGCACCACGATGGAGGTGTCGCGCTCCTCGACGATCATCGGGCCGTCGGTCTTTTCCGCCGTCAGAAGACCGCGCGGCAGGGTCAGGATTTCGACAGCGCCGATCTTGGGATCGAAGCAAACCGGGCGGCGGCTGCGCGGCGGTGGCGAGGCGTTGACGGCGGAGGCCGCGATATCGGCGATGGCGGTGGCGCTCGCACCGGCCGTGCCGCGCACGCGCAAGGCCACGATCTCGGCCGGGTCGTTGCGGCGATAGCCGAACATGGCGAAATGCTCGCCGGCGAAGCGCTGTGTGACGTGCTCGCTCAGGCTCGTGCCCTTTGGCGGGTCGGCGAAGGCCATGGTCAGCGACTTGTCCTGGCCCTTGTAGCGCACGTCGATGTAGTCGTGCATTACCGCCGAGCCGGCCTCGATGTTCTGCGCCGCCATCGCCTCGCGCACGTCATGGCGCAGGCCGGCGAAAATCTCTTCCATGGCATTGTGGTCGAGCCTGTCGAGTGCCATCACTAGGCTGCGCACGCCGTCGTAGCGGAATTCGGCGAGCAGCAATCCCACGGCGCTGAAGATGCCGGGGAAAGGCGGCACCACCACCGAGGCCACGCCCAGCACGTCGCCCAAAGGCGCCGCATGGATCGGACCGGCACCGCCGAAAGCGATGATGGAGACGCCGCGTGGATCCACACCACGTTCGATGGAGACGGCGCGCAGCGCGCGCATGGTGGTGGCGTTGGCGACGCGCACGATGCCGGCGGCGGTTTCGAGCAGTGTGAGGCCGAGCGGTTTGGCGATATGCGTGTCGATGGCGGTGGCGGCGGAGTCGCGGTCGATCGCGATGGTCTGGCCGGCGAGACCTTTGGGGTTGATGTAGCCCAGCACGACATTGGCGTCGGTGACGGTCGGGCGCGTGCCACCGCGGCCGTAGCAGGCGGGGCCGGGTTGCGCGCCGGCGCCTTCGGGGCCGACGCGTAAAGCGCCGCCGCCGTCGATCCAGGCGATGGAGCCGCCGCCGGCGCTGACTTCGGCGATGTCGAGCGTCGGCACCTGCACCGCATGGCCCCAGCCGCCATAGAAGCGCGAGGCGATGTTGATGCCGGAGCCGACCTCGCCGCTGGGCTTCTCCAGCGGCTTGCCGTCCATGATCAGCGTTGCCTTGGCGGTGGTGCCGCCCATGTCGAAAGCCAGCGCCTGGGCCAGACCGGCTTCGCGCGCGATGCGGACGGCGGCCATCACGCCGGCGGCGGGACCGGATTCGATGATGGTGACGGGACGGCGGCGGGCGGTGGACGAAGCAATCAGCCCGCCATTGGATTGCATGACCTGCAGGTCGCGATCGGCGACGTCGAGTTGGCGTTCGAGGCGCGTCAGGTAATCGTCGACGATGGGACGCAAGGCGGCGTTCACCACCGTGGTGCTGGTGCGCTCGTACTCGCGGATCTCGGCGAAGTCGCGATAGGAGGCGGAAACGGGCAGGGTGGGCGCCGCCTTGTCGAACGCGGCTTCCAGCGCCTTCTCATGGGCGGGATTACGATAGGAATTGATCAGGCAGATGGCGACGGCTTTTACGCCGGACTTCAAGACGGCATCGACCTGCGCCTTGGCCTGAGTCTCGTCCAGCGCGGTTTCGACGCCGCCGGCGGCGGTGGTGCGCTCGTGGATTTCGAAAACGAGTTCGCGCGGCACCAACGACGGCGTGCGGCTCCAGTTCACGTCGTAGACATTGGGCCGGCGCTGGGTGCGCATCTCGAGAATGTCGCGGAAGCCTTTGGTGGTAAGCAGCGCTACGCGCGGCAAGTGGTTTTCCAGGATGGCGTTGGTGGCGACGGTGGTGCCGTGCACGATGCTGCCGGCTCTGCCGCCATGCGGTTCGAGATATTTCCTGATGTCGTCGCCGACGCTGTCGAGCATTGACAGGATTTTCAAGGTCTCGAGCCTGCCGTCCTCGAACAACACGATGACGTCGGTGAACGTGCCGCCGATGTCGAATGCAACCCGTCGAACTGTGCTGCGGTCAGGTCGCATTTTGCGGGTCCCTGCGAAAAGACGGTGGATATACAGCCTCGGATTTCACGCCACGTTCGGAAAAAACCGAGGTTTCCCCTATAGCATCGGTGAATTTGTTGAACAATCGTTTGTTTATTTTGCAGCGGCGGGCAATAAACGTGGGCGAACTCGATTTCGGCCATTGATTATTGCCGCGAACCGGCCAAAGATATGATCAAACGTTCGTTTGGTTAATGCCTGTATAGGCATTGATCCTGGAGTTCGACAAAACAACCCCTTTAAGGGGTGTTCAACGGAGGGAACCATCATGAGATTTCTGGGAGCTGTCATCGCTTGCGTGCTGGCCGCAGCCGGCATCGCCAACGCGCAGGAGCCGGTCAAATGGCGGTACTATTCCGTCATTCCGCCGTCGCATGATTTCGCCAAGAACGTCATCGAGGCGTTCAAGAATGTCGAGACCAAAACGCAAGGCCAACTCAGCATCCGCTTCGTCAATTATGGCGAGACGCCGTACAAGGCGACCGATGCGCTTACCGTGCTGAAGAAGGGCCAGGTCGAAATGACCGAATGGCTGCCGTCCTACAGCGCCGGCACCTATCCGCTGCTGGCCGCACCAGAATTGCCGTTCCTGCTGCCAATGCTGTCTGATCCCAAAGTGGCGCAGGCCGGCGTAGACCGCGCCTGGGCGGCGCCGTCGATGAAGGCCGAATTGCAGCGCGTCGTGAGCGAGAACGGCGGCCAGATGATGGCGCATTACTACTACGAGCCCATGAATTTCTGGTTCACCAAGCCGGTCAAGAACGTCTCCGACATTGGCGGCAAGCGCATCCGAGTGTTCAGCCCGGAATTGAGCGAGCTGATCGCGGCGCTGAAAGCTAGCCCCGTGAGCATCGCCAACCCGGAAGTCTATTCGGCCCTGCAACGCAACTCGCTGGACGGCGTCATCACCGGCGTCGGCAATCTGGGCGGCGGCGGCCAGTGGAAGGAAGTGCTGAAGTCGGGCTACATCGCCAATTTGATGTTCGTATCCTCCAGCGTCCTGGTCAGCAGCGAGGCGTTGGCCAAGCTGCCGCCGAAGCTGCGAGAGGTGTTCGTCGCCGAGATGAAAGCGCTGGAGCAGACGCAGCGCGCCTACATGCCGGAAAGCGATCGCACCAAGAAAGCGGAGCTGCGCACCATGACCGGCTTCACCGTCAACGACGCGTCCAAGGAAGACTATGCCGCCTTGCGCAAGACGGCGTCGGAAAACATCTGGCCGGCATGGCAGAAGCGAGTGGGCGACCAGGCTGGGCCGTTGCTGGCCGATATCCTGAAACAGGTCGAAGCCGCCAGATAGGCGGCTTCCGTCCTGAAACATCGCGAACCTTGCGAGCGTCGGAATGCTGGTGAAACTCGACCGCGCACTTTACTGGGTTTCGGCTCTCGTCGTCCTCGTCCTCACCGGTGTCGTTGTGCTGGACGTGATCCTGGCGCAGTTCAGGCTGCCGACTTATCTATCGAGCGAAATCGGCCCGTTCCTGATGGCGACGATCGTATTCTTCGCCGTGCCCATCGTCACCCATGACGAGAGCCATATCAGGGCCGACTTCTTCGATGCCTTCTTCCCGGCGAAAATGCGCGCCATCATTAGGCTGTTTTTCAGCGACCCGCTATTCGTGCTCTATGCAGCAGTGCTGCTGGCCATTGCCTGCCAGACGACGTGGAACGGCTATGTCAGTGGTGAGCGCACGCAGAATCTATTGCGCACGCCGCTGTGGATTCCGCAGCTCGCCATGATCGTGGGCCTGCTGGCGCTGCTGTTGCGCACGATGGTCATCCTGATCGCCGATGCCAGGAAATTCCGCGCCAACTGGTCCGCTCCGCAAACTCGGCAATAGACATGACCCTCGTTCTCATGGGGCTGACCATCCTGGTGCCGCTGGTGCTGGGCCTGCCGATTGCTCTGGCGCTGGGCCTGGCGGGGATGTTTTGGCTGGTGCTGCTCGATCCCAACCTGCTGCAGGGTGCGGGGATTGGCATGTGGAACACCGCGAGCAATGACGTGCTGATCTCCATTCCGCTGTTCATCCTGATGGGCGAGATCATCCAGCGCGCCGGTGTCGCCACCCGCTTCTACAACGCCGTCGCCTGGTGGGCGCGCGGCGTACCGGGCGGCCTGCTGCACGCCAATATCGCCGCCTGCGCGGTGTTCTCCGCCGTCTGCGGCTCCAGCATCGCCACCGCCGCCTCGATCGGCAAGGCGGCGATCCCAAATCTGTTGCGGCTGGGTTATGAGAAGCGCGCGGTGTTCGGCTCGATGGCGGCAGGCGGCACGTTGGGCATTCTGATCCCACCTTCCATTCCGCTAATCATCTATGCGGCGCTGACCGAAGCCTCGCTGGGGCGACTGTTCCTGGCGGCAATCGTTCCTGGCGTGGTGATCACGCTGATTTTCCATGCCTATATTTTCGTCTCCGCCTTCAGCGTGCCTAAGCCGCCGCAACTGCCCGAGAGCGAGCGCCAGTCTATCTTCAGTTCGCTGTCGGAAATCGTGCCGCTGACCGGCATCATCGTCATTATCCTGGGCGGCATCTATTACGTCGGCGCCACCACCAACGAGGTGGCGGGTATCGGCATCGTTATGTCGCTGCTGGTGGCGGCGATGAAGAAGCAGCTCAACTGGACGCTACTGCGCGACTCGGTGCTGTCGACTGCGCATGTCACGGCGATGCTGATTTTTGTCGTCATGGGTGCGCAGATCTTCTCCTTCGCCGTGTTCTCCTGGGGCGTCAACCAGGACGTGGCCGAATGGATCACCGGCATCTCGATGGGCCGCATCTGGATCCTGCTGGTCATCGTCGGCATCTACGTGCTGCTTGGCATGTTCATCGACGCCATCTCGATGATGGTGCTGACGCTCTCGGTGGTCTATCCGGTGATCGTCGGCCTGAAATACGATCCGATTTGGTTCGGCATCATCTTGGTGCTGGTGCTGGAAATCGGGCTGATCACCCCGCCGGTGGGACTGAACCTCTTCACCATCCAGTCGATCGATCCCTCCC
>JAQSWP010000003.1 GCA_029266575.1 Alphaproteobacteria bacterium | reverse complement strand
GCACCACGTCGCGGATATTTTCCAGCGCCCTGTCGAGGCGCTTCTGGTCGCGAATCATCCCGGATATCCCCTGGCTTCGGCGAAAGTCATGATCAACGCTTCCACATTATTTTTTTAATGTCAAAGCATTAACTGAGGGTTATGCGACGATACCTTTATGGCGCAGCGTCGCAATTTCGGCAGCCTCCAATCCCAGCTGCCGCAGCACTGCATCGGTATCGGCGCCGCGATCCTTCGGCCGGTCGCCGCGGTTGGACGGCGTCCGGCTGAAGCGCGGCGCAGGGGCGGGTTCGAGCACGCCGTCGCGTTCGACGATGGTGCCGCGGGCGCGGAGATGCGGATGCTCTCGTGCCGCGCTTGGAGGCAGCACCGGGGCAAAACACGCGTCGCGGTCGCCGAAAGCTTCGCACCATTGCGCCATTGAGCGCTGGGCGAAGATCTTGGCCAATCGCGCTTTCAGGCCAGGCCAGGCACTGCGATCCATCTGTCGGTCGCGGAAGTCGGCGTCGTCCGCCAGACCAAGGACGTCGAGAAGTTCGCGGTAGAATTTCGGTTCGACGGCGCCTAACGCTATATGTGCGCCGTCGGACGTTTTGTACGTGCCGTAGAAATGCGAGCCCGAATCGAAGGGGTTGCTGCCACGCCGTTCGACCCAGGATCCGTGGGAGATGCGTCCCAGCAGCGGCCCCATAAGCGAAGCCGCACCGTCAACGATTGCGGCGTCGACGACCTGTCCCCGGCCGGAACGGGAGGTTTCAAGCAGTGCCGACAGCACGCCTATACAGAGATAAAGCGCGCCACCGCCAAAATCGCCAACGAGATTGAGCGGTGGCACCGGATCGCCTTCGTTCTCCCCGATGGCGAACAGTGCGCCCGCCAGCGCGATGTAGTTGATATCGTGTCCCGCCTTCTGTGCCCAAGGACCTTCCTGGCCCCATCCAGTCATGCGCCCGTAGACAAGCTTCTCGTTGCGCGCCAGGCAGATTTCCGGTCCGAGCCCCAATCGTTCCATCACTCCGGGGCGGAATCCTTCGATCAGCGCGTCGGCCCGCTCGGTCAACGCTAGCGCGATCTCCCGGCCGCGCGGCTGCTTGAGGTCGATGGCGATGGTGTGTCTGCCGCGGGCCATCACCTGGTAGCGCGGCGGCAGACCAATGCCGCGGCCGGCATCATCGACCGGGTCGATGCGGACGATGTCGGCTCCCATGTCGGCCAGCAGCATGCCGCAGAACGGCACTGGGCCGATGCCGGCGAATTCGACGATCGAGAATCCAGCTAGCGCGCCCATGGCCTATTCCACAAAAGCCCGTTCGCGTCCACGTCTCACGGCAGGAAGGATCACCATAAGCAGGAGCAACGCGGCGAAGGCGAGGATGACGGCGCTGATCGGCCGTTCGACGAAGATAATCGGGTCGCCCTTGGAGAACAGCATGGCGCGCCTGAGATTCTCTTCCAGCGGCCCGCCAAGAACGAAACCGAGCAACAGCGGCGCAGGTTCGCAGTCGAGCTTGAGACAGGCATAGCCTAACAACGTCAGCATAACCGTCAGAAGGACCTCGAAGGCGCTGTTGTTGAGGCTGTAGACTCCAATGCAGCAGAAGACGATGACGGCGGGGAACAACAGGCGATATGGGATGCGAAGCACCCACACCCAGACTCCGATCAGAGGAAGGTTGATGATCAGCAGCAGCAGATTACCGATCCACATGCTGGCGACCAGGCCCCAGAACAGTTCGGGTCGGGCTTCCATCACCCGTGCGCCGGGCGCGATTCCCTGGATCATCATGGCTCCCATCATCAACGCCATGATGGCGTTGGAGGGAATGCCAAGCGTCAGCAGCGGAATGAAGCTGGTCTGCGAGCCGGCATTATTGGCTGCCTCGGGAGCGGCCACGCCCTCGATAGCGCCTCGTCCGAAACGCGAGGGATCCTTGGCCAGTTTCTTTTCCAGCGTGTAGGCAGCGAAGGCGCTCAATACGGCACCGCCGCCAGGCAGAATTCCCAGCACCGACCCTAACGCGGTGCCGCGCAGGATCGCGGGCAGGGCGCTCTTGAACTCAACCCAGCGCAGCCATAGTCCGGACACCGAGGTGCTGAGGATGCTGCGCCGCGCGGGCTTCTCCAGATTGGCGATGATCTCTGACAGGCCGAACAGCCCCAGTGCCAGCGGTACAAAGCCGATGCCATCGGAGAGTTCCGGCACTCCCATGGTGTAGCGCACCACGCCTGAACTGATATCGGTGCCGATCTGGCCCAGCAGCAGGCCGAGCAGGATCATGCCTACGGCCTTGATTACCGAACCGCGCGCCAGGACGACGGCGGAGATCAGGCCAAACAGCATCAGCGAGAAGTATTCGGGGGCGCTGAAACGCTGCGAAAAGGCGGCTAGGACCGGGCCGAACACGGCGATCGCCAGGGTGGCGATGCAGCCAGCGATGAAAGAGCCAATGGCGGCAACCGCGAGCGCCGGCCCGGCGCGGCCCTGGCGTGCCATCTGATAGCCGTCGATGCAGGTAACGACCGATGAGGATTCGCCTGGCATGTTGACCAGGATGGCAGTGGTCGATCCACCGTATTGCGAACCGTAATAGATGCCCGACAGCATGATCAGCGCGGGCAGGGGATCGAGCCCGAAAGTGATCGGCAGGAGCATGGCGATGGTGGCGAGCGGCCCAACGCCCGGTAGTACGCCGACCAATGTTCCCAGCAGCACGCCAAGCAGGCAGAAACCAAGGTCGCTCAGCGTCAGCGCTGCGGAAAATCCGGTCCCCAGATTGTTCAGAACTTCCATCAGCGTGGCCAGAGCGGAATCGGTAGTCCCAGCCCATATACGAACAACGCGGCGCAGAAGACGGCGGTCCCAACCGCCAATATGGCGAGTTCTAGTCTGCGGCTCTCGAGAGAGGCCAGTCCGCCCACCAAGACGGTGACGGCAACGGCGGCGATCAGGCCGGCGAATTCGACCAGCAATCCGAACGCCGTCACAGCGCACAGCACGACTGCCAGCGGCCGCAGCGATCCTCTTTCAGGCGCATCGCCTGTCTGCGCCAGGGAGCGAACCACTACGATCAGTCCGATGGCGATCAAACCGATCGAAAGAACTAGGGGGAAATAGCCCGGTCCCATCTGGAACGTCGTGCCCACGGTATACCCGCGGCCGAACCATAGGCCGAGAGCGCCGAAGGTGATGAACATCGCGCCTGACAGAAAATCCTTCAAATTGCGTATCGCCATCGCTCAGGCCCGTTTCGCCGTGCGTTCCCGGCGTCGGGCGCGCGGTCATTTGTCTACGACGGCAATGGCGGTGCCACTGCCTCCTTCCCGTTAAAAATCAGCGCATAATCCTATTTTAATGTCAACTCATTAAACAGTTTGCGTCAGTCGTGACGACGATGTTTGCCGCTTGTCACCCGCGCAACCTTGAGTTACCAGAAGATCAAAGCGGGAATTCCACATGGCCTTGAAAAAAAGCACAAGGAAGCGGCGGGCGCCGGCCAAGACAGTTCGACGCACCAACACCCGAATGCGTCTGATCGAGGCGGCCGAACGATTGTTCGCGCAGCATGGAATCGACGGTGTTAGTTCCAAACAGATCATCCAGGCGGCGAAAGTCGGCAACGAATCAGCATTACAATATCATTTCGGCACGCGCTCCGCCTTGGTGGATGCCATCTTTGAAATGCGCATGTCGCCGATCAACGAGCGTCGCTTGCACCTGCTGACTGAGCTCGATCAAAGCGGCAAGCCGCCGGCGATGCGAGACATCGCCCGGATCCTCGTCGAGCCTCTGGCTGGAACGCTGTTGCAGGCCGTCGGACGCAGTTTCTATTGCCGCTTTCTCGAACGGGCGCAAAGCTCGCCCGAGCATGTCAACGTACTGGTGCGTCGCCGCCATTATTCCAGCGTGCTGGGTTGTGCCGCTCATTATCGCTACCTGTGTCCGCAGTTGCCGCGCAAGATCGCCAATCTGCGCATGGAAATCGTCCTGAAGACGCTGGGACAGGGCCTGGCCGACATCGAGCGCGAACTGGCCGCTGTGCGGCCCGTCGGAGCCAAGGCGCGCAACTCGGTCGAGATTGGAAATCTGATCGACTGCCTAGTCGGCATTCTGACGGCAGAGATGGTCGATGCCAGGCCCTCGCTCGGCGGAGCTGAAGAGGAATAACGATGGCTTCCGACCCGCTTCCCGATGCGACGACCAGGCATGTTCTTATAACAGGCGGTGGCACGGGAATCGGCGCGGCGATCGCTAGAGTATTCGCGGAAGAAGGCGCCCGGGTAACACTGGTCGGCCGCCGCCGGTCGATTTTGGATGAGCAAGCCGATACGCTGCGCCAATCTGGCGCGCCGATCAGCGTCATTGCCTTCGATGTGACGGACGACGGCGCTGTAAAGAAAGGCTTCGCGCAGGCAGCGGCCCAACTCGGCCGCATCGACGTGTTGGTGAACAATGCCGGGCGGGCGGAAAGCGCGCCCTTTCTGCGCACGTCCCTGGCGAGTGTGCGTCAGATGCTCGACGTCAACTTGGTGCAACTCTTTGCCTGCACACAACAAGTTCTGCCGGCGATGATAGGCGCAGGCTTTGGGCGCGTGATCAACATTGCGTCGACCGCAGCTCTCGCCGGTTATCCCTATGTAAGCGGTTATTGCGCATCCAAGCATGCGGTTCTGGGGTTTACCCGATCCCTGGCGCTGGAAACGATCGGCACCGGCGTGACGATCAACGCGGTTTGCCCAGGATACACCGAGACGCCACTGCTGCAGGGCGCGGTCGACAAGATGGTGCGTCTAACGGGCCGATCCGAAGCCGATATTAGGGACGATCTGGCGAAAGGTAATCCAGCTGGCAAGCTAATCAAGCCGGCAGAAGTTGCCGCTGCGGTCGCCTGGCTGGCCAGTCAGGGCGCAGAGGCAATCACCGGGCAGGCCATTCCGGTCGCCAATGGCGAGATCTTTTCACGATAATCGCTAGCTATGTAGCTCACACGCGTTTTGATTGCTTGATGGCTGGTGTCCGCGCCCTCAGTGATCCCCACGTTATATCTGCATGAGCATGCACCTCGCTTTGGAAGTCGGTGCCCAAGCCCTCGTAAAAGTTGTACCACCTTACTGGCCGAGTTCTCTGACGAAACTCGCGAAGCAAGAATGATCGGTGGGGTTTCTCGCTTTCATGAGAGAGCGTCCGAAATCCGAAAGGCAGCATATATTAGGTTTATCGAACAAGAGACGATTTGGTCAAAAGGCCTCTTTGACAGCGGCGAAACCAAACCATTAACGGACAAACAGCGGCGAGCAGTCGTGGTCGACGAAGACCGAAATCTTGTTGTGGCTGCCGCAGGTAGCGGAAAGACGTCTGTAATCGTTGCCCAAGTCACGCGCAGAGCTGGCGGTGGTCGAATGGGATCTGCCAGGCGGGCCGGAAGCCGGATAACCGGCCCGGATCACGCTAAAGGGGACCGGCCTGCAGATTCAATGCTTCTTCCTCGCCCGCATGCGGTTCGGATCGATCGCGCGATCTCGCCTACCAGCCGAAATCGCGCGTCTTCGGATGTGACCACAGGCCTCGCTCTTCCAGGATCGGCAGCACCTTCCGGCCGAAGCGCTCGATCTCTTCCGGCTGCCATATGGGCAGGCTGATGGCGACGCCATCGCAGCCGAACTCGTTGACGAGCTGGGCGATGCCGTCGGCTACTTCGCTTGGCCCGCCATGGATCTTGCGGGCGCCGGACACCATGCCGATGGCGCGCATTTGCAGCTCGCCCAGCGAGCTGTAGATATCGTCATAGGTCGAGATATTGGCCCGCACGGCGTTGAGATACTCGGCGACGGCAGGCAGGTCGATCGACTGGGCGATCCACTCGGAATATTCCTTCGCCTCCGCAGCGGTGTCGCGCAGCGCGACGCTGGCATGCATCTGCACCTTGATCGCGTCTGCCGGTCGGCCGGCCGCGGTGGCGATGCGGCGAATGTCGGCGACGCGCGTCTTGAGCTCCTCCTTGGGCGTGCGTCCGGGCATGAAGATGCAGTCGGCATAATGGCCGGCGAAATCGCGCCCGGCATCGGAGGCGCCGGCGCTCACCAAAAACGGGCGCGGCTGCTGCACCGTGCCTGGACCGACGATGGCGCCATGGATGCGGAAATGCTCGCCGTCGAAATCGACTTTGCCCGTCGACCAGGCTTGCGTCATGACCTCGACGAATTCGCGCGCCCGATCGTAGCGCCCGTCATGCGAGAGATCGACCGGTCCGCCCGTGATCGAGGTGGCGAAGCCCGCACCGGAGACCATGTTCATGCCCCAGCGCCCGCCGCTCAACTGATCGAGCGTGCCGCCGATGCGCACGTATTGCAGTGGATCGAACCACGAGGTGTGCAGCGTGGTTATGAGGCGGATCTTCTCCGTCACCGCAATCAGGGAGGCGGCGAGAATCGGCGGCAGCAGCATGGGATCTTGCAGGCCGAACGAGGACATAAGCGGGCCGTAGGCGCCCCAGGCATCGGCCACGAACAGGTAGTCCAGCCCGATCCGCTCGCAGGCCTGCGCCACCGCCACATGGCTCTTGATGTCGAGCACATCGGGGTTCCTGGCGGCAACCTGCCCGGAAATCGTATGGATGGCTCTCGCGTTGGGGTAGAATAGTCCAAGTCGAACACTCATCGCCGCTCCCTCCCGTCCGCGCTAAAATACAGCAATTAATCCAATAATAAAGCAATTGTACCATTGCTTTTGGCAAGGCTTGATATCAGGCGATGTCCGCGATACCTGAGGCGCCCATGAGCGAGATCGTCCGTCTTTTGAAACGACAGAGCCGCCGTTCCGAACGCGCAGGATGCTTGGCGAGGATCGGATGGTGAATAAGGAACAGTGGGTGGCGGCAATCGGCCGTCAGTTCGGCCCGCGTTATATCGCCATCGTCGAAGCCCTGGTCGAGATGATCGAGTCCGGCCAGCTGCGCGAGAAGCAGCAGATTCCCACCCAGCGCGAACTGGCCAAGATGCTGGGGCTGACGCCGGGCACGACCGCGCGCGCCTACGCCATCGCCGCCGAGCGCGGGCTGATCTCCGGCGAAACCGGGCGCGGCACGTTCGTACGCCGTGGCGCTTCCGCGCCGCGCCTGCCGCGCGATGCCGAATATGTCGAAGACCGCGCCAGCCCGATCGCGCGCGGGGCTCAGCCGCAGGTCGAGCCGGGATTGCTGGGTGATCTGGCGGTGCCCAATGTCGGCGCCGGCAACCTCGCGCCCGAATTGCATGACGCAATCCGCCGGGCGAGCGAGGATTTCAACTTCACCCTCGGCCGCTACCATCCGCATGGCGCGCAGGTCGGCGAACGCTTCCGCCAGGTCGGCGTCGACTGGTTCGCGCGCCTCGGCCTGCAGGTCGATATCGACAACGTGGTGCTGACCAGCGGCGCGCATGCGGCGCTCTATCTCATCCTGTTTTCTGAAAACCTGCGGCGGCTGCCGGTGATGACGCCGGTGCTGACCTTCGCAGGTCTGCGCAATATCGCCATTGCCCACGACCATCCGCTGGTGCCGATCGAAGTCGACGAGGAAGGCCCGATCGCGAAATCGATCGAGCTCGGCTGCAAGCAGTCGGGCGGGCGCGTGCTCTATTTGCAGTCGATCGTCCACAATCCGACCTGCTTCTCTACCAGCGAAGCGCGCTTGCGCGAGATCGTGGAAATCGCGCGCAAATACGATCTGATCATCATCGAGGACAATGCCGCGCCCTTGGCCTTCGACAAAGGCCGCGTGATGGCAGCAACCTTGGCGCCGGAACGGACCCTGCTGATCACCAGCGGCGCCAAATCGATCAGCCCCAGCGTCAATGTCGGGTTCCTAGCGGTGCCGCGCGGCTGGGCTTCGCAGCTCAACACGGCGATCAAGACGCATCACGTCTACGCCTCGATGTTCAACGTCGAGGTCATCAAAGCTCTGCTCGATTCCGGCGCGCTGGAGCGGATCTGCGACGAATCGAAGGCGCTGGTCGCCCGCCGCATGGCCATCGCGCGCGAGTTGCTGGCGCCCTATTCACTCAGGGCGCACCCCTTGAGCTGGCTTGCCTGGCTCGAACTGCCCAGTATGTGGACGTCGGAAGCCTTCACCACCGCCGCACGGGTGCAGGGCGTGGCGCTCGGCGGATCGCAGAACTTCGTCATCTCAGGCGTCAGCCCGGACATGAACGGCGTGCGTCTGGCCCTGACCTCACCCTCCTCGGACGAGGCCTTCACCCGCTATCTCGGCACGATCCGCAGCCTGCTCCATGCCGAGGGCGCCCGGGTCGGCACCTCGATCTAGAGACCGCCTCCTGTCAGAAACCAACCGGCCGGTCGCCAGGATCGCCCGGCCCGGCCCGGAATCCCGCCTTCTAAAGCGGGTTTGGGGCTCGAATTGCCCCAAATGATTTAATTGCAACAATCCATACCCTATGTTTTTATCCGGCATTGCTATAATCGGAGTCTTGCAGTGCCTCCCCAGATGCATCTTGCCACAATCATCGCCCACGCCCCGGCGCCGCATTCGATCGGGGTCTGGCGGCATCCCAAATCGTTCAACGGCTTTCGCTACAACAAGCCTCAGTACTGGGAGCATCTGGCCCGCACCCTGGAGCGGGGCTGCTTCGACATGCTGTTCCTGGCCGACACGTTCAATCTGCATGACGTGTACAAGGGCAGCCCGTCGATGGCGATCAAGTACGGACTGCAGTTTCCCCGCAGCGATGCGTCGCTGCTGATTCCGATCATGAGCCGGGTGACGACCAATCTCTGCTTCGGCCTGACCGCCAACACCAGCTACATGGAGCCTTATTACCTGGCGCGCCTGTTCGCCACGCTCGACGATTTGACCGACGGGCGCATTGGCTGGAACGTCGTCGCCGGGTTCAGCCGCAGCGAAGCGGCGAATTTCGGCCGCGACGATGTGCTCGACCACAAGGCGCGCTACGAGCGCGCCGAGGAGTACATGGAAGTCTGCAACAAGCTGTGGAACAGCTGGGAGCCGGACGCCGTGGTCATGGACCGCGAGACCGGCGTCTTCGCCGATCCCGACAAGGTCCATCGCATCAATCACGTCGGCAAATATTTCCGCTGCGCCGGCCCGCTCAGCGTGCCGCGCACGCCGCAGGGCCGACCCACCATCATTCAAGCCGGCGCCTCGGCCGAAGGCACCGCTTTCGCTGCCCGGCACACCGAAATCCATTTCGCCGTGCGCGCTTCGGTCGACGGCATGAAGAGCCATCGCGCGCGCCTCGACGCGGCGCTGGCGGCGGCGGGGCGCAAACCCGAAAGCGTCAAGGTCCTGTGGGGCCTGACCGCAATCTTAGGCGACGACGAGGCATCGGCACGCGCGCGCGAGCAAGCCATGATGGCGCGCGTGGCGCCCGAAGCCGGGCTGTCGCTAATGTCGGGGCATCTGGGCTACGATCTCTCTTCGCTGCCGATGGACAAGCCGCTCGAGAACATCGCGATCTCCGGCGTCCGCGGCATTCTCGATTCGGTAATCAGCGATTTCGGGCCGGAAGTGACGCTGGCCGATGCCGGACGCCGCTATGGCTGCGGCCTGGCCGGCATGCGCATTTTCGGCAACCCGCGGCAGATCGCCGACCAGATGGAAGCGGCGTTCGCCGAGGCCGGCGACGGCTTCATGATGCTGACGACCGACTATCTGCCGGGCAGCGTCGACGAGTTCGTCGATCTGGTGGTTCCTGAACTGCAGAAGCGCGGCGTCTTCCGCACGCAATACGAGCCGGGCGTCATGCGCGAGAAGCTGTTCGGCGCCGGCGCGCAGTAGGCGCTGTCGCACCATCGGGTGGCCGCCTGGGATATGCCAATTGATACTTTACCGCCCATATATTGATACAATTTGGTGCCGGAGCCTCTGGTATTGATATAATTTACTATCTATTGTCGCAGTACTGACGTTCAGCGCTCCGGAAATAGGCCACCGGAAGCGCAGTAAGAAAAGGCCTGCAGGGGCCGCTTTTCGGCCCCCGGCGATACGACGCTTGAGGGAGGGCGCGATGGGTATTCATGCAACGACGTCGCTTGCACTGCGGCCGCAAACCCGCGCGCTTGCTATCAGGCCGCTCACCCCCGTGATCGGCGCGGAGATCCTCGATGTCGATCTGTCGCGCGGCGTCGACGATGCGCTGTTCGCCGCCATTGAGGAAACCTTCCTCACCTGGCAGGTGATCTTCTTCCGCGACCAGAAACTTTCCACCGAGCAGCATCGCGATCTGGCGCTGCGCTTCGGCACGCCGGCCTATTCGAAGAAGCTGAAAATGTACGACGGCTACGAGGACGTCTCGCTGCTGGAGAACGACGGCAGCAAGAAGGCGATCGGCGCGCTATGGCATGCCGACAATACCGACTACGAGCGCCCGCCACTGGGTTCGCTGCTCTATGCCGAGATAGTGCCGTCGGTTGGCGGCGACACGATGTGGGCCAGCATGTACGCCGCCTACGATGGCTTGTCCGAGGCGATGAAGTCGTATCTCTCCGGCCTCAAGGCGATGCACGACAATTCGCTGGTGCGCAAGCTCTACGCCGCCGACGGCACGCTGCGCAACGAAGGCGTGGTTGTCGACAAGGCGGTGATGCATCCCGTCATCCGCACCCACCCGGTCACTGGCCGCAAGCTGATCTTCGTCAATTCCGGCTATACCCAGTCCATCGTCGGCGTGCCGGAGGTGGAGAGCCGCAGCATCCTGCAGGGTCTGTTCGAGCATCTGGGCCGTCCTGAATTTCAATGCCGTTTCCGCTGGGAGGCGGGGTCGCTGGCGATCTGGGACAATCGCTGCACCCAGCATTACGCGCTCGACGACTATTCGGAGCTGCGCCGCATGCGGCGGGTACAGATCGACGGCGATGCGCCGTTCTGAGCCGATACACGACGCGGCTTCGGTCCGGCCAATAGGAGGAGGGCGGTAATGTCGATTTCCGACCAGCTGGCGCGCCATGTCGCTTCGATCGGCTACGAGGATCTGCCCGCGCCCGCGATCGCTGCTGCCAAGCGGCTGATCATGGACACGATCGGCACCGGCTATGCCGGCGCTGCTGAACCGGGCTGCACGGAGATCGCCGACACGGTGCTGGCCGACGGCGCCGCCCCGCACGCTACGCTGTGGTCGACCGGCGAACGCACGTCCGCCATGGGTGCGGCGCTGGCCAACGGCACTTTCGCCGCCGCGCTGGATTACGACAGCCTGCATTTCGATGGCGTCATCCATCCCGAGATCGTCACCTTGCCGGCGGCGATGGCGCTGGGCGAGCGCGAGAAGCGCTCCGGCCGCGACCTGATCACGGCAATTATCGTCGGCGGCGATCTGATGTGCCGGATGGCGATGTCGACAGGGCGCAACGCGGCGTGGTTCGTGACGTCGACCAACGGCACCTTCGGCGCTGCCGCTGCCGCTGCGATTATGCTGGGCCTCAATCAGGAGCAGGTGCGCAACGCGCTCGGCCTGGCGCTGTGCCAGGCCAGCGGCACGATTCAGGCGGTGCTGGAGCGCACGCTCGCCAAGCGCATGCAGTCGGCCTTCGCCGCCCGCAGCGGTGTGCTGGCCGCCGAGCTCGCGCGGCGCGGCGTCACAGGTCCGGCTGGCGCTTTCGAGGGCCAGGCCGGCTACTACGCCGCTTTTGAAGCCGGGGATCCCGAAGTGCTGATGGACGGGCTGGGCGAGCGTTACGAGGTTCTCAACACCGGCATCAAGAAATTCCCCAGCTGCGCCTGCAATCACGCCGCCATCCAGGCCGCCATCGACCTGGCGCGCGAGCATGAAATCGCCGCCGCCGATCTGAAGCGGGTGCGGGTGCGGATCACGCCCTACATGCAGCAAGTCGTGGGCGGCGAGTTCGATCCCAGCGGCAATCTGCAGGTCGCCGCCCAGTTCAGCGTCAAATACTCCGTTGCCTGCGCGCTGCTGCGGCGCGAATTGAAGCTGCGCGATCTGTTGCCGGCACGCGTGCTGGAGCGGAAGGTGCAGTCGCTGCTCGAGCGGATCGAAATCGAAATCGACGAAGGCAATCCCGGATTCCTGTCGCCCGCTACTGTGCTGATCGAGACCGGCAACGGTCAGCTACAGCGGACCATCGCGGCCATTCCCGGCTCGACCTCGGCGCCCCTGAGCGATCGCGACGTGGCCGAGAAGTTTCAGGACTGCATGTCCTATGGCGCGGCGGCGGGCAAGGCGATCGATGCGGCGCGGCTGTTCGACGGTCTGTCCAACCTCGAGCAAGTCGACGATCTCAGCGAACTGATGCAAGCAGTGTACACGCCCGCGCGGCGCGACGCCGGCCGGACGGCGAAGACGGCCTGAACGCGGGCGATGGGAGGAAGCATGTCCGAGGAACGCAATCAAACCACGACCGAAAGCGAGAAGCGGCGGCCGCTTGAGGGCGTAAAGGTTCTGGAGTTCGGCCATTTCGCGGCCGGGCCGTTCGCCGGTCTGGTGCTGGCGGATTGGGGCGCCGACGTGGTCAAGGTCGAACCGCCGGGCGGCGAGGGCCTGCGCGCCTGGCCGCCTTTCGCCAAGGGCGAAGAGGGGCAGTCCGACTACAGCCTGAACTTCGCCTCGGTCAGCCGCAACAAGCGCAGCATCACCGCCGATCTGAAGAACCCGGCCGATCTGGAACGCTTGCGCAAGCTTGCGACACAGGCCGACATCGTCATCGAGAATTTTCGCCCGGGCGTGCTGCCGCGGCTGGGCTTGGGCTTCGACACGCTGTCGAAACTCAATCCGCGTCTGGTCTATTGCTCGGTGTCGGGCTACGGCCAGATCGGCCCCTTCAGCGGCAAGGGCGCCTTCGACGTCGCCATCCAGGCCATCTCCGGCATCATGAGCGTGACCGGCGACGAGGACGGACCGCCGGCCAAGTGCGGCGTGCCGCTGGCCGATTTCTGCACTGCTGTCTTCGCCGCCTGCTCCTCGGTGGTGGCGCTGCGCCAGGCCGAAAAAACCGGCAAGGGCGCCAATGTCGACTGCTCGATGCTGTCGTGCATGTTGGCGATCTCGGCTCTGCAGACCAGCGAATTCTGGGGCACCGGCATTGCGCCCAAGCGGCTGGGCTCGGGCCATCCGCGCAACGCGCCCTATGAAGGGTTTCTCGCCCAGGACGACAAATGGGTCGTGGTCGCCGCCGGCAACGAACAGCTCTGGCGGCGGCTGTGCAAATGCATGGGCGTGGACCATCTGGCCGAGGATCCGCGCTTCGCGATCCAGGCCGACCGTGCGCGCAATCGCAAGCTGCTGGCCGAAATCCTTGCTCCGACCTTCCGCCAGCGCGACGCCGAGGAGTGGCTGGATGCGCTGGAAGTGGCGGGCGTGCCATGCGCGCCGATCTGCGACTATTCCGAATCGCTCGACAGCGAACATGTCCGCGCCATCGGCCTGGTGCAGGAGATGGAGCTACCCAATGGCAGCACCACGCGCACCGTCGCCAATCCCATCCGCATGACCGGTTACGAGTTCGAGATCTTCAACCGTCCACCCATCGCCGGTGAACACAACGGCATCGTCGACGCCGAATGGCTCGGCGCCGCCGCTACTGGTCGCAAATAGCAAACAGGCAAGCGTACATGACCAGCCAGAACGGCCTTCTCATCACCCGCGTCGACGAATTTCAGTTGGACGTGCAGATCGACCGGCCGGAGCGGTCAAACTCGCTCGACACGCCGACCGTCGCGGCGCTGACCGATGTGGTGCTGGAAGCCTACGAGGACGAGACTCGCCTGCTGATCTTAAGCGGTGCGGGCAAAAATTTCTGCTCCGGCTTCGATACCGGGCAGGGCGGTTTTGCCAATAAGAAGGAGCGCAACAACCGCATCCTGGCGATCGAATCGTTGCTGCAGCTGATCTGGAACGCCCCCTATGTTTCGGTCGCCATGGTGCAGGGCGCAGCGATCGGGGCGGGCGCCGATCTCGCCGTCAATTGCGACTATCGCGCCTGCGCCGCATCGACTTGGCTGCGCTTTCCGGGCTTCCGCCTGTCGGGCGTGACCTTGGGCACCGGCCGGCTGGCCCGCATCGTCGGCGATCACCAGGCCTTCGACCTTGTGCTGCGCAATCGCAAGGTCGCCGTGACGGAGGCACTGGAGCTGGGGCTGGCGACGCATGCGGTCGAGGACGCTGACCGGCGCAAATTCGCCGACGAGCTGGCGGCCGATCTCAAGGACGTGCCGAAGAATTCCATCGTGGCGCTGAAGTCGGCGGTGCGCGCGGCCGATCGCTGGCAGAGCGTATCGCGCATTCCGATGTCGTTGCGTCGCTAGGCGGAGGCTAAGAAGAAATGAATTTGTTCGATCTTAGCGGCAAAGTCGCCATCGTCACCGGCTCCAGCAAAGGCATCGGCCGCTCGATCGCAGCCCAAATCGCCCGGCACGGCGCCAAAGTTGTCATCTCCAGCCGCAAGGCCGCTCCGTGCGAAGAGGTCGCCGCTGAGATCACGCGGCAAGGCGGCACGGCGATCGCAGTGCCGGCCAATATCTCCGAGAAGGCTCATATGGAAAATCTGGTGGCCGAAACCCGCCGCCAGCTCGGCCCCGTTGACATCGTTGTGTGCAATGCCGCGTCCAATCCGCATTACGGGCCGATGATGAGCCTGCCTGACGACATGTTCGACAAGATTATGCGCAACAACATCCTCTCCAGCCTGTGGTTGGTGAAGCTGGCTCTGCCGGACATGCAGGCGAAAAAGGATGGCGCGGTCATCCTCATCTCCTCCATCGCCGGCATCAAGGGCAGCGAGACACTGGGCGCCTATGGCGTCTCCAAGGCCGCTGACATGGCGCTTGTGCGCAATCTCGCCATCGAACTGGGGTGCGACAATATCCGCGTCAATGCTATCGCGCCGGGCTTGATCAAGACCGACTTCGCAAAGCCGCTTTGGGATTCAAAAGAGAACTCCGACTACTTCCTGGGCAGCCAGTCGATCAAGCGGCTGGCCGAACCGGACGACATCGGCGGCATCGCCGTCATGCTGGCGGCGCCGGCGGGACGTTTCGTCACCGGCCAGGTCATCGTCGCCGATGGCGGCGCTACGATTACTTAGAGCAGGACGCCCGGAAAATGGAAGATCGTCTGCTCGAAGAGCTCGCTGCCCGCCGCTGCGAGGCGGAGAAGATGGGCGGCGCGGAGCGGCTCCAGAAGGTGCGCGCCGCCGGCAAGCTGCCGGTGCGCGAGCGGCTCGACATCCTGTTCGACCCCGGCTCGTTCGACGAGATGGGCCTGCTGGCGCGCAGCAATTATCCGGGCCTCGAACACCGCACGCCGGCGGACGGCGTCATTACCGGCTGCGGGGCCATTGAAGGCCGGCGCGTCTTCGTCATGGCGGACGATCCCTCGGTGCTTGCCGGCACCAGAGGGCGTGTGGCCGAAGAAAAGCTGATGCGGCTTAGATCGCTCGCGGTGCGCGAGCGGTTGCCTTTGGTGATGCTGAACGAGGCTGGTGCTGCCCGGGTGCAGGAAACCAACGGCGCTTATTCGGCCGGACTGGGCGGCGGCTTCGCGCAGCATTTCGAGTTGAGTGGTGTCGTGCCGCAGATCTCGGTCCATATGGGCGCTTCGTTCGGCGGCCCGTCCTTCGTCGGCTCGATGTGCGACTTCGTCGCCATGGTGAAGGACACCGGCTTCATGGGCATGTCCGGGCCGCCCATCGTCAAGGTCGGTATCGGCGTCGACCACACCTTCGACGAGATCGGCGGGCCGGATATGGCGATGCGCGCCACCGGCCAGATCGACTATCTCGGCGCCGACGAAGCCGAAGCGCTGCGCGCCGTGCGCCGCTACCTCTCTTATCTACCGTCGAGCTGCCACGAGCGTCCGCCGGCGACACCGGCACGCGCGGCGTTGTGCGAGACGGAGCAGGGCGCCGCCTCGTTGCGTAAGCTGGTGCCGCAAGGGCACCGGCAGGCCTACTCCATGCACCGGCTGCTGCAGCTCGTCGTTGACGAGGATAGCCTGTTCGAGTTGCACAGCGCCTATGGCCGCAACCTGATCACTGCGCTGGCGCGCATCGACGGCCAGCCGGTCGGGCTTGTGGCCAACAACCCTTCGCAGCGCGCTGGCGTGCTGGACGAGAAGGCGGCGATCAAGGCGCGCCGCTTCATCGACATCTGCGACGCTTTCCATATCCCGCTCGCATTCTTCTGCGACACGCCGGGGTTCCTGGTCGGGCCGGAAATCGAAAAGCAGCGCATGGTCAGCCTGTGCGGCCGGCTGATGATGTCGCTGATCTCCGCCAGCGTGCCGAAGATCCAGATCGTGGTCAGGAAAGCGGTGGGCATGGCATATATCGCCATGTGCGGGCGCGCCTGCCGGCCCAACGCCATCGTCGCCTGGCCGACCGCCTTCTTCGACGTCATGGGGCCGGAGGCCGGCGTCATGCTGGCGCACGAGAAGGACATTCTGGCGGCGGCCGATCCCGTGGCGCGCAAACAGGAAATCCTTGCCGAATTCGAGATCGCGGCAAGCGCCTACGCCACCGCCGGGCTGGGCTTGATCGACGATGTGATCGCGCCGGAGGAAACCCGTCAGCTGATCTCCCGCACGATCCGGCGCGCCGCCAACAGCAGCAGCCTCGGTTTCAAACGGCGGATCGAGCCATGAGCCACCGCCGGTTCGAATTGCGACCCGCCAACCGCCCATGCCGATTGACTCCGGACGTCTCGATACTACAATCCAACTGGTCGGTTTTTTCTTTGTCGCTGACAGCGGTCGGCGCGCCACCGGCAAATCGGACAGGCACAAAAACCTATTTGAAAACAAGCAGGGAGGATAACAAGTCATGTCGAAGATGATGATGGCAATTCGTGCGAGCGCTCTTGGGGCGGTCGCCTTCGGTCTTGGCGTTGGCGTCGCCGCTGCCCAAGACTATCCGGAAATGTCGCTGAAGATGGCGCATTCGCTGCCGGAGACCTACGTGCAGTCGCAGAAGGCCGACAAGTGGTTCTTCGAGGAGCTGGAGAAGCGCAGCGGCGGCAAGATCAAGACGCAGATTTTCTGGAACGGCTCGCTGGCGCGGCCCAAGGAAGTGTTCGACATGGTCGGCAAGGGCGGCGTTGCCTTCGGCGGCGACGCGCAAGGCTATTATCCGTCGCAGCTGCCGCTCAACACCATGCCGAACGCGCTGCTAGGGACGCTGACTTTCGCCAGCGCCGGCCAGGCGTCGCAGATCACACGTGAGATTTTCGACAAGTTCCCCGCCATGCAGGCGGAGTTCAAGGCGCTGGGCATCTGGCCGATCTACTTCAACTCGGCGACCTCGTTCCGCGTCTCCTGCACCAAGCCGGTTGCCACGGTCGAAGACCTGAAGAACAAGAAGATCCGCCAGTTCAGCGCCTATCATCCGCGCCTGTGGGAATCGGTCGGCGCGGTCGGTGTCACCGTGCTGCCGGCTGAAATCTACGAAGGCCTGCAGCGCAATCGCCTGGACTGCGCTTTCTATTCCTACCCGGCGCTGCAGAGCCAGAAGATCTACGAGCAGGGCAAATACGTCAGCACCGCCAATTTCGGCGCCGGCGCGACCTGGCCGGTGGTCGTCAATTACGATCTGTTCTTCAACAAGTGGCCGGAGAGCGTGCGCAAGCTGATCACCGAACTGGGCCGCGAAGCTGAAAAGCGCAGCGGCGAGGCCGACACCGCGGCCGCTGAGGAAGCGCTGGTCGAGATGAAGAAGCAGGGCGCCATCATCGTCGATTTCCCGGCCGCCGAGCAGAAGAAGCTGGAAGCCATGGTGCCGAACTTCATCGACGTCTGGGTCGAGCAGCAAAAGGGCACCGACCGGGCTGCCGTCGCGGCGGAGATCGGCGAGTACATCAAGAAGCGGCGTACCGAACTGAAATAACAGCGACGCATCGTGCACGTTGCTGTTGCGACAGCCTTCCGGCCTGATCCTTGTCCCGCCACGGGCAGGATCGGGCCGGACTCGATCAACGAACGCCGGTCACTCCGATGAATTCCCTGCTTCGACTGGATAAGGCACTGCGGACTATGAACGGCGTCGCGCTGGGGATTGCCGGCATCGGCATGTTCTTCATCGCCATGATCAGCACGGCCGACGTCCTTTTCTATCTGGTGCTGGGCCGGCCGTTTTCCGGCGCCAACGAATCGGTCGAGGTGGCGCTGGCGGTGAGCATCGCCATGACGCTGGCCTATACCCAATACAAGCGCGAACACATCGTCGTCGACGTTGTGGTGCAGAATTTTTCTCGCGTCGGCAAGCGGATCTCTCTGGTCATCGAGCTCGTCGTCGGCCTGGTTTGCATGTTCCTGATCACCTGGCGGGCCTGGGAACTGGCACTCGAAAGCACCAAAATGCGCGAGACGGCATCGAGCCTGTACTCGTTTCCGATCTATCCCTGGAAAATCCTCTTCGCCATCGGCCTTAGCTTGGCCATGGTCGAATTCGTCCGGCAGCTGGCATGGATCAGTTGCGGCGTCTGGCGGGAAGTGGAGCGCCAACCGGCTGCTGGAAAACCCGAGGAATTGCTATGAGCGAAGCGCTCCTGGTCGGAGTACTGGCGATCGGCGCGCTGTTGGCCGTCGGCGCGTTGGGTGTGCCGGTAGCGTTCTCCATGATCAGCGTCGGCGTCGTCGGGCTGTGGTATGTCGGCGGCTTTGGCTTCATGGCGAGCACGCTGAAGACCCTGCCCTACCAGGTCTTGAGCGAATACGCCTTTGCTGTCATTCCGATGTTTATCCTCATGGGCGCACTGGCCTCGGTGGCCGGTCTTACAAGTGAGCTTTATGCCGTCACCAATCGCCTGTTCGGCCGCGTCCGCGGCGGCCTGTTGATGGCGACGACACTGGCGTCGGCGATTTTCGGCGCGATTTCGGGCTCCACAATCGTCAATGCCACGGTGTTCACCCGCATCGCCCTGCCGGAAATGCTGAAGTTCGGCTACGAGCGTGGCATCAGCGCGGGCTGCATCGCCGCGTCGGGCACGTTTGCCGCCCTCATTCCGCCTTCGATCAGCCTGGTCATCGTCGCCATCCTGACCGAAGCCTCGATCGGCTCGCTGCTGATCGCCGGCATCGTCCCAGGCATTTTCACCGCCGTCGTCTACCTGATCGGCATCGCCGTCATCGTCCGCATTCGACCCCATTTGGCGCCGCGCCAAGGCCAGCATTACACGCTGGCCGAACAACTGCGCGGACTGCTCGAGATCGGTCCGGCCCTCGCCTTGATCGGGATCGTCCTGGGCGGCATCTACACCGGCTTGCTGTTCCCCTCATCGGCCGGCGCAATCGGCGCCACCGGCGCGCTGGCCATCGCTTTGCTGCGGCGGCGACTGGACTGGGCCAATCTGTGGACCGCCCTGCAGCGCACCGCCACGGCGACTGCCGCGCTGTTCTTCATCGTCATCGGCGGTCTGGTGTTCTCCCGCCTGCTGACCTATGGCGGCTTCATTACCGGCCTGTCGCAGCTCGTGGCTGGCTGGGACCTGACGCCGGTTCAATTCATCATCGCCATCTGCGTTCTGTACCTGATCCTGGGCATGTTCATCGACACGATGTCGATCATGCTGATCACCATTCCCTTCCTGTGGCCGGTCGCCAAGCATATCGGCGTCGATGTCGTCTGGTTCGCCATCATCGTGGTCAAGATGATCGAGATCGCTACCATCACACCACCCGTCGGACTGAACCTGTTCGCCGTCATGAGCGCCTCCGACAACACGGTCAAGGCGGGCGAGCTGATACGCGGCGTGATGCCTTTCATCATCATGGAGCTGTGCGTGCTGGCGGTGCTGGTCGCCGTTCCGGAGATATCGACATGGCTGCCGGCGCAGATGGGCAATTAGCGGCCCGCGTTGCCGCCCCGTCGTTCGTCGACGCAGGTCGCGACGATCACGATCTCGCGCAGCGCGCGCACGAAAGCGCGGCCGTTGAGCTCGTCTTTGCGGCGAAACCATTCCAGCAGCGCGCCATTGGCGAGCGCCGACAGGCTGGCCGCCTGTTCGCGAATCGGTCCGCTGTCGCGGATGATGCCGGCCTTGCGGCCGTCGCGCAGCGCTGCGACCAGCGCGTCGAGTTGCGCCTGGTGATGCGCCTTGACCAAATGCTCGATGTCGTCGCCGACGCCGAGGAATTCCAGCGATATCAGGATCGGCAGCAGGATCTCGTCGCCGGCCTCGGCGCCGAGGCGCGAGACGTTGTTGACCCAGCTGACCAGGCGGTCGATCGGATCGAGCTTCTCGTTCTTCAGCGTGGCGATGATCTCGGCATAGAGCGCGCAGCTCTGCACCAGCAGTTCGTGCAGAATCTGCGACTTGTCGAGAAAGTAGAAATACACGCCGCCCTTCGAATAGCCGGCCTTGCGCGCGATGTCGTCGACCGAGGTCGCCAGATAGCCCTGCGCCACGAACAGGCTGCGCGCCGATTTCAGCACCGCTTCGCGGCTGACGGCGCGGCGCACCCGGTTGGGTGTGCGCGTCCGCTTGCCCACCGGCCCAGCCTTCGCTTGCGGTCCAGCTTTCGCTTTTGCTCCGCGTTTGGCCGCGGCGGCTGGCTTTGCGACGCGGGCGCTCGGTTTCTGGCGTGCCATGAGTTGTGCTCCCCCGGTCGCGAATATGGCGCGAAATAGCCAGCCAACACAACGCCGGCCGGCGGACGTGTCGCGTCCTTGACCGGGCGCGGCGAGTGTGAGAACAATTCCGACTAGTCAGTTTGTTATTATCATAGGCAAACCAAGACGGCATGAACCGTCGTGAAGCGTTGAGGAGGGAACGATGAAGTTTTCGAATGCGATATTCGCGCGATCGGGTGGCGTCGCTGCGGCGCTGGTCCTGGCGGCGTTCTTGCAGGTTCCGGCCCAGGCCCAGGAAACGATCAAGGTCGGCATCTTCGGCGGCACCGGCCCGTTCGCCAATCTCGGTGAGGGCTTCGCCGTCGGCGCGGCACCGGTGATCGAGGCGTTCAACAAGAAGAACAGCGGCGTTAAGATCGAGCGCGTCTCGGTCAATGTCGGCTCCTACGACCCGACCATGGGTCTGAACTCGATCAAGAAGTCGATCGAAGTCGACAACGTGCTGACCATGCTGGGTGCGGGCAGCCCGATCCTGCTGGCGGCGCGGCCGTTTCTCGAGGAAAGCAAGACGGTGATCTTCAGCACCGCCGAAGCCACGGCGCTGGTGAAGGAAAACAATTACCTGCAGCAGATCGTGCCGTTGCTCGGCGACGAAGTGAATGCGGCGGCGGACTATTACTGCGCCAAGAAGTCGATCAAGACCATCGCCGTGCTGGCCGTCAACGGCGCCTTCGGCGACACCGCCGTCAATACCGTCGAGGATCGCTTCACCAAATGCGGCATCAAGGTGGTGTCGGTGCAGCGCTATCCGGTGCCGACCGCCAGCTTCCGGCCGCAGCTTGCCGCCATCAAGCAGGCTGAACCGGACGCCATCTATCTCGGCACTATCGGCACCTCGGAAAACACCGCCGTGGTGGTGCAGGCCCGCCAGCTCGGCATCAAGTCGCAGCTGATCGGCTATCTCGCCTCGCCCGAAGGCGCGCTGTTCGACGTAGATGCCGGCGAAGGCTTCGTCTACACCGGCTTTGCCATTGGCGACGGGCTGCCGGCGGAAATCGCCGCCGCCAACACCAAGATCGGGCCGCTGGTGCTCTATGGCTACAATTTCGCCACCGTGGTGACCAAGGTTATCGAGGCGGCGCAGGCCTCGGGTGCCAAGATCACGCGCGAGACTTTCCGCGACACGCTGCTCAAGGTCAGGAAGTTCGAGACGGCGTCGGGAAGTTTCTGCTTCCAGGAGGACGGCCATACCCGCCTGCCGCTGGCAGTGTGGGAGGTGAAGAACAAGAAGCCGGTCCAGCTGCAGCTCGTTCCTTCGTCACGAGCCTGCTGAAACCTTCGGCCGCCCGTCCTTCGCGGCGGGCGGCCGCTGCTTTTTCCAATGTCGTCTTTCGTGGATAGAGTGCGATGAAGAGCGAGATCGATTTGCACGGCATATGGCCGGCGCATCCGCCGCAGGCGGGCGAGGCGCTGGAATCCTTGCGCCTGTCGCGGCTGCAAGCCCAAGTGCGCTATTGCTACGACGCCTCGCCGTTCTACCGTAGCAAGATGGACGCCTGTGGTGCGGCGCCCGGCGACATCAAATCGCTCGCCGATTTCGGCCGCCTGCGTTTCACCTTCAACAAGCAGGACGAGCGCGAATCGGAGGAGCAGTCGTTTCGCGAGCGTGGCGACTATCTCGGCATGCATCTCTGCGCCGATCCGGCCGATGTGGTCGGCATTTCCGCCACCAGCGGCACCACCGGCCGGCCGACCTTCACCTATCTCTTCACCGACGCGGATATGCGCGTCAACAGCCTGGGCTGGGCGCGGGCGTTGACCTGGATGGGCGTCGGTCGCGGCGACATGGTGATGAACGCGCTGGGCTTGAGCATGTGGGTGGTCGGCGCCATCGCCGTCAGCTCGCTGATCCAGCTCGGCATCCGCGCCATTCCCGTCGGCGCCGAAGCCGGCGTGCCGCGCATTCTGCAATTGGCCGCATTGCTGCGGCCCAAGGCGCTGCTGGCGACGCCGTCCATGGCGCAGCGGCTGGTCGAGCAGGCGCCGCAAGTGCTGGGCGCCGACGTCTCCAGCCTCGGCATCAAGGCCATTTTGTGCTGCGGCGAGCCGGGCGCCGGCCTGCCGGAAGTGCGCCGCCATCTCGAGCGGTCGTTCAACGCCACGGTGCATGACGCAATGCTCGGCGCCTATGGCGTGGCGCAGCTTTCCTGCGTATCCGACGACTATCACGGCCTGCACACGCTGACGCCGGATCTGGTCCTGCACGAGCTGATCGATCCCGACACGCTCAAGCCGATCGCCATCAACGGCCCCACGGTCGGCCGGCTATTGATGACGTCGCTGCAGCATCAGGCCCGCCCGGCCTTCAAACTCGATGCCGGCGACATTTTCCAGGTCGACAACACGTCCTGTCCCAGCTGCGGCCATGCCCATCTGCGCATCAAGGTGCTGGGTCGGGCCGACGACATGCTGATCGTGCGCGGCGTCAACGTTTATCCATCTTCGATAAAGGACGTGGTTGCCGGCTTCATGCCGCAGGTCACGGGCGAAATCAGGATCGTGCTGAAGGAAAAGCCGCCGCGCATTACGCCACCGCTGGTCGTGCGCGTGGAGCAGGCGGGCGAGCTTGGCGAGGAAGCCGCCACGCGGCTGCGCGGCGCCATAGAACATCGGATATTCGAAATCCTGCGCGTGCGCGCGACTATCTCGCTCGTGCCGCCCATGTCGCTGCCGCGTTCCACCGGCAAGACCAAACTCATCGACATGGAAATCTAGAAGGAGAACCAGAAATGTCGCAACTTGCCGGTCTTTCCTTCGAATTCACCGAAGAGCAGGAAAAGCTGCGCCAAGCCTATCGCAATTTTGCGATGAAGGAGCTAGCGCCCAATTCCCTGCGCTGGGCCAAAGCGGAGAAATTTCCCTTCCAGGCGCTGAAGGCGATGGGCGATTTCGGGCTGCTGGGCATGACCTTTCCCAAATCGGTGGGCGGCGGCGAGCGCAGCTGGGTCGATCTGTCGATTGCGGTCGAGGAGATCGGGCGCGCCGATCTCAGCTGCGCCTGGATCGCGCTGATGGGCAATTCCTACCCCAAGCTGCTCAACGACGAGGCGATCTTGCGCGAGATCATCGCCGGTCGCCGATTGCTGGCCTTCGCCGAGACCGAGCCCCATGCCGGCGGCGATGCGGCCAACATCAAAACCACAGCCGAGCGACGCAACGGCAATTACGTCATCAACGGGTTGAAGACATTCGTCAGCCTGGTTCCGGGCTCGGACCTGCTGGTGGTCACGGCGCTGACCGATCCCGCCGCCGGCGGCAAGCGCGGCATGAGCATGATCCTGGTCGAGGCCGATCGGCCGGGCCTGAACATCACCGCGATTCCCGAGCCGGGCGTGCAGGCGCACATGCTGGGCACCATCAAGTTCGACAACGTCACCGTGCCTTGCAGCAATCTGATCGGCGAGGAAAACCGCGGCTTCTACATGATGCGCGAGCGCTGGGACTACACCCGCGGCGTCGGCCCGACGATGATCACCGGCGCGGTGCTGCAGGCGCTCGACGACACGGTGGCGCGCGCCAAGGCCAAGCAGACTTTCGGCCGTCCGCTGCTGAAGTGGCAGTCGATCCAATTCAAGCTGGTCGAGCACTACACCAAGATCGAGGCGGCGCGATTGTTGGCCTACAAAGCGGCATGGATGGCCGACAACCACCAGCGCGTGACGCAGTACGCGTCGATGCTGAAATACTACATCGCCGAAGTCGCCACCGCCGCGCTGGCCGACTGCCTGGAAATATGGGGCGGCGCCGCCTTCAACGAGGAACATTCGGTGTTCCGCAAGCATCTCGACATCATGGGCTGGAAGGCCGCCGGCGGCGGCCAGGACATCCACAAGATTGTTATCGGCACGGAAATGTTCGGCGGCGAATACGCCACGCATCGCGCGCATACGGAACAGAAGAACTAGAGTTGGAGGGTACCATGGACGGTGATCTGACGGGCGAACAGGTAGCGGTGCGCGATGCGATGCGCGCTTTCATGCAGCGCGAAGTGGCGCCCAACATCGACGAGTGGGAGGAAAAGGAACACTTGCCGCGCGACATCTTCACCAAGCTGGCGCGCGCGGGCTATGCCGGCATCGAGGGGCCGCCGGAATTCGGCGGTATCGGCCTCGACCATTTCTCCCAGTCATTGCTGTTCGAGGAGCTAGGCCGCGTTTACCGGCCGCTGAGCTTCATAAGCGTGCACAACATGGTGGTCAGCCTCATTGCACACTACGCCAGGCCCGAACAGCGCGCGAATTGGCTCCCCAAGCTGATCGGCGGCGACTGGTGGGCGGTGTTCGCGCTGACCGAGCCCGGCGCCGGTTCCGACGTGCTAGCGGGGACGGCCAATGCCGTGTTCAAGAACGGACGCTGGGTGCTCAACGGCACCAAGGTTTTCATCTCCAACGCCGATCGCGCCGACGTCATCGCCGTTGCCGTGCGCACCGAGGACCGCGACGCCGGCAAGCGCTCGCGCAGCGTCTTCCTAGTCGACCGCACCACGCCTGGCGTGCAGATCCCGCGCTGGGAAAAGAAGATGTCCTACAGCGCCCATCACACCTGCCAGGTCGATTTCGTCGACTGCGCGGTCGACGAAAGCCGGCTGGTCGGCAATCGCGGCGACGGCATGATGATGATGCTGTCGACGCTCAATCGCAGTCGGGTCAATGTCGGCAGCATGGCAGTGGGCGCAGCCGAAGCGTGCCTCGAGATCGCCACGAACTACGCGCGGGAGCGCAAGCAGTTCGGCCAGCGCATCGGCGAGTTCCAAGCCATCCAGCTCAAGCTGGCGGAGATGGCCATCCGCATCCGCGCCGCCAAGCTGCTAGTGCACGACGCTGCGCGCCGGCTCGACCAGGGCCTGCCGTCGCGCGCCGAGTGCTCGATGGCCAAGGTTTTCGGCACCGACGTCAGCATGTATGTCGCGGGTGAAGCGGTGCAGATCCTGGGCGGCTACGGCATCTTGCGCGACTACAAGGTCGAGCGGCATTTCCGCGAAGGCAAGGTCGGGCAGATCGTTGAAGGCACCAACGAGATTCACCGCCTGCAGATAGCACGGCACATGTTGGGTCTGTGACAGGCGTTGATCCCGTAGTGGAGTTTGGCTGATGGATGGCATGGCAACGGAAACCAGGCACGAGGTTCTGCGTGCCAAGGCGGCGGAGATCGCGCGCAGCGTCGTGGCGCCGACCGCCGGGCGGCATGATCGCGACATCACGCTGCCGGTCGAAATGTTGAAGGCGCTGCACGAGCAGGGCTTGCTGTCTTTGTGCGTGCCCAAGGAACTGGGTGGCGACGGTGTCAACATCGTGCTGGGCCATGACCCGATTTCCTATCTCGTGGTCCTCGAGGAGTTGGGCAAAGTCGATATGGCCTCGACCCATTGCTTCCAGGTGCACGCCCATGCCGTGCAGATGCTGGCGGTGGCGGCGACGCCTGAGCAGCAGAAGCGCTACTTCGCGCCGATCGTCGATGGCGGCGAGGTGATTTCCTGGACTGCCACCGAACCCGGCGGCACCGCGCGTGGCCATTACGGCATGGTGACCGAAGCGCGGCCGACGCCCGACGGGCTTGAGGTCACGGGCGAGAAGACTTACGGCACCCTGGCCAGCATCGCGGCCTGGACGTTGCTGCATGCTGCTTTGCCCGATCTGCCGGCGCCGCAGAACATGATCATGTTCATGGTGCCCAAAAGCGCCGAGGGTTTCGAGATCGACCTCGACTGGTGGAATCCAGTGGGCATGCGGGCAGCGGTCAGCCCGCGGGTCAATCTCCACCAGGTGAAAGTGCCGAAGCGCGACATCATCCAGGATGGCGGATTCTACGCCCGCGACAATTATGGCTCGCGCTGGCACCTGGCCTTCGGCGCCACGCATTTGGGGGCAGCGCAGGGCATTCTCGATTTCATCTGCGACTACCTGCCCAAGCGTGGCACCGGCGGCAATCCGCACGCTCAGCGCGCAGTAGGCGAAATGGTGATGCGGATCGAGGCCGCGCGCGGGCTGCTCTACAAGGCGGCGCGCTTCTGGGGCGGCAGCGATATCCCCGCGGCCGAACGTTACGCGTTGATGGGCAAGCTTTATGCGATGGCGACGGCGGAGTGGATCATCAACGAAGCGGTCCGCGTCGCCGGCTCCAGCGCCTTGTTCGAGGAGCATCCGCTCAGCCGGCAGATCCGCAACATCCATGTCCAGAGCACTCACGCCAACCTGGATAATACAGCCCAATCCATCGGCCGCGCTCGCATGGGCCTCGATTTCGATCCGGCCAACCAGCAATGAGCACCGCAGCGCAGATGCAGGCCAAAGCTGCGGCCACGACGCCCGCCGCCAGGCCGCCGATGCTGCATGCCGGGGCGCTTGAAGGGCGGGTGGCGATCGTCACCGGCGGCGGCACCGGGCTGGGCCGGGGCATGGCGGAGACCTTCGCGGCGCTCGGCGCCCGTGTGGTCATCGCCAGCCGCAAGCTCGAGGTGCTGCAAAGGACGGCAGAGGCGCTGTCGGGCGAGGGGCGTGAGGTGGTGCCGTTCGTGGCCGACGTGCGCAATCGCGCCAGCGTCGCGGCGCTGGTCGAATTCACCGCCGAACGCTTCGGTGGCATCGATATCCTGGTCAACAACGCCGCCGGCAATTTCGTCGTCGAATCGGCCGCGATGTCGCCCAATGCGTGGAACACCGTCATCGACATCGTGCTCAATGGCACCTGGAACTGCACCCAGGCCGTGGGCAAGCACATGATCGATGCCGGCCGCAAGGGCGCCATCCTCAACATCGTCGCCACCTACGCCATGACTGGCAATCCGATGACGGTGCACTCCGCCGCCGCCAAGGCAGGCGTACTGGCCCTGACCAAGTCGCTGTCGATCGAATGGGGCCGGCATGGCATCCGGCTCAATGCCATCGCGCCCGGACCGATCAATGGCACCGGGGCTGCCGACAAACTATGGGCTGACCCGACGATCGAGCGGCGCATGCGGGAGAATATTTCGGTGGGTCGCTTTGGCGAGCCCGAAGAGGTGGCGGATCTCGCTTCCTATCTGGTCAGCGACTATGCCGGCTTCGTGACCGGCGCCTGTTTCGTTCAGGATGGTGGATTGTGGCTGCGACGTCCGACGCTTTTCGATTGAACGGTGCGGCCTTGGAGCGCTGCGCGCCATGATCGACCTGATGGTTTTCGGGCTGATCTGGGGCGTCTCGGTCAGCTTCACCGCCGTGGCGCTGGGCACCACCTGGCGCATCCTCGGCATGCTCGATTTCGGGCTGGCCGGCGTCTATGCGGTGGTAGGCTACACGCTGGTGCTGCTGCACGTCGTTCTCAAGGCGCCGCTATGGCTGGCCATCGTCGCTGCGCTGACGCTGGGGCCGATCTGCCAGGTCGGATTTTATCGCTTCGTCTACGCCCATTTCCTGCGCACCAAGAAGCCGCTGGCCGTGCTGGTGCTGCTCGGGCTGGCGGTGCTTTATGTGTGCGAAAACATTATCGCGCTCTCGTTCGGCAGCGCCGGCCAGCTCGTCCTTACCTCGGCGCCACCCAGGATCGACATCGGCACCATCAGCCTGTCGATCATCGACGTGCTGAGCCCGCTTATCCTGATCGCCATCGCAATTGCCATGCAGCTGCTGTTCCGCTTCACCGGCGTCGGCCTGGCGCTGCGCGCGGCGGCGTCCAATCCCGATCTGGCGCAGGTCTTCGGCGTCAATCTCGAGCATGTGCGCATGGCGATTTTCGGCCTCTCCGGATTTCTGGTCGCCATTCCCGCACTGCTGACCGCGGTGTTCGATCCGATCACGCCGACGGCCGGGTTCAATCCGCTGCTGTTCGGCTTCGCCGCTTTGGTCATCGCTTCGGTCAAGGTCGGGGTCGGGGTCGGGCCGCATATGCTGGCCGGGCTGGGCCTTGGGCTGCTGACGGGGATGAGCCTGCTGGTCATTCCCTCGCAATGGCAGCTCGCGGTGCCGTTCGTCACAATGCTGCTGGTCAGCGTCGTGCGCCGGCAGCGAACCGTACAGCGCAGCGTATGAACGCACAGGGGCACTGCCAATGAGCTTCTATGTCAGCGTCATCTCCTACGTCGGCATCTACGGCATCCTTGCCATGTCGTTCACGCTGGTGCACGGCACTGCCGGCATGTTCACCGTCGCCCATGCCGCCTTCTTCGGCATCGGCGCCTATGGCACAGCGTTGCTGACGCCTTTGCTGGGGCCCGGTTTCGTGCCGGTCGGTATCGTCGCCGGCTCGCTGCTGGCTGCTGCTTTCGCCGCCATCATCGGCCTCGCCGCCCTGCGCGAGCGCGGGCAATACCTGATGCTGGTGACCTTCTCGGTGCAGATCATCTTTTCCGTTGCCGCGCTCAACCTGCCGTTCACCGGCGGTGACAACGGCATCGGCGGCATAGCACCTCTGGGTATCGGTGGGCTGACGGCCAAACACCCGATTGCGGCGATGGTCGTGGTCCTGGCACTGGTGGTCGCCATCTATTTCCTGCTGCGCTACATCGAACGCTCCAGCCTGGGCCGGTTGTTGCGGGCCATTCGTGAGGACGAATACGCTGCCGAGGCGCTGGGCGCCGACGTCTTTGCCGCCAAGATGTTCGCCTTCGTGGCGTCGGCGGGACTGGCCGGATTTGCCGGCGCCGTCTTTGCCCACCATGCTTCCTACATAAACCCGGTCTCGTTCTCGTTCGAGGTCGCGATCCTGATAGTCACCATCTCGGTGTTGGGCGGCCAGTATTCCCTGTTGGGCGCCATAGTGGGCGCGCTGGTCGTGGTCTGGCTCCCCTATGTGATCGATTTCCTGGGCATCGAGAGCGTCAAGGTTTCGGCCATCACTCAGCTCATCTACGGCCTGGTGCTGATCTTCGTGCTCTTCATCCGGCCAAGCGGTATGGTGCCCGAGCAGCTGCGCGGCTTTCATCCGCCGGCCCAACCGGGCGCAGAGCGCTGACCATGGCGCAGGCAGCTTCTGCCATGGAAGCCGCATCGAGCGGCATCAGCCTGATCGGCGTTGCCAAGTCGTTTGGCGGTGTGGCGGCGGTGCGCGACTGCACCGCGGAGATCCCGTTCGGCTGCATCACCGGCATCGTCGGCCCCAACGGGGCGGGTAAGTCAACGGTCTTCAACCTGATCTGCGGCTTCGTGGCGCCCGATGCCGGCCGCATCGTCTATCGCGGCGAGAACATCGCCGGCCTCTCGCCGCCGCAAGTGTTCCGCCGCGGCATTGCGCGTTCCTTCCAGGGCGTGCGTACGCTGCGCAATCTCTCGGTGCTGGAAAATCTGCTGCTGGGCGCCACGGCGGCGAAGGCGCTGTCGCGGGTCTGGCTGCCGTTCGTCACCCGCAAGGCCGACGAGGCGGCGGTGCCCAAGGCCTGGCAGCTGCTCGACGAGCTTGGCCTCACCGAGGCCGCCAACCGGCTGGCGGGCTCGCTGAGCTATGCTGAGCAGAAGCTGCTGGCGATCGGTCGGCTGATGATGGCCGATGTCGACATGGTGCTGCTCGATGAGCCGCTGGGCGGGCTCGATCCCAACGGCATTGACGGTTTCATCGCCCGCATTCACTCGCTGGTTGAGCGCGGCCGTACCGTGTGCGTGGTCGAGCACAATCTCAATGCAGTCCGCCGCATGACCGATCGCGTGATCTTCATGGCCGACGGCACGGTTCAGGCCTCCGGCACGACCGGAGAGGTGCTGGCGCGTGAAGACCTGGCACGGCTTTATCTGGGCGTCACCGCTGCCAAAGGCAGTCACCCATGAGCGGCCCGATCGCCAATAAAGCGGCCTCGGTCGCGATATCCGGCTTGGTCGCCGGCTATGGCTCGCTGCCGGTTTTGCGCGAGGTTTCGCTCGATATCAAGGGCGGCACGGTCGCGGTTCTGCTCGGCCATAACGGAGCCGGCAAATCGACGTTGGCCAAGGCGCTGATGGGGCTGGTGACGGTCGATGCCGGCGGCATCGCCGTCGACGGCGAGGATGTAAAAGGCCTGTCGACGGCGCAGCGGCTGAAGCGCGGCATGGCGCTGGTGCTGCAGGAGCATGCGGTGTTCGCCGACCTCACCGTGCTGGAGAATTTGCGCGTCGGCGGCAGAACGAGTGGTGTCGGCGGCGACGGCTTCGCCCAAGCCTGCGATATGGTTTACGAGCTGTTCCCGATCCTGAAGGAATTTCGCGGCCGTACCGCCACCAGTCTCAGCGGCGGCCAGCAACGCATGTTGGCGATCGGCATGAGCATGATGACCCAACCGCGTTTCCTGATCCTGGACGAGCCCTCCATCGGCCTGGCGCCAAAGTTGGTCGACGAGGTCATGGCGCAAATTCGCCTGATCTGCCGGCAGCTCGGCGTGACCGTACTGCTGATCGAGCAGAACGTCGAAGCCGCCTTGAAGATCTGCGATCAGGTCGTCGCCTTGCGCAGCGGCTCGGTGATCTTTGCCGGCGCGCCGCAGGAACTGGGCAGCGCGATGTCGGTGCTGGATTTGCTTTAGCGCCGCTTGGCGGGCGGGGGCGCGGCTGTCTGCACCGCCGGCAGGGCGACGGCCGCTTGCTGCGCGTCGGGAACGAGCAGGGCGTCGAGAATGAACTGTTGCAAGGCGCGGGCAAGCTTGGTGCCGCTGAGAACGTCGCTGCGTCGCAGCCATTCCAGCAGCGCGCCGTCGCCCATGAGGATGATGTTCGCTGCCTGCTCGCGCGCGCCGGAGCGCTTGTTGAAGACGCCTGCCTTGCGACCGTCGAAGATGGTCAGCTGCAGGCCGCGATGGATGGCATCGTAATGGCTGCGCGTCAGCGATTCGATTTCGTGGCCGGTATGCAGGAATTCCAGCGAGATCAGAATCGGCAGCAGCATGGCTTCCGGCTCGCGCGCGCCGAGATTGGAGGTCCAGTTCATGTACGAGCGCAGCCGCTCGAGCGGCGGCTTCGATCGATCGCGTAGCTCGCCCAGCAGATCGCGGTAGAGCTCGATCGTATTCATCAGCAGCTCGTGGACGATGTCGGCCTTGTCGGGAAAATGGAAATAGATGCCGCCCTTGGAAATGCCGGCCTGACGGGCGATCTCGTCGACGCTGGTGCGGAGATATCCTTGCCGCACGAACAGGCTTCTTGCCGCCACCAGCACCGCCTCGCGGGTTTCGGCGCGGCGGACCTTGTTGGGGGTACGCTGGGGGCGGCTACGCTGGTTGGAAGGTGACGGCATGTCGGCGGGGCACCGGTGGGCTTACCCTTTTCCGCCGCTGCAAACGCGGGCACTTCCGTGCGGTGAGGGCAGGAAACGATGGATACGGTCTGTTCTGTTTATACAAGCCGACCGACCGGTTTTCAACCACTCCTGTCGGGCAATCGCTGTGATTCAATTGTTTAATGGCGACCGCGCCCCCGATTTAGGCGAAGCCGGCAATACGGGCAATGTTGCGCAGCTGGATTTCCGTCGTGCCCTCAGTGATGGGATAGAGGCGGGCATCGCGGAAATAGCGCTGGATCGGTAATTCGTTGAGATAGCCGGCGCCGGCCACGATGCGCATTGCCTGGTCGGTGACGCTGACGGCGGCTTCGCTGGCAACCACCTTGGCGACCGAGGCGTCGAGCTGGCAGGGCAGGCCGGCATCGAATTTCAGCGCCGCCTGGCGCACCTGCAGTTGCGCATTGCTGACCTCGATCAGCATATGCGCCAGCTTGTGCTGGATCGCCTGGTACTGGTTGATGCTCTTGCCGAAGGTGGTGCGCAGTCGCGCATAGCTTTCGGCATCTTCCAGCGCTGCGCGCGCCACGCCGAGGCTCCGCGCGGCATGCAGGATGCGTCCGTCCTCGAGCACCGACATCACATAGTCCATGCCGCGTCCGGGTTCGCCGATCAGCGCTTGGTCAGGCGCTTCGCAGTCGAAGAACACGGCGCCGGTTTCCATCGAGCGATGGCCCAGCTTGTCGAGCTTGCGGATCTCGATGCCGGGCAGATCGCTGTCGACCAGGAACACGCTGAGCCCGCCGCGACGGGCTTTTTTGTCGGTGTAGACCACGACCAGCATGTAGTCGCTGAATGGCGCGCCGGTGATGTACATCTTGCTGGCGCGGATGCGCCAGCCGCCGTTGCTGCGCTCGGCGGTGCCGCGCATGGCCAGCACGTCGGAACCGGCATCCGGCTCGGTCATGGCAAAGGCGGCCGTTTTCTCGCCGCGCAGCAACGGCAAATAATAGCGTTCGATCTGCGCTGCCGTGCCGACGCGCGGCAACAGGCGGTTGCCGAGGCTGATGAAGCCGGTGCCAAGCCCGGCGCAGACCCTGGCGCTTTCCTCGACCAGAATGCACTGGTAGATCAGCCCGGCGCCGGCGCCGCCATGTTCCTCCGCTGCCGTTATGGCGAGTAGCCCGGCCGCTGCGGCTTTCTCTAGGAGCACCTTGGGAAATTTGCCCGATTGTTCGGCGCCATCGACCAGCGGGCGGATTTCCCGCTCGGCGAAGCGGCGGCAGGTCTCGCGAAAGGCTATCTCCTGTTCCGTCTCAAGCAGCATGGCGCCGGCCTCCTCGCTCTCTATTCTATGCCGCAGCACCGTAATGAGTGCATTTGGTACAAAGCGACGGTATTGTCTACTCAAGACTGTTGCAATTGATGTATTTTAAGTAAGAATTGGGGCAATCGAACCGACGCATTGTGACGATGCCGGCAGAGTTCGAGGGCGCCGGGCGGAGAAGCAGGATCGTGGCACGCATCGAAAATATGAAGGATCTGGACAAGGCGCTGACCGAAGTGACGGTGGTGCTGAAGGAACGGGCGATCGAGGTCGACAGCCGGGGCACTTATCCGCACGAGAACATCAAGACGCTGCGAGAAGCGGGGCTGCTGGGCATCTGCCTGCCGAAGAAATTCGGCGGGCTGGGCATCGGGCCGGGCGGCGATTTCCGCACCTTCTTCGAGATCAACGACCGGCTGGGCTCAGCCTGCAGCAGCACTGCGCAGGTGTTCTTCGTGCAGAACGCCTCGCTGGTGACCTTGGGACTGATGGCCGGCGATGCGCAGATGAAGATCTTCGCCGATGCCGTGAAGGAGAAGGGCGCCACCTTCTGCTATGTCGGCGCCGAGCCGACAGAGCGCTTCACCAAGGATGGCAAGCGCATCTTCTCGGAGACCGTGGCGGAAAAGACCGAGGGCGGCTGGATCGTCAACGGCCGCAAGGCTTTCGCCACCGGCTCGATGGGCGCCAGCTTCGCCATCTTCTACTGCATGCCCAAGGGCTCCGAGGATTCGCAGCAGATGATGGTCATGGTGCTGCCGATCGACGCGCCAGGGCTGAAAGTGGTCGATAGCTGGAACAACATGGGCCAGCGTGCCACCTCCTCCGGCATGCTGGAACTCCACAATTGCTTCGTGCCCGACGACATGGTGATGGGCAAGGAAGGCTCGTTCTACGACAGCAAGGTGCTGGGCGCCATTTACCAGCTTGGCTTCGCCGCGCTATTGACCGGCTTCGCCCAGGGGGCGCTGAACTTCACCGTCGACTACGTCAAGAACACGCTGCAGCCCACGGTCGGCTACGACAACGCCGCCAAGGAACTGAACGTGCAGATCCATGTCGCCGAAATGGCGACTTCGGTCGAGGCTTCGCGCGCGCTGGTGTATCGCGCCGCGACCATGCTGCAAGGCGTCGACGCCGGCACAGTATCGCCGTTCGACACGATGAACGCCATCTACCAAGCTAAGACCTTCGCCACCGAGATGTCGGTCGCCGCCGGGACCAAGCTGTTCCAGATCTGCGGCGCCAAGTCCACCAGCCGGCGCTACGGCGCCGACCGTTTCTGGCGCGACGCCCGGACCCTGTCGCTGCACGACAATCTCGACCGGCAGCGCGGCACCATCGGGCGTTTCGTCCTGGGAATCGAAAATCCGTCGATCTCGACGCGCTAGCAGGCTATGCCTGCGGCGGGGAGGATGATCGCAGCATGCCGGTATTTGACTCGCGCATTGACGCCGGCAGTCCGGAATTCGCGGCCAATCGCGCCGCGATGCTAGACCTGATTGCCGGGTTCCGCACGCTGGAACAGCGCATTCGCGACCTGTCCGCCGCCAAGCGTGCCCAGTTCGTCGCCCGCAATCAGCTGCTGCCGTGCGAGTGGCTGGCGCTGTCACTGGACCGCGACCGGATACCCAGGGCAAGACCTATGCCCAGGTGATGCTGGGCATGGGGATTCGCGTGCCGCAAAGGTGGGCCATGAGTTCACTTAGAACTTTCCAGGGAAGAGCTGTTTGCCATGAGTGATCGCGCATGAACGGTAACGGCAGTCGCGATGCCACCGCATGGATCGGCCGGGTCGAGACGTTGCGCGGGCCGCGCTACCTGGCGATTCTCGCCTGTCTCGAGGATGCGATCAGAACCGGCGAATTGCCGTCGCAAACGCGGCTGCCGCCGCAGCGCCAGCTCGCCACGCTGCTCGGCCTGACGGTCGGCACTGCTGGACGCGCCTATGCCATCGCTGCCGAGCGCGGGCTGATCACCGGCGCGACCGGTCGCGGCACCTTTGTCAGCGACAGTCCTTTCGGTGGCGAAGGGGCCATCAGCCCGCTGCGCGGAGCTTTGGCCGATGTTAGTCGGCTGCGCGCCGAGCTGGCGGTCAGCCCGCCCGAGCGACAGATGATCGATCTGGCGCTGCCGGCGGTTCCCTCGTCGGAAGTTTCCGCCATCATTCGTGACGCGCTGCGCGAGCTGGCCGACGGCGACCGCCTGCTGTCGCTGCGCAGATACGTCACCTATCGCGCGCCGCCGCGCCATTTGCAGACCGCCGCGCGCTGGATTGCGGGGCTGGGAATCGAAGCCGATGCCAGCCGCATCGCCGTCGTGGCCAATGCCAATCAGGGACTCGCCGCCACCATTCTCAGCAATATCTTGCGCGGCGAGTCGATCCTGACCGACTCGCTGACCTATCCCGGTCTCAAAGTGCTGGCCTTCAATTACGGCTGGCGGCTGGAGCCGCTGGAGCGCGACGAGGAGGGTATCCTGCCCGACGCGCTGGAGCGGGGGGCGCTTGAGGGCCACGGCCGCATCGTCTATCTGCAAAGCGAGCTGCACAATCCGACCGCGGCGGTGATGCGGCTGGACCGCCGCCGCATCATCGCCGAGATCGCCCGCCGCTACGATCTGGTGCTGATCGACGATCTTGCGGCGCTGTGCGAACTGACGTCCTCGATCGCGCCGCTGACCGCGCTGGCGCCGGAACGGACCTTCGCCATCATCAGCGTCGGCAAGTCGGTAAGCGTAAGCGTGCCGGCCGGCTATGTCGTGACGCCGCCGGGCTGGGGCGAGCGCTTTGAGCAGCAGGTCCGCGACCGCTATTTCCAGATCAGTCCGCTGGGGCCGGAGATCGTCAGCCATCTGATCGAAAGCGGCGCCATGGCCGATGTGGCGCGCGCCTATCGCGCCGCCATTGCCGCCCGTCTGGGATTGCTGCGCACCCACCTGCCGCAGGCCGACTTCACCTCTGATCCGCGCTCCTTCTTCGTCTGGCTGCGCCTGCCACCGAACTGGCACTCGGCTGATTTCGCGTCAGCCGCAGCGCTGAACGGTTTCACCGTCGCGGCGGCGGCGAACTTCGCTGTTGGCATGACCATGCGCCTGTCGGCGGTGCGGCTCTCACTGCTGGGTGCGCCCAGCGATGCCGTCTTCATCGACGGCGTCACCCGCCTGGGCAGCCTGATGAATGCCGACAGTGTCAGCGCTGGCGTCATCATATAGCCGCCGGGCAGGCCCGTTGTCGGCAGGAATGTATCAATTTGCCGCCGGCCGGCCGAAAATTGATACAATTTGGGGAAAAAGTGCTGTAATTCGCCGACACAAAGATGCAATCAAAGGGGAAACGTCGTGCTGGGCGCAAGAAACGGGTTTCAGGACCTGGTCCTGTTCGAAGCCACCATGGACCAGATTTTCTCGCGCGCCGTGGACCGGTGGCCTGACCGAATTTTCATCGTCGCCGACGGCGTTTCCCTCACCTACCGCGAGATGAACGCACTGGTCGACCAGGTGGCCCAAAGCCTGCTGGCGCTGGGCGTGGCGCCGGGCGATCGCGTGGCGGTCTGGATGTCGAACATCTGGGAATGGGTGGCGGTTCAATTCGCCGTCACGCGCGTCGGTGCAGTGCTGGCCCCGCTTAACACCCGACTGCGCGTCGAAGATTTGCGCCACACTCTTAAGGATTCCGGCGCCCGAGTGTTGCTGACGCAGGCGGCGTCGCAGGAATTCTCCTATGTCGAGGTGATCCGCGAGATCGTCCAGGATCCGGCCTCCGTGCCCGACCTGCGGCATGTCGTTGTCGCCCGGCCGACAGGCCCGCTTGCCGCGCCGTTCATCGGCTGGGATGCGTTCCTCACTCGCGGCGGTACGCAACGGCGCACGCCGCAGCCTGCCACCGATCCCAACGAGATGGCCTATATCCTCTACACCTCGGGCACCACCTCGCGGCCCAAGGGCGTGATGCTCTCGCACGCCAACCTGAACAATTCCCTGCGCATGGCGCACGATTACCTGGACGGCGACTCGACTTTCCTGATCTATCCCATGTTCGCTATCACCGGCTGCCACAATGCGATGCTGCCGACCTTGATGGTGGGCGGCTCGATCGTGATGCAGGAGCGCTTCGATCCGGCCGAGGCGCTGGACCTGATCGAAAAGCACCGCTGCGCGGTGATCGGCTGCATCATTTACATTCTCGACGAGATGGTGAATGCGCCGGGATTTTCGCCGGAGCGGGTTTCCAGCCTGCGTCTGGCCAACGTCTTTCCGCGCCGGCCGCACCATCGCGAGCTCCTGGCGAAATTCAACATCAAGGTCGCGGCGACCGGTTACGGCATGACCGAAACCTGTGGGCCGGTGGTGTTCGCCGTCGATCTCGATCCCAACAGCATGACCAGCGAAGGCGTAGCCTGGGACGGCGTCGCGGTGCGCACGATCCTGCCGGACGGCACCGACGCGGCGCCGGGGCAGGAAGGCGCCATCATCGTCAAGGGCCGCCAGGTCATGCTGGGCTATTTCAACCTGCCCGAAGCGACGGCCAAGGCGATCGACAAGAATGGCTGGTTGCACACCGGTGATGTCGGCTTCTTCGACGAGAAGAAGCGGCTGACCTGGCTCGGCCGTTACACCGACATGTACAAATGCTCCGGCTTCAACGTCGCCTCGCAGGAAGTCGAGGCGTTCCTCGGCCGCCATCCCGACGTCGCCGAGGTCGCGGTGCTGGGCGTACCCGATGCCGGCAAGGGCGAAGTCGGCGCGGCCTTTATCGTCGCCAAGCCGGGGGCCGTGATCGACAAGGCGGAGATCGGCAAGTTCTGCTCTGGTCGGATTGCCTCCTACAAAATCCCGGGCCACGTCTTCGTGCGCGAGCATTTGCCCAAGACCGCCAGCGGCAAGGTGCGCAAAGTCGAGCTCAAGGCCTTCTTCACCGAACAAGCCGCGCGCGGCTGATGCTTTCTGCAACGCTGGCAGGCACTGGCGCCTGCCTCGCTGCACCACGAATTTCAGTCGGAGTACACCCCTATGGACAAGCTGACCGAAGCCGCACGGGATTTCGTCGACGCCGCCAAACTCGCCTATGAGCGCCGCTATCGCGCGCTTCTGGAGGAGGGCTCGCACGAAGCGACGATGCGGCTCAAGCGCCAGATGGGCGAGGATGGGTTCTGCGGTATGACCCTGCCGCGCGCCTATGGCGGCATGGAGCTGCCGCTGCTGACCGTGCTGCGCGTGACGCAGGCGTTCCAGGTTTGCGACATGCGCCTGGGCGGCCTGTCGCACCGTTTCAACACCGGTCCGATGGGCGCGGTCGCCGCCCTGGCGCCGGAAGCGCTGCGCCAGCGTTACGTCACCGCGCTGTGCCGCGGCGAGATCACCATGTCAATCGGCATCAGCGAACCGCACGCCGGCTCGGCCGCGACGGCGATGACGACCCGCGCCCGCATCGAAGGCGACAAGGTGGTGCTGAACGGCAGCAAGATCTTCGTCAGCTTCGCCGACGAATCGGACTGCACGCTGCTCTATTGCCGCTTTGGTAACACCGGCACGCCGGGCGACATCGGTGCGGTGATCCTGCCGCATGACGCGCCTGGCTTCTCGCTCAGCGCCGGCACGCGCAACATGGCCGGCGAGCTGCAATACGAGCTCTTCATGGACGATTGCCGCTTGCCGGCCGATCACGTGGTGGTGCAGAGCAACGCTTTCGGCAAGCTGATTAAGCACTACAACGGTGAGCGGCTGGGCAGCGTGGCGCGCCAGCTCGGCAATGCCGAGTTCTGCCTCAACTACGCCATCGACTACATCAAGGAGCGCCAGCAATTCGGTCGCGAGCTGGCCGATTTCCAGGGCCTGCAATGGATGATCGCCGACATGAAGGTGAAGCTGGATGCGGCGCAGCTTTTGACCTGGCGCGCCGCCGCCAATGCCCATGGCGAAGAAGCCGACGCGCTGGAGACTTCGATCTCCAAGGTCTATGTCGCGCAAGCGACCAAGGAAATCTGCGACGACGCGCTGCAGCTCTTGGGCGGCTATGGCTACATGATGGAATACCCGATCGAGCATCGCCTGCGCGAGACCCGCGGCGGCGGGCTCTACGGCGGCACAACCCAGATTCACAAGAACATGATTGCCGGCCACCTGTTGGGCCGCAGCAACAGCCAGTGGAAGAAGGCCTGACCGGTCGGCTTTCCGGCCGGATCGTGGGTTTTGGGGATATGGTGTTGCGCGTGACAGAATTGTTATCACCGAAAAGGCGGCAATTCCGCCGAATTTGATACAGATTGATGTAAAATTATAGCAAATTGACTAGGCAATTAGGACGCTTTTAGGGTAATTTTTTCAAAACGCTGACCCAACCGCAAAACGGGCGCATGGAGAGGGAACAATGATCAAATCGCTATGGACGAAATTCGGCCGAGGCCTGACCGCGACATGCGGCTTGGCGCTGGCTCTGGGCGTGGCAGCGACGGGCGCGCAGGCGCAAGGCCTTCCCGCCAAGCTCACCGTTGGCGGCCTGCTGCCGCTGACCGGTAATGCCGGGTTCATTGGCGAGGAAATCCGCCAGGGCCTCGACAGCTATCTGGTCGAATACGCCAAGACCCGTGCCGCCGCCGGCCTGCCCGAGATCAACGTGGTCTACGTCGATTCGCAGGCCGATCCGCGCGTCGGCTTCCAAGGCTATCAGCTGCTGCGCTCGCGCCATGAGGCGCAGCTCATCTACCTGACCTATACCAGCGTCGCCATCGCTGCAGCGCCGCAGGCCAATCGCGATCAGGTCGCGATGTTCAACGTGACGCAGGGCGAAGTCACCAAGCTCGGCCCACTCTTCACATCGATGCTGCCGGCCTATTCGATCCAGGGCGAAATCATCGTCAAGGAAGCGATGCGCCGGGGCGTCAAGACGATCGCGCTGCTGTACGAGAATTCCGAAGCCTTCGTCGTGCAGGCCAAGGCGATCGAGAACGACGTCTGTCCGCGCCTGGGCTGCAAAGTGGTGGCCTCCGAGCAGATCCCCGCCGGCAGCACTGATGTCGCTGCCCAGGTGACCGCAGCCCTTGCCGCCAAGCCGGACGCCGTGTTCCCCATCGCCATCGCCACCCAGATCGTGCCGGTTGTGCGCGAGCTGCACACCCGCAGCTACAAGGGAAAGATCTTCGGCATCAGCGACATGGGCGGCGTCGCCTCGACCAACAACGGCAATCTGATCGAAGGCGCCTTCTACACCAGCTTCGCCTTCGATGACGCCGACGCCGACTACAAGGCTCTGCGTGAAGGCTACAAGGCCAAGCACGGCAAGGAGCTGTCGCAATACGTCGCCATGGGCTACCAGGGCGGCCAGATTATCGCCGCGGCGCTCAAGGCGATGAAAGCCGCGGGCAAAGGCTGGAGCGGCGTCAATTTCGTCGAAGCTCAGAAGGGCGGCCCGCTGCCGACCATCGCCGGCCCCGTCACCTTCCTGAAAGACGGCCGCATCGTCGAACCGATGATGCTGGTCGAGATCAAGGACGGCAAGCCGACGCAGACCAAGCGTATCAGCCTGGCCGACTAACGGCCTTAAGACCACAAACCTTCGGTCGTATGCGCGCCCGCCCTCCCGCTCCTGATTCGGAGCGGGAGGGCGGGGAGTGCCGCCACCTGGAGAGCCGATGCCATGAGTCAGCAGGAAACGCGGGAAGCCGTGCTCGAAGTGCGCCAGCTTTCCGCCGGCTATCGCGGCTGGGAAGTCCTGCGCGGCATCGACCTGCGTTTCTACCGCGGCGAGACCGTTGGCATCCTGGGCCATAACGGCGCCGGCAAGACCACGCTGCTGCGTTGCATCGCCGGCCTGGTGCCGGCGTCACAGGGCAAGGTGATGTTTCAAGGCGCCGACATTACTTCTGCCTCGGTGCCGTCGCGGGTCAAGAAAGGCCTGGCGCTGGTGCCACAAGGCCGGGCGCTATTTTCCGAGATGAGCATCAAGGAGAACGTGACGCTGGGCGCTTTCACCCGCACCCGCGAAGAGGCCGCTCAGTCCTGGGAGCAGCTTTCGGGCAGCGAGGAACTCTTGGCCAAGCGGCCGAACGAAATCGTCGGTCGCTTGAGCGGCGGGCAGCAGCAGATCGTCGCCAATTCGCGCGGCCTGGCGTCGCGACCCTCGGTGCTGATGGTCGACGAGCCGTCGCTCGGCCTGTCTGGCCTGGCCGTTTCGGCGCTGTTGCAGTTCCTGCAGGGGCTGAAGGCTTCGGGCATGACCACGGTGTTGGTCGAACAGAATGTCGGGCTGGCGATGAATGCCTGCGATCGCTTCGCGGTGCTGAAGGGCGGTTCGCTGATCGGCGTCTACGAGAAGGACGCCTTCCCCAAGGAGCAGCTTTGGTCACTCTTCTGAGCCCAAGCCGGAGCATGGTGTCGAGGTCATGACGCATTTTCTCGAGATTCTGATCCAGGCCTTCTACACCGGCGCTGAATGGGCGTTGATCGCCGTCGGCTTCGGCTTCATCGCGCGCACCACCAACATCTTCCATCTGGCGCTCGGCGCGCTGTTCAGCGTCGGCGGCTACAGCGTCTATCTGCTGTCGGTGCGTAACGGCTTGCCGATCCCGCTGGGCATCGTCATCGGCGCCGTGCTGGCGGGCCTGGTCGGCTCGATCATCGACCGCTTCATCTACCAGCCGGTGACCGGCCTCTATGGCCAGCGCAAGGTCAACCATTTGGCGCCGTTCGTCACCTCGCTCGGCATCCTGATCGTGATCCAGAACGTGATCCAGATCTGGTTCGGCGCCTCGCCGCTTTACGTGCAGCCGCCGGATTTGGGCGTGACGCAGATCGGCCAATCGCGCGTGCTGACCTGGAACCTGCTGAAGGCTGCCATGTCGCTGGCGGCTTGCGGGCTATTCGCCTTCTGGCTCAGCCGCACCCGCACCGGCGCCAGCGCCGTGGCGTTGGGCCAGAACGCCGAAGGCGCCAGCGTCGTCGGCGTCAGCGAGATCTCGGTGCGCTTCCAGATCTTCTTCGCCACCGGAATGTTGGCCGGGCTGGGCGGCAGCCTCGCCATCCTCAGCCATCCGACCCTGCCCGGCGACGGCTTCCCGATCGTCCTCTACGGCGCGCTGATCTCGCTGATCATGCCCAAGGCCGGCATCATGACGTGGTGGATCGCCTCGGTCGGCGCTGCCTTCATCTACGCCCAGTCCATCGCCTCGATCGGCGGCGGCTGGCAGGACACCATCCTGCAGTCGGTGCTGATGGGCGGCATCGTCGTCTCGCGCATTCTCATCCCCTGGATGCAGCGTCGCGCCAAGCTGCGCGCCGCCGCCGCAACGCTCGCCGCGACCAGCGCCGCCGCCAAGCCGGCAGGGAGCTAGCAATGGAATATTGGATCACCGTTCTCACCTTCGCGCTGATCTTCGCCTCGCTGTCGGTGTCCTACAACATCTCGGTCGGCTATGTCGGCATGCTGTCGATCGCCCATGCCGCGTTCTTCTCGGTCGGCGCCTACACCTACGGCTATCTCGGCACCAAGCTGGGCGGCGGCGAAATGTTCCTGCCGGCCGTTGGGTTGGCTATTCTCATCGCGCTGGCGATCTCGATCACGATCGGCGCCATCATCACCTTGCTGCCCGAGAATTTCGTGGTCATGGGCACCTTCGCTCTGCAGGTGATCTTCACCACTTTGCTGATCAACACTGCCGGCATCACCAATGGCGTGCAGGGCCTGGCCGGCATTCCCGCCCCCATCATCGGTCCCTACGAGTTCGCCTCACGGACGCAGAACTTCATTCTTACGGCCGGGCTGGCGCTGGTATCGCTGCTGATCGCGATTGCCATCCTGCGCAGCAACATCGGCCTGCGCGCGCGGGCGGTACGCGAGGAGCCGGCCGCCGCCTTGTCGCTGGGCGTGCCGGTGCGGCTGATCCAGGTATCGTTCTTCGCCGTCGGCGCCTCGCTGGCGGCTGTCGCCGGCTGCGTCTACGCCGGCGTCATCGGCTTCATCGATCCCTCGAGCTTCACCATCCATACCTCGGTCCAGCTCCTGGCCATGGTGGTGATCGGCGGCATGGGCAATCCTTATGGCGCGCTGGCCGGCGGCTTCGTCATCTCGGTTCTGCCGGCGCTGCTGATCGAAATGAACATTGGCGAAGGTGCGGCGGCGGCGCTGCAGCAGATCCTGTTCGGCGCGGTCATGATCCTGGTGATTATGCTGCGGCCGAGCGGCATGTTCCCGGAGAGAAAAATTGCCAGCAAGTAGCTTTGCCCGGGGCGAAGGAGCGCCGATGATCGACGCCGACAGTTTGCGCCTGGATCGGATCTCGAAGCGATTCGGCAGCATCGTCGCCTGCAACGAGCTGTCGATGGAATTCCGCCCCGGCACCTGTACCGCCGTCATCGGCCCCAACGGCGCCGGCAAGACCACGATCCTCAATATCGTGGCGGGCTCGCTGCTGCCCGATCTCGGCTCGGTCAAATGGAACGGCGTCGAGCTCGTGGGACTGCGCCAGGACGCCATCGCCCGCCTGGGCATCGTGCGCATGTTCCAGGATCTCAAGGTGTTCGACAGCATGACCGTCTATGAGAACCTGCTGGCCGCGGCCGGCCGGGCGCCGAGCGTGATCCGCGCCTGGTCGCTGGGCAAGGTCAAGGCCGCGTCGGGCGCAACCATCGACACGGTGATGCAACGGCTCGGCCTGACCGCATCGGCCAACCGCCTGGTGCGCGATTTGTCCTATGCCGAGCGCAAACTGGTGGCGCTGGGGCGAGCCATGTGCAGCGAGGGCAGGATCCTGCTCCTCGACGAGCCGGCCAGCGGCATGGACAAGACCAGCCTGCAGGTGGTGCTCGATGCGGTGATCTCGCTGCGCGAATCGGGCGCCATCATCATCATCGTCGAACACAACCTCTCCATCGTCCAGGAACTGGCCTCGCATGCGCTCTTGCTGGAGGAGGGACGGATCATCGCCGCCGGCGAGCCGGCGGAGCTTTACCGCAACTCCAATTTCGGGCGCGTCTATTTCTCGATGCAGCAGTAATTGGGCGGCAAAGTTGGAAGGAGTACAGCCGGCATGAAAAGTGAACAGCCCGACGCATTGATTGCATCGGCCCGCAAGCTGACGGCGAAGTTCGCCGCGCGCGCCGCCGGCTACGACAAAGACAACAGCTTCCCGCACGAGGATTTTGCAGATCTGAAAGCCGCCGGCCTGCTCGCCACTTCGGTGCCGAAGGCACATGGTGGGCATGGCGTCTCCATCAGCAACGGCGATCCGCTGACGCAATGGCGCATTACTTCCGCGGTGGCGGCCGGCGATCTGTCGCTGGGGCGCTGCTATGAGGGCCATATCAACACCATTGACCTGGTCAACGATTTCGCCAGCGATGAGTTGAAGAAAGAGCTCTATCCGAAGATCGTGGCGGGCGACATGCGCTTCGTCATCTGGGGCTCCGAGCCGATCCGCCAGGATACTCAGGACCTCTACCAGCGCCTGTCGGGCCAGACTACGGCCAAAAAAGTCGATGGCGGCTGGCTGCTGAATGGCGTCAAGGCGTTTGCGACCAGCGCCGGCGGCGCCACGCATGTCGTCATCACTGCCGCCCTCGAAGACGTCACGCTGTCGGCGCTGGAACAGCAGCAATGGTTTCTGGCCGATGCCGCCTCGCCGGGCATTTCGATCGACGAATCGTGGTGGCATTCGCTGGGCATGCGCGCGACGGTGAGCCACAAGGTTGGGCTAAAAGACGTCTTCGTCGCCGACCGCTACCGACTGTTCTCGACCGAGCAGTATCTGGGCCGGTTGTGGCAGGCAAAATTCATCCCGCATTTCTCGGCCAGCTTCCTTGGTGCCGCGACGGCGGCCTACGAATTCGCCTGCGGCTACCTGCGCCAGCGCAAGAAGGCCGACGATCCGGTGCTGCAGAATCTCATCGCGCAGGCGCGGGTGGCGATCGATCTGCTCGACGCGCATCTGGTGGCGACGGCGCACTCCTGGACCGCGGGCAATCGCGACGAAGCCGCCTTGCGCTCCAATATCTGCCGCGCCGCCGGCGAACAGCTTTCGATGGAAGCGGTGGCGATGGCGGTGCGCGTCTGCGGCGCCACGGCGCTCCTGGAGCAGTTTCCGCTGGGCCGCATTCAGCGCGATCTGCAGACTTATGTCCGCCACGAGAGCATCGACCGCATCCTGACCGCCATTGGCAAGGGCTGCCTGGGCATCGACTACGATCCCAATTTCGCCCGCTCCGACCATCAGGCACGTGCGGCGCGGGCCGCGGACTAAGCGTGGCAGCGGGCGCGTGAAGATCGGCTTCCACATATACGGCACGCAGCTGCCGCCGGCGGCCGGCACCGCCGGCGCTGCCATCGACAATGTCGGGGCCGATGTTTACCGACTGGTGCGCGAGGGCATGGGCAGCGACTTTCTACTGATCGGTGGCGGGCCGGCGGAAGCGGCTTCCGATCTGGGCCGCGCCTCGCAGCTCATCGTGCCCTGGGGAGCGGCGGCGCTCTGCATCGCTGCACCCGAAACAGAGATCATCACCCGCCTCAATGCCTGGGCCTTCGAGCCCGCCCATATCGCGCGGCTGGGAGCCAATCTGTGGGCCCTGTCCAGCCATCGCTGGGGGCTCTGCCTCGATTCCGATCCAGCCTTCTGGCCCGAGGCCAGCGCCGGCCAGTCGCCGCAAACCATCGCCGCCCGCTCGCAGGAGCTGCTCGACATCGTATTGCAGCACTGGCAGGGCCGCGCCGAGCACGCTGGGAAGTTTCTGTCCTCGACCGGCCGCATGGTCGGTCCGCGTCCCGTCGGTGCGCGGCCGAAACTGTGGCTGGACGCCGTCGCCGAGCGTGCCGCACCGGCCGGTGGGCTGAAAGCCGATGGCGTGGTCTATGGTTGGCGCGACGCGCCGGGCGATGGTGACGCTCGCGAATCGCTGCTGACCTGCGCCATCGTGCTCGGCCGCACCGAAGCCGAGGCCCAGGCGATTGCCGGCGAATACCGCGCCCTGCCACGCGCCGATTGCGCCATCGGCGATGTCGACACCGTCGCCGGCGCCATCGTCGAGGCGTTGCGGCACCGGCGTGTCGATCGCCTCGCGATTGGCCTGCCGACCTTGCGCGCCATCGAGTGCAGCCTGTTGCGCGACCGACTGGTGCCGGCGCTGCGCGCGGCGCTCGGATAGGGGGCCGCCATGATCATGCGTCGCTCCGAAGATTCGCTGCTCAGGCTGGGCATCTTCTATCCGTCCTCAACCGGCATTCACGTCATCTCGCCCGAAGTGTCGGCGGGAAATCCCAATCCGTTCGATCCGCAAGTGCAGTGTCGTCTTGCCGCGGCCTGCGAGGAGGCGGGGCTGGACTACATCTTCTTAGCCGATCGCTGGGCGCCGTTCGGCGAGCGCTGCACGGCGGCGGGATTCCAGGATCCCTTCTGGTACGCGCCTCTGCTAAGCGCCGCTCTGGCCAGCGCCACCCGCCGCATCGGCCTGGTTAGCACAGTGCACACCACTTATCACCGCCCCGAACAGGTCGCCAATCTTGGCGCCATGCTCGACCAGTTGAGCGGCGGTCGCTGGGGCATGAACATCGTCACCGGCTTCAGCCCCAACGAGGCGGCGATGTTTGGTATGGCTAATATCGGCCATGACGACCGCTATGCCATGGCGGAGGATTTCATCGAGGCGCTGAAGTATCTGTGGACCGGCAAATCGGGTGGCTTTGACGGCCGCTTTTACAAGGTCGATGCCCGCGCTACCTCGCTGCCGCCGCTGCAGCGCGATCCGCTGATGATCAACGCCGGTGCCAGTGCGGCGGGACTGGACTTCGCCGCAAAGCAGGCCGACTGGATTTTCCTTACCGGCACGAATGCGGCAGAAGTCACCGGCAAGATGTCTAAGGTCAACGCCATTGCCCGCGACATTGGCCGTCCCGAAACTGCGATCCGGGCCATGATGCATGCAAACCTGATCGTGCGCGACAGCGACGACGAGGCGCAGGCGCTGGGCGCGAGTATTCGCGAGAAAGTCGATCTCGATGCAGCACGCGAATTCGCCGCCGAGCTGATGGGCGGCATGGACACGTTCCGCCGCATGCTGGGCGCTCAGAGCGAGCGCGACCGGCTGATCCGGGTCGGCAGCCGCGGTGGCGGTCAGCTCCTGCACGGCTCGCCGCGCACTGTCGTTGCCGATATCGTGCGCCTGCACCGCGAATATGGCTGTCGCGGTCTGGCCTTCTCCTTCCCGATCTGGAGCCCGAAAGAAGTTCGCCGTAGCCTGTTGTCGATTATGCCGCTGCTGGCCGAGGCCGGAATTTGGATCAGCCCGCACGAGCGCGGATGGTCGTGGTAAACGCACGACAGAAACTGCAGCAACAGCCGCTTTTTCCCTTGTTTCTCCGAAATAGAACAATATTATATCAATATTAGATCAATCTTCATCGGCTACTGTAATGCCATATTGCGGTTCATCGCTCCTTAAGGGCGAACGGCCTCTGCTTGGAATAACGATTCCGGGTGATTCGACGCGAGCGGGCGGTCGCGACTGGATAACGACAGCCCTCATGGAGCGCGCTGCCGTCATGGGGTTTGATTTTCTGCTCGCGCCCCCAATACGGGCGGTGCCTTATGCGCTTGC
>JAQSWP010000266.1 GCA_029266575.1 Alphaproteobacteria bacterium | reverse complement strand
CCTGCCGCAGGATCGCCTTGCGGCGGCCGGCGTGTCGATCGAGGCCATGTTCGAAGCTCGCAAGCAGGCCGGGTTGCCGGTGGTCGTTGCTGGCATCGCTGCGGAAGCGCGCCGGCATTTGCGGCTGGCGCGACGGCTGCGGGTTGGGATTCCCAAGGTCGCGTTGCCCGCCCTGCTGCCGGCAACTTTGCTCGATGGCTATATCGCCCGCCTGGCACGGCAGAAATACGATGTTTTCAGCCCGAAAATCGATTTGCCGCCTCTGGCGCGACAGCTTCGATTGGCTTGGAAAGCCAGCATCCGGCGGTTTTAACTGATACTTGACAACATTTGAACACATGTTTAAGTATTAAGCATGAACAGTGAGAGCCTCATCCTTCAGCTGACGGAGATTTTCAAGCTGTTGGGCGATCCGACCCGGCTGCGGATCGCCATGCTGTGCCTGCACGAACGCGTCAGCGTCGGGACGATGGGCGATCCGACCCGGCTGCGGATCGCCATGCTGTGCCTGCACGAACGCGTCAGCGTCGGGACGATCGCCGAGCGGCTCGATCTGTCGGTCTCGCTGGTCAGTCATCACCTGCGCCTCTTGCGCGCCGCCCGCATCCTGCGTGCAGAGCGCGAGGGCAAGCAGGTGTTCTATGCCGCAGCCGATCATCACGTGCGGCGCATTCTCGACGATATGAGCGCCCATATTCTGGAAAGCCACGAGGACGTCTGATGTCCGCTTCCTGCTGCCCCCCGCAACACAATCGCGGCGACAATCAAGGCTCGCCCACGGACGGCAGGTTCCGCCGCGTGCTGTGGATAGCGCTGCTCGTCAACGCGGCGATGTTCGTGATTGAGCTGGCGACGGCGCAGACCGCCTCGTCGGCTGCGCTGCTGGCCGATTCGGTGGATTTCCTGGGCGACGCCATCAACTACGCGCTGAGCCTGTTCGTGCTGTCGCTGTCGCTCGTGACGCGCGCCCGCGTGGCGTGGCTGAAGGGTCTGTCGATGCTGCTGTTCGGCTTGTGGGTGATCGGTCAAGCGGCGTGGCACGCCTGGAGCGGCGTCGTGCCGGAGGCCACGACCATGAGCGTGGTCGGCGCGCTGGCGCTGGCAGCCAATCTCGGCGTTGCTGCCTTGCTGTTTGCCCATCGCGAAGGCGACAGCAATCGCCGCTCGGTGTGGCTGTGCACGCGCAACGATGCCATCGGCAACGTCGCGGTGCTGGCCGCGGCGGCGGGCGTGTTCGGCACCGGCACTGGCTGGCCGGACGTGATCGTGGCCGGCGTGATGGCAGTGCTGGCGCTGCATTCGGGCTGGCAGGTGGTGCGACTGGCGGTGCGGGAAATGCGGGGCGGTGCGGTCGCGCCTGCGCCGGCGGAGTAAACGCGGCCGGCGCAACTCTAACATTTTCATGCTGAGCCCGTCGAAGCATGGGCTGCACAACGATCACCTGTGAACCTCATCCTTCGACGGGCTCAGGATGAAGATTTTTACTCCGCCGCTTGCCGCGGCGGATTGAGCCACGCATCGATGTCCGACAGCGCGCGCCGCGCCATCGCCTGTTTACGGTCCTTGCCGCGCAGGGGGCGTTTGCCTTCGACGGGGAGATCCGGGAACAAGCCGAAATTCACGTTCATCGGCTGGAAGGTCGTCGCATCGGCGCCGCCGGTGATGTGCGCCAACAGCGCGCCCAAGGCCGTGGTGGGCGGTGGGGCGACCAGTTCGGCGCCGGCACGCTCGGCGGCGGCGAAGCGGCCGGCGAGCATGCCGATGGCCGCACTCTCGACATAGCCTTCGACGCCGGTCACTTGTCCGGCGAAGCGCAGGCGCGGCATGGCTTTCAGGCGCAAGCGATCGTCGAGCACGCGCGGGGAATTGAGGAACGTGTTGCGATGCAGGCCGCCGAGCCTGGCGAACTGCGCGTTCTCGAGGCCGGGGATCAGCTTGAAGATGCGCGTTTGTTCGCCGTGTTTCAGTTTGGTCTGGAAGCCCACCATGTTGTAGAGCGTGCCCAGCGCATTGTCCTGGCGCAGCTGCATGACGGCATAGGCGCGCTTGCCGGTGCGCGGATCGGTGAGGCCGACGGGCTTCATCGGCCCGTAGCGCAAGGTGTCGGGCCCGCGCGCGGCCATCACTTCGATCGGCAGGCAGCCTTCGAAATAAGGTGTGTCCTTTTCCCACTCCTTGAACTCGGTCTTGTCGCCTTCAATGACGGCGGCGAGAAAAGTCTCGTACTGCTCCTTGTCGAACGGGCAGTTGATGTAATCGGCGCCGTCGCCGGCCGGGCCGCTCTTGTCGTAGCGCGACTGGAACCAGGCGATGGAGAAATCGATCGAGTCCTTGTGCACGATAGGCGCGATGGCGTCGAAGAAGGCCAGGCTGTCCTCGCCCGTGAGTTGGCGGATCGCATCGGACAAAGCGGGCGAGGTCAGCGGCCCGGTGGCGACGATGACGTTGTCCCAGTCTGCCGGCGGCAGGCCGGCGATCTCGCCGCGCTCGATGGTGACCAGCGGATCGGCTTCGAGAGCCGATTGCACGGCGGCGGAGAACTGGTGTCGGTCGACCGCCAGCGCGCCGCCGGCCGGTACCTTGCTGGCATCGGCCGCGCGCAGGATCAGCGAACCGGCGCGGCGCATCTCCTCGTGCAGCAGGCCGACGGCGTTGTTCAGCGCATCGTCGGAGCGGAAGGAATTGGAGCAGACCAGTTCGGCGAGATTGTCGGTCTCATGCGCCTCGGTCGAGCGGTGCGGGCGCATCTCGTGCAGGGACACGGGCACGCTAGCGCGCGCCAGTTGCCAGGCCGCTTCCGAGCCGGCCAGGCCGCCGCCGATCACATGCACCCTCTGCGCCGTCACGTTTTGCTCTGCTCTTGGTTGGGGATCGGGCAAGAGATAGTCTGTTCGCTACAAGCAATCAACAGGGGGAAAATCATGGCCAATATCGTGCGGAATCCGGCATCCATCGCGGCACCCGCCGGCCGCTACGTGCATGGCGTCGAAGTGCCGGCCAATGCGCGGCTGCTCTACATCTCGGGCCAGGTCGGCATCGACAAGAACCGCAAGGCAGGCCCCACGATCGACAAGCAGTGCGAGCTGGCGTGGAAAAACCTGGTGGCGATCCTGAAGGAAGCCCGCATGGGCGTGGACGATATCGTGCGCGTCAATGTCTACCTGACCGATCCGCGCTACGTGCCGGCCTATCGCACCGCGCGCGACAAGTTCATCGGCGAGAAAGTCCCGGCTTCGACCCTGCTGATCGTCACGGCGTTGGTGGATCCGGCGCTGATGGTGGAGATCGAGGCGGTGGCCGCGAGGGCCTGAAAAAGAAGACGGCCGCCTTGAGGGCGGCCGTTTCCCGATGGTGAAGTCAGATTAACGGCTCATTGGGCCCGGCCTTACGCCGCCGCCACCACCACCGCTGCCGCCTGGAGGCGGAGGAGGGCGAGGAGGTGGCGGGGGTAATGTGGGCAATCATACGATTAATATTGGAGCGGTCATTTCCCTGGGAACTGGTTCTGCCAAGCAAACCAGAACAGGTTGTGGCCTGCTAGCCGTTGCAATCGCTCGCTTTTGGGCCCGATCAACGCCTCTTCGGTGATGGTCCAGGAACCGTCACCGCTTAAAATTTCTCCAGCGGAGCCGCCGGCCGAAAAGGTGCGGTTGCCCCTTTCATAGGCACGGACGGTTTCGCTTTTAGCGTCGCCAATCAGCACCACGGGAAGATCGCCGACGCTATCGTTGACCACCTTGCCCCCTTCAAACGATTTGAGGGTGGCCGGTATCGAGCGACAGCACCTGGGTGTCAGGATGCAGCGTGCGCCAGTACTGCCAGCGGGTGACGACCACCGGTCGCGGCTTCAGTTCCAGACCGGATCCCACCAGTTTGCCAACCACCGGTTTGCCGGTGAGCTGGCTCCACAGCGAGTCCGATTGTCGGTCGTACATCAGCTTGTTGGAGCGGTAGAGCAGACCGGAGGAGCCGAATTCGAAGGGCAGCACGCGGCCTTGCGGCAGGGTCTCATAGAGGATGGCTGCGCCACAGAGGGTGCAATAGGCCAGCGCCACCGGTACGCCGCCGACCACGTCGTTGGCCATTTCGTGCCAGTCCATGATGCGCTGCGGATAGGCGCGATTGTCGCCGTTGATCGACACGCCGAACACCAGCTCGTTGTCGTGCAGCCAGGAGCCTTCGCTGGCCGGCGTGAACTTGGGATTGACCAGCGCGGGGATGCCGTCGGGCGCCAAGCCGCCCCAGGCAATTTCTTCGAGTCTGATCTCGCTCGCCACGCCGGGATAGACGAAGCGCAGGAAGTCGAGGTTGATCTGGCCCAGGAAGCGCGCCTTGACAGTGTCGTAGCCGGCGAAGGGCCGGATTTGCGGATTGGCTTCCTGCCACAGCATCCATTCGAACCAGGCGGTCTTGATGTCGGCGCCGGTGATTTGGCGCAGGATTTCCGCGATGCGGTCGGCATTGCCGGGAAAGAACGGCATCAGCTCGATCAGGGGCGCGGCGATATCGGGTTTGTTGCGGGCCGCGAGTTTCTCGATGGCGTCGGCGCGCGCCTTGTCGTTCATGGTGAACATGTCGGTGGCGGCGCGCACCAAGGCCTGATCGACCGGCTCCTGAGAATGGGCCGGAAGGGCAAGGAAAAGGCCGAACGCAAGGGCGAGGTAGCGGAACATGGCGCCAAGAGTGGCGGCGGCGTCGAGCGACGGCAAGTGCGATGCGGTCGCGGCCCTATGCCCGTTTGCGCGCCTTGACGGGAGCGATGCTGCCACCGCGCTTGCGCAGATAGGGCGCCAGATACTGGCCGGTGAAGCTTTCCGAAACGGCGGCGATATCCTCGGGCGTGCCGGCGGCGACGATCTTGCCGCCACCCGAGCCGCCGCCCGGTCCCAGATCGACCACCCAGTCGGCGGTCTTGATGACTTCCAGATTGTGCTCGATCACCAGCACGGTGTTGCCGGTCTCGACCAGCCGGTGCAGCACTTCGAGCAGTTTCCGCACGTCGTCGAAATGCAGGCCGGTGGTCGGCTCGTCGAGGATGTAGAGGGTGCGGCCGGTGGCGCGGCGGGAGAGCTCCTTGGCCAGCTTGACACGCTGCGCTTCGCCGCCGGACAAGGTCGTCGCCTGCTGGCCGACATGGATGTAGCCCAGGCCCACCTGCTGCAGGGTCACCAGCTTGTCGCGCACGGCGGGCACCGCCTTGAAGAATTCGGCGCCTTCATCAACCGTCATATCGAGCACGTCGGCGATCGACTTGCCGCGGAACTGCACTTCAAGTGTCTCGCGATTGTAGCGGCGGCCCTTGCAGACGTCGCATTGCACGTAGACGTCGGGCAGGAAGTGCATCTCGATCTTGATCATGCCGTCGCCCTGACAGGCTTCGCAGCGGCCGCCCTTGACGTTGAACGAAAAGCGGCCGGGCTTGTAGCCGCGCTCGGTCGATTCCGGCAGTTGCGCGAACCAGTCGCGGATCGGCGTGAAAGCGCCGGTGTAGGTGGCGGGGTTGGAGCGCGGCGTGCGGCCGATCGGCGACTGGTCGATGTCGATGCACTTGTCGAGGTGTTCGAGCCCCAATATCGTGTCGTGCTCGCCCGGCTGCTCGCGGGCGCCGTTCAAACGCTTGGCCAGCGCCTTGTAGAGCGTCTCGATGATCAAGGTCGACTTGCCGCTGCCCGAAACGCCGGTGACGCAAGTGAAGGTGCCGAGCGGGATAGAGGCCGTGACCTTCTGCAGATTGTTGGCGCGTGCGCCCTTGACGGTGATCTCGCGGTTCTTCTGCGGCGTACGCCGGATGGCAGGGATCGGGATCTGGCGCATGCCGGAGAGATATTGCCCGGTCAGGCTTTCGGGCTTGCGCATGACATCTTCGGGCGTGCCTTGGGCGATGATCTTGCCGCCATGGGCGCCGGCGCCGGGCCCCATGTCGATCAGATGATCGGCGGCGCGAATAGCATCTTCGTCGTGCTCGACCACGATCACCGTGTTGCCGATGTCGCGCAACCGGCGCAGCGTGGCCAGCAGCCGATCGTTGTCGC
>JAQSWP010000265.1 GCA_029266575.1 Alphaproteobacteria bacterium | reverse complement strand
GTGTTGCCCTCGTCCGGCGCCTGGATGTTGAGCGCCAGCGGCCCCAGGGTCGACCAGCCGGCGGCCTCGAACACCACCGCCATGCCGCGATGATCGAGCCCCAGCCCGCCATATTGCTTCGGCCCGTGCGGCGACAGCAGGCCGACCTTGCGCGCCAGCGCCACCATCTCCAGCCGCATCTCCTCTGTCGGACCGTGCGGCGTCTGGCGCGGATCGTTCTCCAGCGGCACGATCTTCTCTTCGATGAAACTGCGCACGCGGTCGCGCAGTTCGACCAGTTCGGCGGGCAGCGAGAAATCGATCATGGCGTTACTCCCTTGAATTTCATTTCAGGCTGGCAAGCCGCTCGTAGCCCCAGCGGAACATGACGGAGACCGAAGGCGCGAAACGATCCCACAGCGGATCGGGGCGCTTGCCGGTGCGATGCAGTTTCACGTTCAGGCAGGCGATGGACGCCATGCGATAGGCGGCGAAAGCCTGGAACCACTCGACATGCTCGGCCGCCGGTCCGCCCGCTTTGCGATAGGCGTCGAGCAATGCCTGCGGCGATTGCGCCACAATGGGCGGCCAGCCTGGCGACCATGCCGCGGGATCGCCCATCATCATCAGCCAACCGACGTCGAGGCCTTGTGCACCGATCGATGACAATTCCCAATCGACCACGCCGGTTAATTTGTTGTCAGGCTTGCTGTAGAGCACGTTGCCCGGCTGGAAATCGCCATGCACCAGACCGATCACCGACGGCGACGGCTCGGTCTCCAGCAGGCGCGCCTGCAGGCGCAGGCCCAGCTCCAGCCATTCACTGTCCTGGGCATGGCGCAGGATCTTGTCCCAGCGTCGCAACGCTTCGCCCAGCGGCTGTGGCGCCTCCCAGTCGGCCAACGTCGTTTTCCAATCGACGCGATGGATTTGCGCCAGCGCCTGCGCCGCTTGCGTCCAGACGAAATTCAACGTCGCGGGCTGGCGCGCGAAACTGGCATCGGCTTCCCAGATCAGGAAGACGCGCCCCGGCAGGCGTTCCATGACGATGAAGGGCGCGCCCAGCGGCTCTTCTTCGGCGCAGGCAAAGGGCACGGCCGGCACCGGGAGGCCAGCGCGATGCAGCGCGCGCAACAGCGGCGCCTGGCGATAGACATCGGTGTTGCCCCGGCGCGCCACGCCGATCGGCGCCATGCGCAGGACATAGCGGCCGATCTCGCTTCTGCCCTCGACCAGCCGAAAACCGAAAGTGAGGCCGGCATGGCCGTCTTCCATCGGCGCCAGGTCGGCGACCTGCGCCAAGCCGATCTGCGGGCGCAGGAAAGCGGCGAGCTTGTCGGCGAGCGAGGCAGATGACATGGCGGCACAATAGAAGCCGCGCGTCATGATGCAAACCGGCGTCGACCTGAGAACTTGCCGGGCGAAATGCGGTTTCTTGACCCGGTCGCTCGCCACCGGCTAAGACAGGCTTCCGCCACAAGAAGGCTTGCCTTGGCCCGCGTTGCCTATCCCGTTCCGAAGAAAGTCCGGCGCATTCTCACCCTCGCCATCTGGGCGGGGCTGCTGGCGCTGCTGATATCGTTGATCGTGCTGGACGCCAAGACCGAGGCGGCGTCCGCCGTCGATCTGGCCTTCGCGCGCTTGTTCGGCCTGTGCTTCGGACCGGTGCTGCTGATCTCGGGCCTCGCCGGCCTGGCCCTTGCCGGCCGGCCGCATCATCGCAAACTGGTGCCGTTGGCGCTGGCCTTCATTGCCGTGGGCGGATTCGTCACCTGGCTGTTCTTTTTCGAAACCAGCGAGCTTGCAGGTTTCCTCTAGGCCGCCTTCGCCGCCGGCTCCGAGTCGAACATCAGGATCCAGCCGATGCGGCAGGTGTGCCAGACCAAAGTGGCGACCTGCCAGGCGACGATCAGCAGGAACGCCTCGCGCTCGTAGCCCAGGATCACGCCCACCAGGAAGATCGGCAGGTTGATATTGCGCCGGGCGATGAAACTGCGGATGAACGTGTCGATCTTGGCGTGAGCATAAAGTGCGCGCTGGAAGGTGGCGGTGTAGACCTTCACCGCCAGGCGATCGAGGATATAGACGATCACCATCATCACCGCGGCAATCATCACCGGATCGCCGGCATTGCCGGCCGCCACCGCCCAGGCCCAGGCCAGATACCAGAACGGCGGGTGGATCAGATCGAGACCGTGATCCAGCCGCACGCCGAGCTGGGTGTCGGTATAGGTCAGCCGCGCCAGCTTGCCGTCGACCGAATCCAGCACGCTCATCAGATAGGCGCAGACGAAGCCGATGACGTATTCGCGCATGGCGAAGGCCGGCACCGCGGCAATGCCCAGCAGGATATTGAAGGCCGAAACGGCGTTGGGATGCACGCGCCAACGGGCCAGCGGGCGCACCAGATGCCAGACGAAGAAAGGATAGACGTAGCGGGTGAACAGATCGGTCGAGCCTTTGTAGTTGGCCCAGAACATGAAGTGTTCCGCTGCGGCGCGATCCTTCTCGCTGCGCACCGGCAACAGGTAATACGGCATGTCGCGGCGCAGGCGGCGGATGAAGGTGGGGAATTCCGCTTGCGGCAGCAGGCGCACGGCGCCGCTTTGCACCAGCGCCGTCGCCAATGCTTCGATCGTTGCCGCTTCCGGCAGGCTGGCCTGCGGCGCGAGCGACAGCATGGCGAGGTTCTTGTCGACGGCGGCAAAACCCGGCTCGCGCGCCAGCGCGAATTCGAACAAACGCTGATCGACCACCGTGTCGCCCGCCACCGCCAGCACCGGTTCCGTGCCGCTCTTCAGGTAGGCGTCGAGGCGTTGCGAAGCGCTGCCGGCGCTGTTGCGGAAGACGATTTTCACCTTGCGCGCGAGCTTCTCCGGCAGCTTCATTGTCTCGCCGCCATCGATGCAAATCTCGCTGACGCCTTTCAGCCGCGCCACGGCCTGCACATGCCGCTCGACCGGCGACATGCCGAACACCGTCAGCTTCCAATCAACCGCCGCATCGATCCACAACCGCAAGACCGCTTCTCCCTCGTCGTCGGACGACAATGTGCAGAATAACGCGGGATTGTAAAAGAGGGCGTTTCCCTCTTTTTGCCCTTCTCCCGCTTGCGGGAGAAGGTGCCCGAAGGGCGGATGAGGGTGTGCTGAGACTGCTACGAATGACCGCCTGATGTTGTCGCACGAGACACCCTCATCCGGGCTTCGCCCACCTTCTCCCGCAAGCGGGAGAAGGGCACAATTCGAGAGAACGTCTCTACCGCGCCATCACCTCGGGCAGCGGCAGAACGCGAATCTGGGCCTGCTCCAGCCCCTCGCGCACGGCGCGCGCCACCGCGACGGCGCTGTCCTCGTCGCCATGCACGCACACCGAATCGATGTCGGTCGGGATCTTCTTGCCCGAGAGCGAAAAGATCGCCTGCTCCTGCACCATGCGCCGCACATGCGCCACCGCCTGCTGCGCGTCATGGATCATGGCGTGCGGCTGCGAGCGCGGCGTCAGGTTGCCGTCGTCGCCATAGGTGCGGTCGGCGAAGATCTCCTGCGCCGTGGTCAGGCCGTGCTTGCGGCCGGC
>JAQSWP010000074.1 GCA_029266575.1 Alphaproteobacteria bacterium | reverse complement strand
ACCTTGCCCAGGCGCTGGCTGTCGGAAATGCGCACATTGGTGAAGAACACTTCGTTGAAATTGGCGGTGCCGGAAATCTGCTTGATCGGCCGCACCTCGACGCCGGGGCTTTTCATGTCGAGATAGAACATGGTCAGGCCCTGATGCTTCGGCACTGTCGGATCGGTGCGGGTTATGACGATGCCGTAATCGGAATAATGCGCGCCTGAGGTCCACACCTTCTGGCCGTTGATGATCCAGTCCTCGCCGTCGCGCTCGGCCTTGGTGCGAATGCCGGCAACGTCCGAACCGGCCGCCGGCTCGGAGAAAAGCTGGCACCAGATTTCCTTGCCGTGCAGCGCGGGCTCGACATAGCGCTTGAGTGCTTCCGGCTTGCCGTAGGCCATCAATGTCGGAATGCACATGCCGAGCCCGATATCGAAAAAGCCCAGCGGCACCAGGTAGTCGTCTTCCTCCTGGTTGTAGATCACCTGCTGGATCGGCGTGCCGCCCATGCCGCCATATTCCCTGGGCCAGGTGATGCGCGCGTAGCCGGCGGATGCCTTCTTGGCCTGCCAGTCGCGGGCGCGCGGCAGGGCATCGACTTCCTCCATGCGGGCGCGGCTGGCCTTGCGGTCGAGATCCTTGCGCATGGCGTTGGCGTCGAGCCAGGCGCGGACGTCCTTGCGGAACTTGGCTTCTTCGGGCGTGTCGTTGAAATCCATGTTGTCCTCCCTCAGGCCGCGTTCTGCTGTTCAAGGCGCCGCACCAACTTCTCTTTCCACGCCGTCGGCCCGCCGATGTTAAGCGCCAGCACGCGTGAGCGGCGATAATGGAACTGCGTGTCGGCTTCCCAGGTGAAGCCGATGCCGCCATGGGTCTGGATGCATTCGGCGGCGGCGAAATCGTAGGCGTCGGTGGCTGCGATGCGCGAGGCTGCTGCTGCCAGCGGCAGGTCGGCGCCGCCTTCGGCCAGCATCATGGCGCCGTAATAGGCGTTGGATCGCGCCAGCTCCTTCTTAACGTAGATATCGGCCAGCTTGTGCTTGATCGCCTGATAGGAGCCGATCTGGCGGCCGAAGGCGTAGCGCTGCAGCGCATAGTCGCGCGCCATGACCAGAGCGGCTTCCGAGCCGCCGATTTGCTCGAAGGCGAACAGCACCGCCGCGCCATCGTAGATTTCTTGCAACAGCTTCCAGCCTTCGCATTCGCCGCCCAGCAATTCCGCCGGCGCATCGTTGAAATCGATCTGCGCATGCTTGCGCGTGGGATCGATGGTGTGCACGCGGCTGCGCTTAACGCCTTTGCCCGTCAGATCGACCAGCGCCAGCGACAAAGCGCGTTCGCCTTCGCCGCCGGTATTGACCAACACGATGGCAAGAGTGGCCGCTTCGCCGTCCGGCACCGGGTTCTTGCTGCCATTCAGCGCGCCCTTGGACAGTCTGGCGCGAATGGTGCGCGGGCTGGCCGCCGTCGGGCCTTCCGAGGTGGCAATGGTGCCGATCGCTTCGCCGCTGGCCAGTTTCGGCAGATACTTCTTCTTCTGCGCTGCACTGCCGGCTTTCTTGATCGCCTCGCTGGCGAGATAGACGGAGGACGAGAACGGCACCGGCGCGCAGGCCCGTCCCAACTCCTCGGCCACGACGCAGAGTTCCAGCGCCCCCAGCCCCAGCCCGCCGAATTCTTCGGGGATGGCGGCGCCCGTCAAACCCATTTCGACCAGCCCGCGCCAGACGTCGTCGGCATGGGTTTCGTCGCTCTGCAACACCCGCCGCACGATCTTGGGCGGGCACTTGTCGGCCAGGAAGCGGCGCACCTGCTCCTGCAGCATCTTCTGGTCGTCGGAGAAGTCGAAATTCATCGTGTTGTCCCTGCGGGAGATTCCGGGCTGCAGGATACAAACTGGGTCAGGGGAAGCAAACCGCCGCCGCTTGCCGAACCGCTGCGCGGAAAAGCCTCAGGCGCCGGCAGCGATGTGCGCGGCGCCCAGCAGCGCTGCGTCGGTATCCGTCACGATGCGGATCGGCAGCGATTTCAACAGCTCGGTGAAACGGCCTTTCTCGACGACGTTGGCCAGGAAATGCGGCTGTTGCAGCAAGGGGACAAGGCGCGGGGGAATGCCGCCGGCCAGCGCCACCCCGCCCAGCGCCAGATATTCCAGCGCCGCATTGCCCAGTTCGCGCGCCAGCACCGCGAGGAAAATATCGAACACGGCGGCGGCCTGCGGCGACTTGCCCGCCAGCGCCAGCCGGGTCAGTTCCGCTGGCTGCTCCGCTTCGGCCACCCCTTGCAATTGCGGCAGCTTCTTGCAGCGGCCGGAGGCGACGAGAAATTCGGCGATCTCGGGCAAGGCGGGCCCCGAGATGACGCGCTCGATGCTGGCATGTCCGCCATGGCGGCCGCGCAGCCAGTTGGCCAGCTCCAGTTCGATGGGCGAGGTGGCGGCGAAATCGGCATGGCCGCCTTCGCTGGCCAGCGGATGATGGCGCCTGCCGTCCCACACCGCCGCGCCCTTGCCCAGCCCGGTGCCGGCGGCGACCACGGCGACGTTGCCGCGGCCCCAGGCGCGGCTGCCCCTTTGCAAGTCGATGAAGCCGGCAGGCTGCAGATGCGCCACGCCGATCGCCATGGCGGCGACGTCGTTGGCCAGGACGACGGGCACACCCAGTTGCCGATACAACGCTTGCTCGGACACCGTCCAATCGCGGTTGGTGAGATGGCAGCTTCCGTTATCGACCAGCCCGGCGACGCCGAAACAGGCCAGCACCGGTCTGTCCTTGCCCGCCAGGAAGCGCTCGACGATTTGATGCACGTCGGCGAAATCGTCGTTCTTATAGGAGGCGCGCTGCAGCGGCGTGGCTTGCGTCAGATCGCGCGGATAGAGCGCCAGCCGCGTGTTGGTGCCGCCAATGTCGCCCGCCAGGATCATGCGCGGGCCCAACGATGATGTGAAAGAGGAAGAGGCATCGGTCTGAAAAAATGCTACGGGGCGCCGCTTTTCTGCGACGCCCTGTCAACGATTACCGCTTTGGCCTGTTCCGGAGGAAAATCAGCTCTGCTTCGGCTTGGCCTTGTGGGCCGCGATCGCAGCCTTCAGCGCCCGCTCTTCCTTGCAGCCGAAGGTGCAGAGATCGCCGAGCTTGGCCAGATGCTCTTCCGCCTTGGGCAGATCGTTCAGCATCAGGTAGGCCTCGCCAATATATTCGTGCGCGCCGATGTGCTTGGGATCGAGCGCCAGGGCTTGCTGGTAGTGCGCCAGCGAGCCGCGTGCATCGCCCGACTTGCGCGTCGCATAGCCCAGAAGATTATGCGCTTCGGGATTGTTGGGCTCGGTGGCGACGGCCTTCTTCAACGCGGCGATGGCGCCCGGCCAGTCCTCCTTGGCAACGGCGGCCTTGCCGTTGTCGAAATCGGCATTGCTGCGCGGCTTGGCGGCGGGGGCGGGATCGTTGCTGCCCATGGCCAGGGCGGGTGATGCAGCGCCCAGGCCGAAGACCAGAGCCGTCGCGGCAAAGGCGGTCAGAAAACGCGAAGCACGCATGGAGTTCCTCCAGTTAGGGCTGTGGGCCCGAGTTTACGCCGTTCCTTCTTACGAGACACCGGCCAAGTGAGACCATTCCAGCGCCCAAAGAATATTATTGCGCGGCGATTGCGGCGGTTTTGCCGGTTTTTACGGGCGCCGGCAGCAAAGCGGCATCCTCGATGGCGCGCACGGTCAGGGCGGTGGTGCGGCCGCGCACGGAGATTTCATGCGCCGGCCAGGTGGAAAGATCGATCATGGCCAGTTGCGCCAGATCGTCCGACACCACCAGCTCGCAGGCGAAATCCTTGGTCATGGTTTCCAGCCGGCTGGCGGTGTTGACGCTGTCGCCGATGGCGGTCAGCGAGCGGCTGGCGCCGTAGCCCAGTTCGCCGACGATGGCGACGCCGGCATGCAGGCCAATGCCGATGCGCAGCGGCACTTCCAGATCGCCCGACAGGCTTTCGTTCAGCGCGTCGATGGCGATCGCCATGCGGCGGGCGGCATCGAGCGCCATGCGGCAGGCGGCGGCCGGATCGCCCTTGAGCCCGAACAGCGCCATCACCCCGTCGCCGATGAACTTGTCGACATGGCCGCCCGCCGCCTCGATGGCCTCGCCGACGGCGCGGAAATAGCGGTTGAGCACGAACACCGTGTCGTAGGGCAGACGATGCTCCGCCAGCGAGGTGAAGCCGCGAATATCGGCGAACAGCACGGCGATCTCGCGCTCCTGCCCGTGATGGTGCGCGGCCTGCGCCAGCGCCTCCTGCGCCACGGCACCAGCGGCGAGCAGCGGCGTGATGTCGTAATCGCCCGGCTGCGGATGCACCTGGCAGGCCAGCCGCACATTGTCAGGCGCGCCAATGCGGGCAAGCACCCGCTGCTCGGCGGGGGAGGCGGCCTCCAGCAGATCGATGCCGCGTCCGATGCGCACGCGGCAGGTCGAGCAGCGCCCGCGCCCGCCGCAGACCGAAGCATGCGGAATGCCGGCCAAGCGACTGAATTCGAGAATGGAGGGACCGGTCGGCCCTTGCGCCGCGCGTCGATTGGGGTAGCTGAGCCGCACCAGCGCGCCACGGCGCTCGATCACGTCGCGCCCGATGCGGGCGGCGAACACGCCTCCCAGCACCACCACATAGCCGAACAGGGTCCAGTTCATGGCGGCGAAGAATTGCGCCGCTACCGCGTTGGAGGGGAAATGGGTTTTCGCCCGCAGCGCCGCCACCCAGTTGGCATCCTGCGCCGCCAGCATCATGATTTCGGGGCCGCGCTGGAAGAAGGCGATCAGCGCCAGCACCGGCAGCAGCAGCGCCACGGCAAACGCCAGGTCGCGCCAGCGATGGTAGGTCGGATGCAGGCGCCACAGCAGATGCAGGCCGAGGCAGCCATGCACCCAGACCACGATGACGAAGGCGAACTGAATCAGGATTTCCTTGAGGCCGCCGCTCCAGATCGACAGCAGCACATAACCGTAGCTGGGATCGACGCCGGCGAAAGCGCGCGCGCCGCTGGTGCCGATGACGTGGCTGACGCCCAGCGGCACGATCAAGGTGCCCATCGACACCTGCACGATTTCCGAGCGGGACAGCTTCAACGTGCGGCGGCGATAGAGCGACCACAGCACCAGCGACAGATGCAGCAGGAGCGCGCCATAGAGCACGATGGCGCCTGGGATGCTGCGCCAGACGGCTGCGAAATATCCCAGCGCCGTTTCCATTGCCTGCAGCGAGATCAGGCCGAAGGCGTGGTTCAGCAGATGGCTGAAGACGTAGACAAAGAGTGTGACGCCCGACCACAGGCGCAGGGAGCGGAAAAGGCGCTCGCCTTTCATCTCACAGCAGCGCCAGAACCGCTTCCGGCGGCCGGCCGATCTTGGCCCGCTTGCCGTCGGTGACGATCGGGCGCTCGATCAGGATCGGATGCTCGTGCATGGCCTTGAGCAGCACCTGCTCCGATTTCTTCTTATCGTCGAGCTTGAGCGCGGTGTATTCGCTCTCGCCCGTGCGCAGCATGGCGCGCGCACCGCCCAAGGCGGCAGCGAGTTTGGTCAGCGTCGCAAGATCGGGCGGCGTTTTCAGGTATTCGACAATGCGCGGCTCGACGCCCTTTTCGTGCAGCAACGCCAGGGTCTGGCGCGACTTGCTGCAACGCGGGTTGTGATAGATCGTTAGGGTCATTGACGCCCCCACGGTAATGCTGCTCTTTTCTAAATGATGTCAAAGTCTTGGTCCATGGAATACCGGCTGCGGCCGACCCTGATCGCAGCTTTGTGCAGGCTGGCGCGCCTGCCGCTTGTTTTGCTGGCGGGGGCGCTCTTTCTCGCTTCAGTCGATGCGGTGCAGGCGCAGACCCCTGCTCCCGCTCCGCAATCGTCTCCTACTGCGGTGTCGGCAGAGGAGCTGGAGCGGCTGGTCAAGACACTGGAAAGCGAAGCCGATCGCAAGCGGCTGGTCGAAGAGCTCAAGGGCTTGATTGCCGTCCAGCGCGGCAAGCCGGCCGAGGAGCCGGGCCTGGGTCAGGCGGTTCTCGCCACCCTCTCCAGCAGCGTCGAGCGCATGGCCCACACCGTGCAGGAGATCGGTGGCGCGCTGCTCAATGTCCGGCGGGTCGGCGGCTGGCTGCAGCGCACTTTCGACGATTCAGCGGCGCGTGACGCTGCTCTGGCGGGGTTGCTGCGCGTGCTGGCGGTGCTGGCGTTGGGTGCGGCGGCGCAAACCATCGTCACGTTGGTGCTGCGGCGCGTGCGTGGAGCGGTGACCCGCCGCCAGGGTGGCCTGGGCTGGCGCATCGGCGCAGGGCTGCTGGCGCTGGTGCTGGACGCGCTGCCCGTCGCAGCCTTCGCTGCCGCTGCCTATGGCAGCCTGCCGTTTCTCGATCCCGCGCCGGGAGCGCGGCTGATCGCCATCGCCCTGGTCAATGCCATCGTCGTCAGCCAGGCCATGGTGCTGCTGGTGCGGCTGATCCTGCAGCCGCACGATCCGGCTTTGCGCCTGCCGCGCCTGTCGGACAGCACTGCGGCCTATCTCTATGTCTGGCTGCGCCGCTTCATCTGGCTGGCGGTGATCGGCTATGTCGCGCTGGAAGCGGCGCGGCTCTTGGGACTGCCGCGCAGCGCCTATGCCGGGTTGCTGAGCCTGCTGGGTCTGATCATCGCCGCGCTGCTGGTCATGGTGGTGCTGCAGAACCGGCGCGAGGTCGCGGCATGGCTGAAACGGCATCGCGAGGGCGAATCCGTGAGCGCCCTGGAGTCGTTGCGCTTTCGCATCGCCGACACCTGGCATGTGGTGGCGATCGTCTACGTCGTCGCGGTCTATGTCGTGTGGCTGCTGCGGCCCGAGGCCGGGCTCCAGTTCCTGCTGCGCGCCACGCTGTTTTCCGCCGCGGCGCTGGTCGTGGCGTGGCTGCTGGAGCGCGGCATCGAGCGATTGATCCGTCGCTGGTTCTCGGTCGGCGACGAGTTCAAGTCGCGCTTCCCCGATCTGGAGGCGCGCGCCAACCGTTATTTGCCGCTGGTGATGAACGTCACCCGCATCGCGATCGCGCTGCTGACGATACTGGCAATCCTGTTCATCTGGGGCGTGACCTCGTTGTCGATCCTGATCGACGAGCCGGGACGGCGCATTGTGCTCTCCCTGCTGCGCATTGGCGGGGTGGTGATCGGCGGGCTGCTGCTATGGGAGCTGGGTGGGCTGGCACTGGAGCGGCTCCTGACGCGCGTCACGGCCAAGGGCCGCATGCCGGCGGCGCGGGTGCAAACCATGTTGCCGGTGGCGCGCTACCTGTTCGGCCTGGTGCTGGGCATCATTGTCGGCATGATGCTGCTGTCGGAAATCGGCATCGAGATCGGTCCGCTGCTGGCCGGCGCCGGCGTGGTCGGCCTTGCCATCGGCCTGGGGGCGCAGACGCTGGTCAAGGACATGATCGCCGGTTTCTCGCTGATCATGGAGGACGCGCTGGCGGTGGGCGATGTGGTGCGCATCGGCCAGCATTCCGGCGTGGTCGAGGCCATGAACATCCGCTCCATCCGCCTGCGCGGTTACGACGGGACGGTGCAAACGATTCCGCTGGGCGGCGTCACCGTCGTCGAGAACATGACCAAGGACTATTCCTTCGCCGTGGTCGATGTCGCGGTCGGCTACAAGGAGGATATGGACAAGGTTGCCGCGGTGCTGCAATCGCTGGGCGAGGAGCTGCAATCCGATCCCGATTACGCTGCCGACATTCTGGCGCCGATCGAAATCGTCGGCGTCGACAAGTTCCAGGACTCTTCGATACTCGTGAAGGCCCGCATCAAGACCTATCCCATCAAGCAGTGGAACGTCATGCGCGAGTTCAATCGCCGGCTCAAGGCGCGCTTCGACAAGGAAGGCATCGAACTGCCGTTCCCCTATCGCACTCTGACCCTCGACAGCGAAACGCTGAAGGCTTTGAAGCAGATGGCAGCGCCGCCGGCGAACGACGGTCAGGAACCGGCGCGCTAAAGCAAATCAGGGATTGACGGAATCGCTTGCGATTCCGTCAATCCCTGTGAATTTGCTCTAAATATAAAGTAATAGAGCGGATCATGATTAGAGGGAAGCGCTTGCGCTTCCCTCTAATCATGATCCGCTCTAGTCGCCCGTCAGACTCTCGGGATCGGCGGCATCGATTACTTTGCGCGCGATGTCGAAGCTGAAGCCAGCCCGTGCCAGCGACGCCAGATCGCGCTGGCGGCGCTCGGCGCGTTCCTTCTCGGCGCGATAGGGACCCAGCCGGCGGCGCTGGGCCAGCCGCAGGGCAGCGCGCAGTTCGGCGTCCGGCCCTTCGTCGGCGGCTTCCATCAGCGGCTTCAGCTCCGCATCGGCGGTTTCGATGGCGGTGTCGATGCTGCCGGCGTCGATACCGGCCAGCTTCAGCTTGCCGCCGATGATGCGCCGCGAGCTGCCGCGCCGGCGCAAGGAAGTGGCCTTGCCGGCGGCGTACGCCGCGTCATCGAGCAGCTTCAGCCGTTTCAACTTGGCAATGATCGTCTCGATGGCGTTTTCGGCGTCGGGTGCGACCTTGGCATCGGCGCGAAGGGCGCGCTCGATGCGCCGCTGCAATACGCGGCGCAAATTGGCGCTGGAGGCCGAGAAACGTTGCAGGTAATGAACCGCGGCGTTTTCCAGCGATTTCGCCGTCACCGCCTTGACCCTTTTGCCGCGCCTTTTGCCGTCTTCGCTTTCCGCCATGGGGGCGAGCATGGCAGAGCTGTGGGGGAGCGTCATCCGGCCGCTTCCTTTGCCGGGGCGGCCCGGCTAATTTCCGCCGGCCTGGACCGGGAGGAAACAATGGATCTGCCGCGGCGCTTTGCCGGCGTGAACTGGCGCGGGCTTTACACCCTGTGCCTGAAGGAGACGCTCCGCTTCTTCGATTCCTGGATGCAGACCATTCTCGGGCCGGCCATCTCCAGCCTGTTGTTCCTGGCCGTATTCGTGCTGGCGCTGCATGGCGAGGAAAGAAAGGTCGGCGGCCTGCCGTTCGTGGAATTCCTGGTGCCAGGCCTGATCGCCATGACGGTGGTGCAGAACGCCTTCGCCAACACCTCGTTTTCGATCCTGGTCTCGAAGCTGCAGGGCAATATCGTCGACGTGCTGATGCCGCCTCTGGGCGCGCTGGAGCTGACCATCGGCTATGTCTTCGGCGGCATAGCGCGCGGGGTGGTGTGCGGGCTGGCGGTGGCTTTGGGCATGGCGCTGTTCGTGCCGATAAGCATTTACGATCCGCTGGTGCTGGCCTTCCACGCCATTTTCGGCTCGATGATGCTGGCGCTGTTCGGCGTGCTGGCCGGAATACTGTCGGACAAGTTCGACCATATCGGCTCGATCACCAATTTCATCGTCTCGCCGCTGGCCTTCCTCTCAGGCACCTTCTATTCGATCGCCAACCTGCCCGAGTTCTTCCAGCAAGCGGCGCTGTTCAACCCGTTCTTCTACATGATCGACGGCTTCCGCTTCGCCTTCACCGGCCACGCCGACGCCGCGCCGCTGGTCGGCATCGCGGTGATGACGGCGATCAATCTTGCGATGCTGACGCTGGTCTATCGGCTGATCAGGGCCGGGTACAAGTTGAAGGCTTAGCGCATTCACACCTTTCCTCGATTTGTCGGGGAGAGGTGAAAGAACTACGGCCTGAAGCCCGTTGCCCTCGGCCCCGGCGTGCGCAGCGGGGCGGCCAAGTTGGCGAACTCGCACAGCAGTGGACGCGTGTCGCGCGGGTCGATGATCTCCTCGACGCCAAACGTCTCGGCGGTGCGAAAGGGCGAGCGCACCTTGTTCATGCGCTCGGTGATGTCTTCCAGCAGCTTTTCGGGATTGTCCGATGCGGCAAGGTCGGATTTGTAGGCGGCTTCGATGCCGCCTTCCAGCGGCAGCGAACCCCAGTCGCCCGACGGCCAGGCGTAGCGGAAATTGAATTTGTTCCAGTTCTGGTGCGCAGCACCAGCAACGCCGAACACCTTGCGCACGATGATCGAGCACCAGGGCGCGGTCGCCTGATAGACCGCGGCCATGGCGCGCGCGCCGTGGCGGATGGTGGCGGCGGTTTCGGCTTCGACGCCAATGACGAAGCCCGGACAATCGACGAAATGCACCACCGGCAGATGGAACGTCTCCGCCATGTCGACGAAACGCGTCACCTTGTGCGCCGTCTCGGCCGACCAGGCGGCGCCATAGAAGAAGGGATCCCCACCCATGACGGCGACCGGCCAGCCGTCCAGCCGCGCCAGGCCGGTGACGATGGAGCGGCCATAGAGCTTGCCGATTTCGAAGAAGCTGCCCTGGTCCATGGTCAGCCCGATGATGTCGCGCATCTTGTAGACCTTGCGCCGCTCGCGCGGCACCAGCGACAGCAGCTTCTCCTCGCGCCTGTTGGGATCGTCGGTGACGGGACCGCGCGGCGGCAGGTCGTAGACCGAGTTCGGCATGTAGGAAAGGAACTGGCGGGTGCGCGCGAAAGCCTCTTCCTCGCTCTCGACCTCGTCGTCGACCGAGCCGTTGCGGGCATGGATCTGCGTGCCGCCCAGCTCTTCCTTGGTCACAGGGGTGCCCAGCCGCGCCACCACCGGCGGCCCGGCGGCGAACATCTGCGACACGTTCTTCACCATCAGCGAATAGTGCGAGGTCACCAGCCGCGCCGCGCCCAACCCGGCCACCGAGCCCAGACCCAGCGCCACGGTCGGCACCAGCGACAGGTTGCGCACGACATGCTCCCAGGCGGGATTGCGCGGCACATAGGTTCGTCCGGTCATCTCGTAAGTCTTCACCGAGCCGCCGCCACCAGTGCCGTCGACCAGCCGCACGATGGGAATGCGCACATCGCCCGCCATCTGTTCGGAGATGACCTGCTTTTCCCAGATCGAGGCATCAGCCGCCCCGCCGCGCACGGTGAAATCGTCGCCGCCCACCACCACCGGCCGATCGTTGATGCGTCCGCGGCCGCAGACGAAATTCGACGGAGAGAAATCCTTCAGGCTGCCGTCTTCGTTGTATTCGGCCTTGCCGGCAATGGCGCCGACTTCGCGGAACGAGCCGGGATCGAGCAGCTTCCCAATGCGCTCGCGCACCGTGAGCTTGCCGCCGTCATGCTGGCGCTTGACCTTTTCCGGCCCGCCCATTTTCTTGGCCAGCGCCTCGCGCTTGCGCAGTTCGTCGATTTCCGGCTGCCATGACATGCTTGCCTCGATCCGCTAACCTTTTGGTAAACGTCCGTTCATAGCGTGCCCGGCTGCGGCGTACAACCGGACGCTAGCGCAAGGGAATGCCAAGGATATTTTCCAGCTCGCCCAAGGCCTGAACGCTGTTCTCGACTTTGATGGTCCGCATGCCGAGCGCCTTGGCCGGCTTCAGGTTGACGCCCAGATCGTCGAGATAGACGCAGTCCGCCGGCTCCACCCCCAGAAGCTGGCAGGCGTGCAGGTAGATGCGCGGATCGGGCTTGCGGATGCCGAGCTTGCTCGATTCGATGACATGCTCGAACAGGCCCATGATCTTTTCGATCTCCTTGACCCGTTCGGGATCGCGCGCCATGCCCGGACCGTCGCCGGTCGGCATGTTGTTGGTGATGCAGGCGATGCGGTGGTGCTTCTTGACCCGCCGCAGCGCCTCGACCATCTCCGGCCGCACCTCGCCGCTGATGATCTTCAGCACATGATGGCCGGAAAGCTTGTGCCCCTGTTCCAGCGCCTCGGCTTCGAACAAGGTGGCGAAACCGTCGAGGTCGACCTCGGACCGCTCCATGCGCGCCCAGGCGTTGGTGTCCGGACTGCGAGCATTCATTCCGCGAATAAAATTCGCGGGCAGGCCGATTTCGGCCTCATAACGGTTAAAAGCCTCGAACGGGCTGGAGAGAATTACGCCGCCGAAATCCCACAAAACCGCGTTGATCACTTGCTTACTCCAAACGGATAGACATCATGCAGAACATGACTTCTGCATTGCTAGTGCCAATACACTCTCACTAAGTTGGCGCATACGTCACGATTTGGGCCGTGAACAGGGTTCAGGAAGGCAGCAGTTATGGATAGAGCGGTCAAGGCTGTAGACGGCCGTACGGCACGCGCAGACAACACCCGCCGGCGCATCGTTTCCTCGATGATTGCGCTGATCGAAGAGGGTCAACTGCGTCCCACCGCCGCGGCAATCGCCGACCGGGCGGAAGTGTCGGTACGCTCGGTTTTCCAGCATTTCAACGATCTGGGCGCGCTGTTCCAGGCGGCGGCCGATTCGACCATGCACCGGGTGTGGTCGCTGGTGCGGCCGATTCCGGACAGCGGAACTTTGGACGAGCGGCTCAACGCGCTGCTCGACATGCGCTGGGACATCTATGACCACATCGCGGCGATCCGCCGCGCCGCCAGCCTGATCGAAGATCAGCTGCCGATGTTCGTCGAGGGCCGCAACCAGTTCCGCCACATGCTGCGCTCGGTGATCGACCGGGTGTTCGCCGGCGAACTGGCGTATCTCGAAGCCGGCGCCAAACAGGAATCGCTCGACGCCATGGTGGTGGTGTGCGAGTTCGAGTTCATGGAAGTGCTGCGCCGGCAGATGGACCTGCCGCGCGACAAGGCCATGGCGGCGCAGCGCCGGGCCATGACGTCGCTGCTGAAGCAGAAGGAATGCTGAGGCGGTAGCGCTTCAGGCCAAAGGCCCGCTTCGGCGGGCCTTTTTTTATTGCGCCTGCCCGCTGCACAACCCCTCATCCTGAGGCGCGGCCCGCAGGGCGGCGTCTCGAAGGATCGGGTTCGGGAATCGATTGTGCAGCCGATCCTTCGAGACGCTCGCTAACGCTCGCTCCTCAGGATGAGGGGAGGGGTTGCGCCGTTCAGCTCAACGCTTGAAGCTGTCCTCGACCTTGCCCCAGTCGGCAAAGCCCACGATGTCCTTGAACTGCTCGAAGCCGACGCCTTCGCCCT
>JAQSWP010000073.1 GCA_029266575.1 Alphaproteobacteria bacterium | reverse complement strand
GCGGTCGATCTTCGCCAGGATCTGCTGGGTCTGGCCGGCCGTATCGGCCTTCAGGTCGTCGGCGACGACCCCGGCCAGGTAGACGGTGTTGCCATGCACTACTGCCTGGCTCATGCGCGCGCCGGTTTCGAAACGCTGGATGGTCATGTCTTTTCTCCCTGCAGGTGAATGAGGCTGATTATTGCATCGTCTTGGGCAGGACAAGCGAAATCCACGGAAAGGCGCACAGGATGGCCAGGCGCAATATGTCGGCGACGATGAAGGGCGCCACGCCACGATAGATCGCGGTCAGGCTGATGTCGCGGGCGATGGAGTTGATGACGAAGACGTTCATACCGATCGGCGGGCAGATCATGCCCAAGGTCACTGTCATGACGATGATGACGCCAAACCAGATCGGATCGAAGCCCAGCGCCATCATGGCCGGATAGACGATGGGCACGGTGAGCAGGATCATGGCCAGTTCGTCCATCACCGCGCCCAGGATCAGGTATCCGATCAGGATCAGGGTCAGCACGCCATAGGGACCGATCGGCAGGCCGGACAGGAAGGCGGTGGCGTGCTGCGCCGTCTGGGTGATGGTGAGAAAGTAGCCGAACAGGAAAGCGCCGATCACGATGCTGAAGATCGCCGCCGACGTGCGCAGCGCGTCGACCAGGCATTCCATGATCTGCGACAGGTTCAGCCGCCCGCGCAGCACGCCAATCAACAGCGCTCCTGCCGCCCCGGCGCCGGCCGCCTCGGTGGTGGTGAACAGCGCGTCGAAATTCGGTCCGCCATACATGCCGCCGATGACGAAGACGAACAGCAGCACTGTGGCCCACACATCGCGCAGGGAATGCAAACGGTCGCGCCAGCTATGCTTCTCGCCGCGCGGCAAATGCGTGGGCCGCCAGATGCCGATCAGCTGCACCACGATCATGTAGAGCGCCACCGCCAGCAATCCGGGCAGGATGCCGGCCATGAACAGCTTGCCGATATCCTGCTCCGTCATCAGCCCGTAGAGCACGAAGATCACCGAGGGCGGGATCATGATGCCCAAGGTGCCGCCGGCTGCGATCACGCCCGCCGCCGTGCCAGGCGCGTAGCCGGCGCGGCGCATCTCGGGCAGCGCCACGTTGGACATGGCCGCCGCCGTCGCCACCGAGGAGCCGTTGATGGCGGCAAAGCCGGCGCAGGCGGCGATCGCCGCCATCGCCAGCCCGCCGCGCAGATGGCCCAGCCAGGCATTGCCGGCGCGGAACAGCTCGCGGCTCATGCCCGCGGCGGTGGCGAAGGCGCCCATCAGGATGAACATGGGGATGACGGAGAGGTCGTAGTCGAGCACCGTGCGCAGCGGCGAGGTTTCGAGCAGGCGCAGGCCGGCCTTCAGATTGGCCACGGCGGCGAACCCGCCGACGCCGACCACCGCCATGGCAAAGCCGATCGGCACGCGCAAGGTCATCAGCACGAACAGCGCGACGAACCCGCCAATGGCGACGATTTCGCGATCCATTGCCTGCTCAGTCCAGTTGCAACGGCCGCGGCGCGGGCGCGCCTTGACCGGTCAACAGACGAACCAGCCGCAACAGTCCGAGCGCTGCCGCCATGACGATGCCGAACATGGCGACCAGATAGAACGGCCAGGTTGCCAGCCGCAGATCGGTGGTGACGTCATGCATGGTGAAAGCCGTATCGACCTTGCTGCCCAGCATATAGGCCAGCACGGCAAGGAACCCTACCGAGACCAGCGCGGCAAAGACATCCAATGCCTGCCTGCCGCGCGGCCCCAGCGCCTCCCACAGCACGTCGAAGAGGATGTGGTTGTTGCTGTAGGTAGCCGGCGCCAAGCCCCAGAAAATCGCGATGGCCTGGGCGATGCAGGCGAACTGGAACCAGTCGGGAATCTGCCAGCCGATGGTGGCGCGCAGCACGATGGTGCTGACCGTCAGCAACACCACCAGGCCGAGAAAGCAGGCGGCGATACGCTCCACCACATAGACGAGGCGATCCATCGGCTTGTGCTTACCCCCTAAACGAAATCCCCGCCGCCTAGAGCGGATCACGGTTAGGTGGCAACCACCTAACCGTGTGAATCCGCTCTATTCATTGATGTTAGAGCAAATCACGACGTGATTTGCTCTGGGCGACGGGGACTATCGCAATTTCCAAACGCGCCTAGTACTGCGACTTGCGCGCCTTCAGCTCGTCGTCCAGTTCCTTCATCACCGCGGCCGGATCAAGCCCGGCTTTCTTGACCTCGTCGGCCCAGCTGGTGCGCAGCGGCTCGGCCGCCTTGCGCCAGGCGGCAACATCGGCGGCGGTGACCTTGACCAGCGTGTGACCGGCCATGGTGGAGAGCTTTTCCTTGCCCGAGGCTTCGTTGTCGGCCCAGCCCGAGGCGACCTTCTCGGCCCATTCGGTGGTGCAGTGCTCGTCGATCACTTTCTTCTGCGCCGCCGACATCTTGCCGTAAGTGTCCTTGTTCATCACCCAGGCGAAAGTCGTGACATAGAACGGAATGTCGAGATGGTGCGTCACCGCCTTGTCGATGCCGAAGATCAGGATCGAGTTCCACGGGAAGGTCAGCGCGTCGGCGACGCCCTTCTCGAGCGCCTCGCGCGCTTCGGGCGCGGAGACTTGCACGTTGGTGCCGCCCAGAAGAGTGACGAACTTGGCCATGGTGGCGTGCGCCGGGCGTATCTTCATGCCCTTGATCTGCTCGGGACTGGTGATCGCCTTCTTGGAGTGCAGCGCGCCCGGATCATGCAGGTGCGTCAGGCACACCTTCACGTCCTTCATCTCCTTCTCGGAATATTTGCGGTACCATTTGTCGAGCGCCGCCGAACCGGCCTTGGCGTTGCTGATCAGGAATGGCAATTCGCCCGCGGCAATCACCGGGAAGCGGCCGGGCTGGTAGCCGGGATTGATCCACGCCACGTCGGCAATGCCATCGCGCGCCATGTCGTAATGGTCGGGCGCCTTGCCGAGCTGCTGCGCCGGATAGAGCGTGACCTTGATGCTGCCCTTGGAGGCGGCCTCGACCGATTTGGCCCAGACCTCGAAACCCAGCGGCTGCAGCGGATGCTGCGCCGGCAGCCAATGGGCGAATTTCAGTTCGACCGGCTTGTCCTGCGCCAGTGCAGCACCTGACGCCAAAACCGCCGCCGTCAATCCCGCCAATGCGATACGCTTCAGCATTCGATCCCTCCCAGGATGGTGCGGCCTGCCTTGTGGCGGTCGCGTGTTTGACGGCAGTCTATGGGCAGGTTTGGAGCCGGGCAATCGGGATTGTTGCGGGTCCAAACAATTTGACAGTGCGGGACGCCGCCGATAGCGTCCGGCCAAAGAAAACGCCGGAAAATAGCGCGGCGGAGCGGGAGGAAATCATTTCGACCGAGCGCTCGTTCAAGAAGGAAGTGCAGTCGCTGCGGCTGGGCGCCGGCGAGATTTTTCGCGGCGAGGGCATTCTCGCCGTCACCAAGGCGCTGCTGCAATCGGGCGTGTCCTATGTCGGCGGCTACCAAGGCGCGCCGGTCTCGCATCTGGTCGACGTGCTGGTCGATTCGCAGGACATGCTCGACGAACTGGGCATCCATCTCGAGACCTGCGCCAACGAAGCCTCTGCCGCCGCCCTGCTCGCCGCTTCGATCAACTATCCGCTGCGCGGCTGCGTCACCTGGAAATCGATCGTCGGCACCAACGTCGCCTCCGACGCGCTGTCCAACCTCGCCTCCGCCGGCGTCACCGGCGGCGCACTGATCGTGGTCGGCGAGGATTACGGCGAGGGCGCCAGCGTCATCCAGGAACGCAGCCATGCCTTTGCAGTGAAATCCTCGGTCTGGCTGCTCGATCCGCGCCCCAACCTGCCGAGCATCGTGCGCATGACGGAGAAAGCGTTCGAGCTTTCCGAGGCGTCGAACACGCCGGTGATGTTGGAATTGCGCATCCGCGCCTGCCATGTGCAGGGCGAGTTCGTCGCCACGGACAATGTCGCGCCGAAATTCTCCCGCCGCCACATGCTGGACGGGCCGGTGCCGCAAAACTACGACCGCATCTCGCACCCGCCTTCGACCTTCAAGCAGGAGAAGCAGAAATTCGAGGTGCGCCTGCCGGCGGCGCGCAAATTCATCGTCGAGCAGGCGCTGAACGAGTTCTTCGACGGCGAGCAGAACAATGTCGGCATCATCCTGCAGGGCGGGCTCTACAACGCCGTGTTGCGGGCTATGAACCGCTGTGGGCTGGCCGACGCTTTCGGCAGATCGCGCGTGCCGCTGATGGTGCTGAACGTCACCCATCCGCTGGTGCCTGAGCAGATCACGCAATTCTGCGCCGGCAAGGATGCCGTGCTGCTGATCGAGGAAGGCCAGCCCGACTTCCTCGAGCAATCGATCAGCACCATCCTGCGCAAAGCCGATATTCCCACCCGCCTCGTCGGCAAGGACGTGCTGCCGATGGCCGGCGAGTACACGGCCGAGGTGATCACCGAGGGCCTGCTGAAATTCATCGAGGCGTATGCGCCGTCCTTCGATGTCGCCGGTGCCGGCCGCCATCTGGCGAGAATCCGCGAAGGCCGTACTGGAGCGCAGCAAACTCTGGGCGAGCTGCCGCAACGGCCGCCCAATTTCTGCACCGGCTGTCCGGAGCGGCCCGTCTTCACCGCCATCAAGCTGGTGCAGCGCGAAACCGGACCCACTCATATCGCCACCGATATCGGCTGCCATTCCTTCGCGACCTTCCCGCCGTTCAGCCTGGGCAATTCGATTTTGGGTTACGGTATGAGCCTGGCTTCGGCGCCGGCGGTTGGCGCGATGATGGAGAAGCGGCCGATCGCGGTGATGGGCGATGGCGGCTTCTGGCACAACGGGCTGGTCAGCGGCGTGTCTTCGGCGCTGTTCAATCGCGGCGACGGCGTGCTGGTGATCCTGCAAAACGGCTACACTTCGGCCACCGGCGCGCAGTTCCTGCCCAACTCGAAGGGCAATCGCAAGGACGGCGACAGCACCTCCGATATCGAAACCACTTTGCGCGCCATGGGCGTGAAATGGCTGCGCAAGATCGACACCTATGCGTTGCCCAAGATGATGAAGACCTTGCGCGAGGCCATGACCACGAGCGAGAAAGGCCTGAAGGTCGTGATCGGCGACGGCGAATGCCAGCTCGCCCGCCAGCGACGCATCCGGCCGCAGATCGCAGCCCAACTCAAGCGCGGCGAGCGCGTGGTGCGCACCCGCTTCGGCGTCGACGACAAGACCTGCACCGGCGATCACGCCTGCATCCGCCTCTCGGCCTGCCCGTCTTTGACCCTGCAGCCCAATCCCGATCCGCTTAAGAGCGATCCGGTGGCGCATGTGAACAACGATTGCGTCGGCTGCGGCCTGTGCGGCGAGGTCGCCCATGCCGCCGTGCTGTGCCCGTCCTTCTATCGCGCCGAGATCGTGCTCAATCCGCGCTGGTACGATCGCGCGCTGGCGACACTACGCAACGGCGTGATCGCCATGTTGCAGCCCAAGTCGCGCACACCTCTTCCTGTCGTGGCCGAATGACCGCGCAACGGCCGCTGACGATCCTGATCGCAGCGCTGGGCGGCGAAGGCGGTGGCGTGCTGGCCGACTGGATCGTGCAGGCAGCGCAGGCGGAGGATTTTCCGGTGCAGGCGACATCCGTCCCCGGCGTTGCCCAGCGTACGGGCGCCACGACCTATTACATCGAAATTTTTCCCGAAAAGCGCGCGACGTTGGGCGAACAGCAGCCGATCTTCGCCCTGCTGCCGACGCCAGGCGACGTCGATGTCATGCTGGCCAGCGAATTGCTGGAAGCCGGTCGCGCCGCTTTCAACGGCTTCGTCACGCCCGACCGCACCTTGCTGATCGCCTCGACCCACCGCGTCTTCGCCGTGGCGGAGAAGACCGCCATGGGCGACGGGCGTTACGATCCAGCCAGGTTGCTCGATACGGTGCAGGCGCGGGCAGCGGAACACGTGCTTATCGACATGCAGGCACTGGCGCAAACGACTGGCGCGCCGCTCAACGCCGTGCTGCTGGGCGCACTGGCCGGCACCGCCAAGCTGCCCATCGCGCGCGAGGCGTTCGTCAACGCCATTCGCGCCGAGGGCAAATCCGTCGACGCCAATCTGGCGGGCTTCGAGGCCGGCATTCAGGCGCTCTCGACGCCGCCATCGATCGCCGGCATTGCAAGACCGGTCGCCGCTTCCGATTTCGACGACACGGCGCGGCCGATCATCGAACTGGGTGTCGCCCGCCTGCTCGATTACCAGAATCCGGCCTATGCCCAGCTCTATCTCGATCGCCTGCAGCGCGTCCGCGACGTCGAGCGCACTGCCGGCGGCGACGGTTCGCTGCTGCGCGAGGCGGCGCGGCAACTGGCGCTGCGCATGGCGTTCGAGGACGTCATCCGCGTGGCGCAGTTCAAGATCGAGCCCGGCCGCTTCGAACGCGTGCGGCACGAAGTGCGCGCCGATCCGGACGCGCCGCTGGTGGTGATCGACTATTTCAAGCCGGGCATCGAGGAACTGTGCTCGTTGCTGCCGGGTGCACTGGCGCGGCCGATCCTGCGCCTGAGCGAAAAGCGCGGCTGGCTGGGCAAGGTCTATGTCGGCATGCATGTGCGCAGCAATTCGGTATTCGGCTTCCTGCGCCTGCGGCTGCTGTCATCGCTGCGCTGGCTGCGGCCGCGTTCGCATCGCTACGCCCAGGAACAGGCGCTGATCGAGACCTGGCTGTCTGCAGTCGAACGTGCCACCGCCGTCGATCGAGCCTTGGCCCGCGAAATCGTCGATCTGGCGCGGCTGATCAAGGGCTATGGCGATACACATGCGCGTGGCGTGCGCAGCTTCACCCGCATCATGCAGGCGATCGTGGTGCCGGCGCTGGCAGGCACGATGCCGGCTTCGGTCGCTATCGATGCTTTGGCCAATGCGCGTGTGGCTGCATTGGCCGATCCGGAAGGCAACCGACTGGACGAGTCGTTGGCGTCGATTGCCGCGGCAGCGCCGGTTCAAGCCAAAGCTGCGGAATAAGACTAGTTCCGCTCGCGCGTCTCGGCGAAGACGATATCGGGATATTTCTGCTTCACGTGGCCCAGCTCCCAGGCGTTGCGGGCCAGGAACACCGGTGCGCCGTCGCGATCCTCGGCCATGCCGCCGCGATTGCCGTCCATGAAAGCCTTGAGCTTGGCTTCGTCGCCCGACACCCAGCGTGCGGTGTCGAACGGCGCCGTCTCGAACGCCACCTTGACGTTGTATTCGCTGTCGATGCGGGTCGCCAGCACGTCGAGCTGCAACTGGCCGACGACGCCGACCACGAACTGACCGCCGATGTTGCGGCGAAATACCTGCGTCACGCCCTCTTCCGCCATGTCCTCCAGCGCCTTGCGCATCTGCTTGGACTTCATGGGATCGTCCAGCCGCACCTGGCGCAGGATTTCCGGCGCGAAATTGGGGATGCCGGTGATCTTGATGTCCTCGCCTTCGCTCAACGTGTCGCCGACGCGCAGAGTGCCATGGTTGGGAATGCCGACGATGTCGCCGGGCCACGCCTCGTCCGCCACTTCGCGGTCCTGGGCGAAGAACAGGATCGGTGCCGAGATCGTCATCTGCTTGCCCGACCGCACCTGCTTGAGCTTCATGCCGCGGCGGAAATGGCCCGAGCACAGGCGCAGGAAGGCCACCCGATCGCGATGGTTGGGGTCCATGTTGGCCTGGACCTTGAACACGAAGCCCGCGACTTTGGATTCGGTCGGCTCGATGGCGCGCGATTCGGACGGCTGCGGCCGTGGCGAAGGCGCAAAGCGGCCCAGCCCGTCGAGGATTTCGCGCACGCCGAAATTATGTAGTGCGCTGCCGAAGAACACCGGGGTCAGATGGCCTTCGCGGTAGCTCTCCAGATCGAAGGCCGGGCAGACGCCGCGCACCAGCTCGACATCCTGCTTCAGCTTCTCCAGTTGCGCCGCCGGCAGGGCTGCGGCGAGCTTGGGATCGTCCAAACCGTCGCAAACGATGGTCTCGGCGATGGCGCCGCCTTGGCCGCCGGCAAACATCAGCATGCGATCGTTGATCAGATCGTAGCAGCCCTTGAAATCGGCGCCGGAACCAACTGGCCAGCTCATCGGCGTGCAATCCAGCGCCAAAGTAGCCGCCACCTCGTCCAGCAAATCGAACGGATCGCGCGCCTCGCGGTCCATCTTGTTGATGAAGGTGACGATCGGCACATCGCGCAGGCGGCAGATCTCAAACAGTTTTCGGGTGCGCGCCTCGATGCCCTTGGCGGCGTCGATCACCATGATTGCCGAATCGACCGCGGTCAGCGTGCGATAGGTGTCTTCGGAGAAATCTTCGTGGCCCGGCGTGTCGAGCAGGTTGAAGATGTGGCCGTCGTATTCGAAGGTCATCACCGAGGTGGTGACGGAAATGCCGCGCGCTTGCTCGATCTTCATCCAGTCCGAGCGCGCGCGCCTATTCTCGCCGCGCGCCTTGACCTGGCCGGCCATATGGATGGCGCCACCGAACAGCAGCAGTTTTTCGGTCAGGGTGGTCTTGCCGGCGTCGGGATGCGAAATGATGGCAAAAGTACGCCGGCGCTCCACCTGCTCGGACAGGCGGGCGGCGTTCTGATCGGCGGATTTGACGGCAATAACGGACAAAATCGGCTCCGGCGAAGCGGCAAAACGACAACGAGGGCGGAGAGGTAAGGCTCCCTCCCCTCAACGTCAAGCGGGGCTTGTCCGCCGCGGCCGCACAGGCGACAAAGGCCTGATGAGCGCCCGCGTGAAATCCGATCTCTGGGTCGCAGCCCAGATCCGCCTGTGCGACCGGCTGACCGTGCCGGCGGTGGTGGTGCGCAAGGGCGATCCCGATTCCGGCGCCATCCTGGTGCGGGTCGAGGATGCCGAGCGCAAGGTCGTGGTGTGGACGCAAGTCACCAATCTCGACGGCGAACGCGGCTGGATGCGCGGCACCGGTCCGATGCCGGTGTCCTTCGAGGAAGCGGAAAGCTATGTGAAGCGCGCCATCGAGCGCGACTACGACATCTGGATCGTCGACATCGAGGACCGCCACGGCCGCTACAACCTCGACGGCGCGCGCCTCTAGACGGTGGCATAAACACCACAGCGCTGCGGTTTCCGGCTCCGCCACGATTTAGCCATGCCGCGAGCGAGGACCGGTCACGATCGGGCGCTTGGATGCTTCCGCATCACCAGCCGGAGGCACCATGTCGGACATCGCCGCAGATCAACCCAGGCCATCGCGTTTCTTTGGCCTCAGACCTTCGGCGCTGCTGACGGTGAAAGCAGTGCTTGTCGCCGGCCTGACCCTGGTGCTGCTGATTCCGCTTTACATGGTGTGGGACGCCATCGCCGAGCGGCATCAGCGCTACAACGAGGCTGTCGGCGAGATCGGCCGCGCCTGGGGACTGCCGCAGCGCATTGCCGGCCCGACGCTGTCTCTGCCCTACACTATCAGCGAGCGCGATAAGGACGGCACGCTGCGCACCTATCGCCATCAGCTGCGCGTCTTGCCGGAGAGCCAGACCATTATGGCCAAGGCCACGCCGGAAGTGCGCTACCGCGGCCTGTTCGAGGCGGTGGTCTATGTCGTCGATCTCGATATCTACGGCGAATTCGTCATCCCCGATGTCGCCGAGCACACCCCCACCGGCACGCTCGATCCCAGCGGCATCACCGCCCAAATCGGCATCAGCGATCCGCGTAGCATCGTGGTCGAAGGTGGCTTGCTGCTGGGCGACCGCACCCTGGCGCTGGAGCCCGGCGCCGATCCGATTCTGGATGGCGTGCTGACGGCGCGTGCCGGCATGCCAACCGGCCTCAAGCCCGGCGACCGCGTTCCCTATCGCATGAAGCTGCGGCTCAATGGCTCGGAGCGTATTTCCTTCCTGCCGCTGGGACGCGACACCAAAGTCACTGTCGCCGCGCCGTGGGCGTCGCCGTCATTCTTCGGCGCCTATTTGCCGGTCGAGCGCAATATCACGGGCGAAAACTTCGAAGCGTCCTGGCGCATCTCCTATCTGGGCCGCAGCTTCGGACAGATCTGGAACAATCCCGAAACCGACTCGCATTTGCGCCAACGCGTCACCAATGCCGGATTCGGCGTCAATTTCCTGCAGACGGTGACGCCCTATCGCGAGACCGAACGGGCGATCAAATACGGCATCCTGTTCATCGCCCTGACTTTCGTCATGTACCTGATGTTCGAGATGATTTCGGGCAAGCCGATCCATCTGCTGCAATATGGAGCCGTTGGCTTGTCGCTGTGCGTCTTCTACCTGCTGCTGCTGTCGTTGTCGGAGCAATTGGGCTTCTTCTGGGCTTATGCGATTTCGGCCACCGCTATCGTGGGTCAAACCACGGCCTATACGCTGGGCACGACGCGGCGGACGCAATTCGCGCTGGGCTTCGGCGCCGGGCTGGGCGGGCTCTATGCTTTTCTCTACGTGCTGATGCAGATGGAATCCTATTCGCTGCTTTCCGGCGCCATCGCGCTGTTCCTGGTGCTGAGCGCGCTGATGTGGATGACGCGCAATCTCAACAGGCTGGGCATGCCGGGGGCGCAAGTCCGCACCGCCTGACCGCCATGCTAGGCTGCCTCCTCATTATTCAAGGAGGCAGCCGGCATGGATACGCCGAGCGACGTGGCGTTCTCGCCGACAGTCAAGGCAACGCAGGAACGGCTGGGATCGCGCAAGCATTTCGCCGCCGGCGAAATCGAACGGCCATGGCCGACCACGATCCGCGACGATCTCGCCGCCTTCATCGCCCAGCGCGACACGTTCTATCTCGCCACCGCCAACAAGGCGGGCCAGCCCTATATCCAGCATCGCGGCGGACCGCCGGGCTTCCTGCGCGCGTTGGACGAGCGCACGCTGGGCTTCGCCGACCTGCCGGGCAACCGGCAATACATCACCATCGCCAATCTGCAGGACAATCCGCAGGCCTTCATCTTCCTGATGGATTACGCCCGCCAGCAGCGGGTCAAGATCTGGGGCACCGCCAGAGTCGTCGAAGACGATGCTGCGCTGATCGAGCGCCTGTCCGAAGGGTTGACCCTGCGCAAGAAACCGCACCGCGCCATCGTCTTCACAGTGGCGACCTGGGACATCAACTGCCGCCAGCACATCACCGCCCGCTACACCGAAGACGAGTTGCGCCCAGCGATCGAAAAGCTGCAGGCGCGGATTTTGGAACTGGAAGCGGAGAACGAAGCGCTAAAGCGCCATGCGGGAATCGCCTAGAGACGCTTAGCGCTGCCCATATTGCGCCAGCACGGCATACCAGAGCGCGGAAAGCTCCACCCCGGACGATGACGGCGCTGCATTGGGCCGAACCGCGGTGTGGACAAGAACGATTTTGGTGACAGGGTCGACCAGGATGTTTTGGCCGTGGATTCCAATCATGCTGAAGCGTCGTCGCTCGCCGGCGGAAATCCACGTTTGATATCCATAACCGAGAATCGGACTCAGCCGGCCTGGCGCCAAGCGGCTATCTGTAGCGGCGCTTGTAGCGTCAATGACCCATTGGCGCGGCACGAGCTGCTGGCCGTTCCAGGCGCCATCGTTGGCCAGCATCAAGGCGAACCGCGCCCAGTCGCGCAAGGTGGCAACCATGCAGCAATAGGCGACTTCCTGGCCGCTGGGATCGATATCCCACGCCGCATCCGCTTCGGCTCCGAGCCTGCTCCAGATTTTAACACTCAGGTACTCGGCGATCGGCATCTTGACGGCGCGGCTCAACACCAGGCCCAGAACTTCGGTATCGGCGCTGGAATAGTTGAAGCGGATTCCAGGCGGAGCGGCGCGCGTGTTGAACTGGGCGACAGCTGCGATCGGGCCCTTTGAGTCCGGTGCGAATAGCGCATATCCCAGTTTGTAGACATCGTCATCCGGCAAATAGGTCTCACGATAGTCGATGCCCGAGGACATCTGCAGCAAAGCTTTAATTGGGGTAGCGCCGAATTCTGTCCCGGCAAGGTCGGCGGCGTAAACCGACGCGGGATCGTCAATCGATTTGATGGCTTTCTCTTCAATGGCGATACCGATCAGCATGGCGACGACAGTTTTGGCCATCGACTGCGACATGAAACGATCGCGATCGGTGCGGCCGTAGCGGTAGTGCTCGTAGAGGATCGTGTCGTCCCGAGCGATGAGCAGACCGGTTACCGGATGGGCATCGAGATAGTCGGCCAACGTCTTGATACGCCCATCATAGCCGTAAACCGGCGCAATCTCGGCTGCCGCGCGTTTCAAAGCTATCGGCCCAGGCGATGTCGGCACGGCGCGGAGAGGGCGGAGCAGGTCGTAGTGACTGTAATAGCCAACCATCAGATCGAGCGTCAGCTTGTCGAGCGGTATGATCGCCGGCGGCACCGGATACCCGTTTGAGGCGCCATAAGCTTCCGCCGCATGCCCGGTATTGGAAAACACCGGCACCGCACCTTGCGCCCGGGCTGCACATCCATATTGGATTTGAATTGCCAGCAAGACCAAAAGGCCGGCAGCGCTGTTGAGAAAAATGCGTCGATGCAGATGCATAGCGGCCTCTCTGTCGGTAACGACTGCACGCTGAAGCTACTGCGCAAAACTTTCCTTATACTAAACGATACGGTTCCTGATTACGAACACTTCGAATAACCGCAGCTCATGCACACGTCGCAGCCTTCGCGGCGGGTGAGCGAGGCGGAGCCGCATTTGGGGCACTGGTTCAACCGCAGATCGTCGCCGCGCGAAGGATGGCGCTCGGCGCCGGCGGCGATCCTGCGGATCTGGCTCTCGCTGTCGGCATCGTGCCGGTCGGGCCCGGCGATGAAACCGATCGCCACCATGTGGCGCTCGATGATCTCGCCGATCGCCGCCAGCAGCGAGGGCACGTAGCGTCCGCCCATCCACTGCCCGCCGCGCGGATCGAACACCGCCTTCAATTCCTCGACCACGAA
>JAQSWP010000264.1 GCA_029266575.1 Alphaproteobacteria bacterium | reverse complement strand
GCGCAGCCGCGCATCGGAGGCGCGCAGAAGCTGTTGCGGCGTCGGCGCGTTATGGGCGTGCGGGAACAGCCCGCGCACCCGGGCGAAGATGGTGGCCGCGGCCTTGGCGGTGAGCTGCTGGTAGACGATGGCCTCCGCCAGCGCAATGAACAGGCTTTGCGTGCCTTTGATCTGCATGCCGCAGGGGCCGACGATGTCGATGATCTTGGCCAGCGCCGGATCGGCAGCGCGCAGATAGGCCACTGCCGCCGTGTAGTCGGGCGCGTCCTCGCGATGCTCTTCCGCTTCGTCACCAGGATTGGCGCCTTCGATGGTGAGCAGCTTCAACTTGGTGGCGATGCCGCCATTGGCCGAGAAGCCGCCCAGCTTCCGCCCTGCCGCCAGTACGCGATGGCAGGGCACGATCAGCGGGAAGGGGTTGCGGCCCAAGGCCTGGCCGACGGCGCGGGCGGCACCCTTCTGCCCGACCTTGGCGGCAATCTCGCCATAGCTCAACGTCCTGCCGGGCGGGATGGTGCGGGCGAAGTCGTAGACCTTGCGGTGGAAGCCTGGCACGCCATTCATATCGAGCGGGATGGAGGAGAGATCGCGCTTCTCGCCGCGCAGCAGGGAGCCGATCTGCTCGATCGCCTGCTGCACGTCCTTGGGTGGCCTGGCCTGCTGCGCCGTCGGCGATTTACGCAGCAGCTTTGCCTGCGTTTCGCTGTCATTGCGCTCGGGCAGTTGCAAGGCAGTGATCCCTGCCTTGCCCCAGCAAATGCCGCAACGCCCTATGGACGTATCGAACAGCGTGTAGCTGCTCGTTGTGCTTCGTGCCTGTGCCATGGCGAAAGCCTAGCTGACGTTTTCGTCGGGCAACAGTCTTTCACGCAGCGTTCTGTGCACCGTTCGCGAACTTGCGCAGCATGGCCTTGCAGCCTTCGTCCATCATGCCGCCGATCGCCGGCTCCAACTCGTTGGGCAGGATGTCGGCCAGCCAGGTCACGCGCGTGCGGCTGCCGTCGGCCTCGAGCTGGAAGCTGGCGTTGTGATGCGACATGCGTCCGCCCTTGATGGCGTAACTCAGCCGGTGCGCCGCGTGGTCGATAGTCACCAGCTGCTCGTTGGCTACGATGCCATTGGCGAAGGTGACGGTGCGACCGCCCTCGTTGGGCTCGCATTTGACCACGAAACCGGTGGCGATGCGCTTGTCCACCGCGTGGAAGTCGGCAAACGCCGCCCATGTTTCGATGAGCGGCGCGTCGAGAGTGATTTCTTTTCTGATCGTTGCCATGGTCGGCTCCCTTATTTCGAGTACACGGCTTCGATGCGATAGCCGTCGGGATCGACGACGAAGGCAGCGTAGTAGGTCGGGCTGTAATCGGCGCGCAGGCCGGGCTTGCCGTTGTCCTTGCCGCCGTTCTCCATCGCCGCCTCGTAGAAGGCATCGACCGCCTTGCGCGAAGGCGCATCGAAACAGAAATGCAGGCCCGAGGCCTTGTCGGCCGGCACCGGCTTCTTGGCGGCGCCGACCCACAGGCCGATGCCTTGCTTGGTGCCGTAGCCCAGCGAGCCTTCGGCCTCGTAGGCGCATTTGAAGCCCAGCGGCTTCAGCGCGGCATCGTAGAAGCTCTTGCTGCGGTTGGTATCCTTAACGCCGATCGAAACGTGATTGAACATGGCTGCCTCTTCTCTTGCAGGGGTGAAAACGAATACTAACTATATAACTGGTTATATGGTTATAATACGATCCTTGCCACGTCAACCACCTTGGCTGTTAATAACCGCAATGAAATCTGCCTCCCGCCAAGCCATTGAAACCATGACGATTCCGGCTCCAGCCGAGATGCTGTGCCTGGACTACGTCAACACCCTTTATTGGCGCGGCAGCCAGCCCCAGACCGAAACGCTGACCGATATCGAGGCCTTGGCGGGTTGGGTGGGCAAAGATGGCGGTCTGCCGCAAGAGCGCGGGCAGGAGCTGGCTGACTGGGCCAAAGCCAACCCGCCTAAGGCCGCGAAGCTATTCGCACGCGCCATTCTCCTGCGCGAGGCGATCCACAATCTCTTCGTCGCGCGCGCCGGCGACAGACCGGTTGCCGATGCGGACGTGGGCTTGTTGAACGAAGCCTTGGCGGAAGCGCCCTCGCGCGATGCGCTGTCGAAGACGCGCACTCAGTTCGGCTGGAAGGTGCCGCGGGGCGACATCACCGCGCCGTCGATCCTGGCGCCGGTGCTGTGGTCGGCCGCCGACCTATTGCTGAAAGGCGATCCCGCGCGCATCCGCCAATGCGCCAACGAGAAATGCCGCTGGGTGTTTCTCGACGTCAGCAAGGCCGGTGCGCGGCGCTGGTGCACGATGAATTCCTGCGGCAACCGCGCCAAGGCCCATCGCCACTATCACAAGGTCAAGGCGGCGGAGAAATAGCGCCTAGCTGGACGCCGTCGGCCAGTTGAAGCGGATGTTGTCCTTCTTCATCCCTTCCAGTACCACGTCGATGCCGCCGGACTTGATCATCCATTCCAGGCGATGATCGCGATACTGGCGGCGGAAGCCTGGCACCGCGAGCCGCTTGGAGGCATCGCCCATCGCATCTGCGGCGGCGCGGAACTCCTTGAAGGTCGCGGCGACCGCGGGCCGCTGCCGCAGCCGCTCCAGCCATTTCTGCAAGGGCGAGCCTGCCTGCGGGCCCAGCCCGTAATAGTCGGAGCGATTGACGAAGGGCGCGACGCACAGATCGGCCCAGCCGAAATTGTCGCCGCCGAACCAGTCCTTGCCGCCGAGCTGTCCCGTCAGCCATGCCAGCAACTCGCGCGTCTGCGCCGCGGCCGCGACTTCCAGCGTTTGCGCCAATCTGTCTTTGGCGCGGCCGAAGAAACGGATTTCGCCCAGGCCCCAGTTGATGGCCTCGTATTGCGTGTCGCACAAATCCTCGATCATGCGCGCATGCGCGCGCGCCGCCGGGTCGGGCGGCAGCAGGGCAGGCGCGGGGATCTTGTCTTCGAGATATTGCAGGATCACCGAGGAATCCCACACCCGCACGTCGCCGTCGATCAAGGTCGGCACTTCGGTGCGCGGGTTAGCGGCGGTCAGCGGCCCGGAAAGATCGCCCGAGCCCAGCCCGGACGGAATCTCGGCGGTGAATTGCACGCCCTTTTCGCGCAGGCCGATCTTCACCTTCTGCGCGTAGGAGGAAAGCGGATGTTCGTAGAGATGCATGACGTCTCCCTGCGGAGCGGTGAATTAGCTGCTGCGCCCGTTCAACGGCTGCAGGCGCGTGACGTGGCCCATCTTGCGGCCGGGACGGATTTCCGTCTTGCCGTAGAGATGCACGCGCGCGTTGGATTCGCCGATGGCCTTGCGCCAGAGGTTGAAATCCTCGCCGATCAGGTTTTTCATTTCCGCATTGGCCAGCCGATCGACCGCACCTAAAGGCAAACCGCAAATCGCCCGCACCAACTGCTCGAACTGGCTGGTGACGCAAGCATCGATGGTCCAGTGTGCGGAGTTGTGGGGCCGGGGCGCGATTTCGTTGGCCAGGAAACGGCCATCCTTGGTCACGAACATCTCGACGCAGAGCAGGCCGACCAGCTCCAGCTTC
>JAQSWP010000072.1 GCA_029266575.1 Alphaproteobacteria bacterium | reverse complement strand
CACCCATCGCATCCTGATGCTGGTCGGCGACGACATGGGCGATTTCCTGGCGGCGGCCCGCGAGAGCCCGGAAGATCGCGTCAAGGCGGCGGAGCAGTATGCCGGCTACTGGGGCGAGCGCTGGGTACTGCTGCCCAATCCTGCCTACGGGTCATGGGAAGCCGCGCTCTACGGCCGGCAGTTTTCGCTAAAGGATGAAGAAATCCTGCAGCGCAAATGGGAAAGCCTGCGCGGCTTCAAATAGCGGGCGCTACGAAATATCCCCGGGCTGGGCGGCGGTGATGCGCGACAGCAGCTTGTTGAGTGAGGAGATCTCCGCCTCGGTCCAGCGGTCCTTGAAGACCTCCGCCGACAGCCCCTCCAACGTTGTGCGTGCGTCCGACACGAGCCGCTGACCGGAAGCCGTCAGCACGACATAGGCCAGGCGCGCGTCGCGCTTGTCGGCTTCGCGGCCAACCAGGCGCAGCTTCTCCAGCGGCGCCGCCATGCGCGTGACCGTGGAGGGGCTGACGCTCAAGCGGCGCGCCAGATCGATGCGGCTCAAGCGCTGGCCGGGGGCGCGCTCCAGATGCATCAGCAGCAGCACTTCGTTCAGGGCGAGGCCATGCACCGAACCCAGCACGGCGGCGAAACGCTCGGCCAGCCTTGCGTGGATGCGCAGCAGATTCATGACGGCAGAAAAGGATGTGTTCGACATCCCGGTTATATAGGCCGACATGTTGCCGTATGCAAGTACTTTGCAAGCTCTAGCTGATGACCGGCTTGTCGGCGCCGATGAAATGCACCCGCAACTCGCGCTTCAGCACCTTGCCGGTGGCGTTGCGCGGCAGTACGTCGATGAACGCGACTTTCTGCGGCACCTTGAATTTGGCCAGGTTCTGCACGCAATGGCCGATGATCTCTTCCTCGGAAAGCTGCGTGCCGGGCTTTCTGGTGGCGACCACCATGCCGACCTCGCCCCAGCGCTCATTGGGCACGCCGATCACCGCTACTTCGCCGATCTGCGGCAATTGGTAAATGACGCTCTCGACCTCGGCCGGATAGACGTTCTCGCCGCCGGAGATGTACATGTCCTTGGTCCGATCGACGATATAGTAGAACCCGTCCTCGTCCACCTTGGCGGCATCGCCCGTATGCAACCAACCATCGGTGATGGTCCTGGCCGTGGCGTCCGGCTTGTTCCAGTAGCCCGGCGTGATGTTGGGCCCGCGCACCCATAATTCGCCCATCTGGCCGGTCGGCACGTCCTTGCCGTTCTCGTCGACGATGCGGACTTCGTTGTGGAGGACCGGCAGACCGGTCGATCCGACCTTGCGAATCGCATCCTTGGCGTCGAGCACCAGCACCGACGGGCTGGTCTCGGTCATGCCGAAGCCCTGCTGCAAGGCGATGCCGCGGGCGGCCCAGCCTTTCAGGATCGGGATGGCGCAGGGCGCGCCGCCGACGCCGGCGATCACCAGGCGCGAGAGGTCGACCGACTGGAATTTCGGATGCTGCATCATGAATAGGTAATTGGCCGGCACGCCGAAGAAATGCGTCAGCCCGACCTTGGGATCGTCGATGAGCTCCAGGCACCTTCCGGGGTCGAAAGTGCGCATGATCATCACGGTGCCACCGGCATGGAAGATCGGGTTGGCGTAGCAGTTCAGACCGCCGGTATGGAACAGCGGCAGGATCGCCAGATGCTTGGAGTTCTGGTTGACCAGCGCCGGATTGCCGAGATTGACGCAGTTGTAGAAGTTCATCCCGTAAGTGGTGATAGAACCCTTGGGATGGCCGGTGGTGCCGGACGTGTACATGATCATCGAATAGTCGTCGTGCGTCAGCACTTCGGCCTCGATATCGGCCCTTTGCGACGCTAATGCTTTTTCGTAATCATTGTCGGGCCGGTCGGGGTCGATGCACAGCAGCGTTTCGATCTTGCAGCGCTTTTTCAGTTCCTCGGCCTGGGCCTGGAACGAGACGTCGTGGATCAGTACCTTGGGCGCGGCATCGCCGAGGATGTATTCCAGCTCCGGCACCGCCAGCCGCCAGTTCAGCGGCAGCATGACGGCGCCGATCTTGCCGCAGGCGAATTGCAGGTCGAAGAATTCCGGGCCGTTGGGCGAGAGGATGGCGATACGCTCGCCGCGCTTAGTCCCGACCGAACGCAACCAGTTGCCCAGCCGTGCCGCACGCCGGTTGGCCTCGCCGTAGGTGATCTCTCGGCCGGAATGCAGGTCGATCATCATCGGCTTGTCGGCGGCGCGGCGGGTGTGATGCGCCAGCCAATCGAAATAACGCACGGCCACTGGTCTTCTCCTCCCGGGTTTTGGCGCACTCTACGGCATGACAAGCGCCATGCAAGCCAGCGCCCAGAGTGCCGTTTCGCACGTAGAAACCGAAACCATGCCATGCCCGGAGCGCAGGTGGTGCGCTGCGGCAACGGCATGTTAGGATTTGCGATCTGATCGCGGCCGGCGGGCGTTTGCCGGCCGTTTGCTTGGGTCAACAGGAGAATTCGCTTATGAAGTTCGGTATCGGCCAATCAGTCCGACGCAAGGAAGACGATCGCCTGGTGACCGGCCACGGCCAGTATACCGACGACATCAATCTGCCGAACCAGCTTTACCTGCACGTCCTGCGCTCGCCGCACGCGCATGCCCGCATCGGCCGCATCGACACGGCAGCGGCGAAAGCCGCGCCCGGCGTCAAGGCGGTTTATACCTTCGCCGATGTCGATGCCGACAAGGTCGGCCTGCTGCCCTGCATGATCCCGATCCAGAACCGCGACAAGTCGGCGATGGTCAAGACCGAACGCCCGGCTCTGGCCAATGGCCTGGTGCGCCATGTCGGCGATCCGGTGGCGGCGATCGTGGCGGAAACCTATGCCCAGGCGCGCGATGCTGCCGAACTGATCGAAATCGACTACGACACCCTGCCGGCTATCGCCGACACCGCCGGCGCAACGGCCAAGGGCGCTGCCCAGGTCTGGCCGGAAGTGAAGGACAATCTCGCGTTCGACTGGTCGTTCGGCGACGAAGGCAAGATCAATGAAGCCTTTGCAAAGGCCGCGCACGTCACCAAGCTCGATTTGATCCAGAACCGTATCGTGGTCAATGCCATGGAGCCGCGGGCGGCGATCGGCGATTTTGCCGCCGATGGCAGCCTGACCTTCTATTCCTCGACCCAGGGCGGCTTCAACCACAAGGCCATTCTGGCGGCGATGATCTTCAACATCCCGCAAGAGAAGGTGCGTATCGTCACCCCCGATGTCGGTGGCGGCTTCGGCATGAAGAGTTTCCTGTTCCCGGAACAGGTGCTGGTCTGCTACGCCTCACGCAAGCTCGGCAAGCCGGTGAAATGGACCGGCGATCGCAGCGAATCCTTCCTCTCCGACACGATGGGCCGCGACAACGTCACCACCGCCGAGCTGGCGCTGGACAAGGACAACCGCTTCCTGGCGCTGCGCGTCAACACCGTCGCCAACATGGGCGCCTATCTCTCCAACTTCGCGCCCATCATCCCGACCATGGCGCCGCTGGGCGTGCTGGGCGGCGTCTATGATTTTCCGCTCAAGAGCCTGAGGGTTGAGGGCGTTTATACGCACACTGTGCCGGTCGATGCCTATCGCGGCGCCGGTCGTCCCGAGGTTTGCTACATCATCGAACGGCTGGTGGAGCAGGCGGCGCGCGAGTTGAAGGTCAACGCCGCCGAGCTGCGGCGCCAGAACTTCATCCGGCCCGAGCAGTTCCCGTACGACAATGGCGTCGGTCAGAAATACGATTCTGGCGAGTTCGCTCGTTGCATGGACGATTCGATGCAAATGGCCGACTGGGCCGGTTTCGAGGCCCGCCGCAAGGACGCTGCCGGCCGTGGCAAGCTGCGCGGCATCGGCATGTCCTATTACATCGAGATCACGCCGGGCAATCCGCAGGAAATCGCCAAGATCGATTTCGAGGCTGACGACACGGTCTCGGTCTGGGTCGGCACGCAGTCGAACGGGCAGGGCCACGACACGACTTTCGCCCAGATCGTGGCCGAACGGCTGGGTCTGCCGTTCGACAAGATCAATATCCGCTACGGCGATACCGACAAGCTGAAGCAGGGTGGCGGCACCGGCGGTTCGCGCTCGCTCTATATGGCGGGCAATGCGATCGCCCTGGCCTCGGATGCGCTGATAAACCGGGGCAAGGAGATTGCCTCGCACAGTCTGGAAGCGGCGGCCGCCGATATCGAATTCAGCGACGGCAGCTTTCGCATCGCCGGCACCGACCGCAAGATCATGCTGCTCGATCTGGCTCGCGCCATCCGCGACGGCAGCCTGAAATTGCCACCGGAACTGGCGGAGAAGGGCCTGAACGAGGAGAGCGTCTTCACGCGCTCGGCGCCGACCTTTCCCAACGGCTGCCACATCTGCGAAGTCGAGATCGATCCTGATACCGGAGTCTGCCAAGTGGCGCGGTATTCGGTCTGCGACGATTTCGGCAAGGTGGTCAATCCGATGATCGTCAATGGCCAGGTCCATGGCGGCATCGTCCAGGGCCTGGGCCAGGCATTGCTGGAAGACGCGGTGTACGATCCCGAGAGCGGCCAGCTGCTGGCTGGCACCTTCATGGATTACGCCATGCCGCGGGCCGACGACATGCCGTCGTTCAATTTGAAAATGAACGAAATCCCCTGCCGCACCAACGCGCTGGGGGTGAAGGGGTGCGGCGAGGCCGGTACCGTGGGAGCGCTGGCTGCGGTAATGAACGCCACCGTCGATGCCTTGGCGCCGCTGGGCGTCACGCACATGAATATGCCGGCGACGCCGCTGAAAATCTGGCAGGCGGTGCAAAACCATCGCCGGCTGGCGGCGGAGTAGGCCGCTATTCCGCCGGGATTGCGCCCAGATCGCGACGCAATCCTTTGTCATGAAAGGCGGACGCCGCTAAGCTTGCTGGCGTTTTTCGCGCCCATTCCGGCCCATTGATGAAATTCCCTTCCTTGCGTCTGACCAGCCTGACGGCCGTTTTTGCCGTCGCATTCGCATGGGCGATACCGTCCTTGGCGCAGCAGGGGATTCCGGCCGCCAAAGGCCCGGCGCTGATCGATGTGGCGCGCGAAAGCGGCCATCGCGTGCGGGTAGAAGTGCAGCTTTTGGGCGGCGCCAAGCTCGAGGAGGTCGCCGCCAAGCTCAACGGCAATCCCCTGCCGCGCCAGTCGTTCGAACCGTTTCCCTATGGCGATTCCCTCAGCTCGATCCTGTTCCTGATCGACACCTCCGATCCGGCACGCCAAGCGGTGATCGACCGCAACCTGCAGCAAATCGGCGAAATGCTGAAAGGCGCCAAGCCGCATCAGCGCTTCGGCCTGGCGATTTTCGACAGCGATCTGATTGTCAAGGTGCCGCCAGGCTCGACGGCCGCCGAAGTTTCGGCGGCGTTGAAGGACATCAAGGCGGTCGGCAAGACAACCGAACTCTATCGCAGCGTGATGTCGGCCATCACGCGGGTCGGCGTCGTTCCCGCCGCCCGCAAGGCGGTGTTCGTGTTCTCCGACGGGCTGGCGGAAGACACGGCCTATAAATCCGAGGACGTGATTGCCGCCGGGCGCGCCGCCGAGGTCACGGTCTACGGCTTCGGCTATGCCCGTACGCCGGCGCAGAGCGTGGCGCTGCAGAATATCCGGCGGCTGGCCGAGGATACCGGCGGCCGCTATTTCTCCGCCGACGCGCAGAACAATCTCGCCGCCGATGCGCTGAGCGAGCCGTTCGCGGCCATGGATGCCGGCGGCATTGCCCGTTTCACCATGACCCCCGAAGCGGATCAGGACGGCGGTCCGTTGCTGGTCTGGGTCGGCACCACGGCCGGGCCGATCGAATTGCAGGTAAATCTGCCATCGCTGCCGCGTCCGCCGGAGGAAGGTTGGCGCGTGTGGATCCGCGATCGCAACAACCAGGCCATCGCGGCGCTGGGTGCGGTATTCATGCTCGGCTTATTGGTACTGCTGTTTGCCGCACTGCGCCGCCGCCGGGCCGCCTACCTGAAAAAACTCGCTGACGGTCATTTCGATGAGCCGGAAGCGTGGCTGGAATTCCTCGATGGCGATGGCCGGCATGTCGGCGTCACCGGCTCCGCCTTTCGCATCGGCCGCAACAAGGACAACGATCTGGTGCTGGCCAACGATTCAGTATCGGGACAGCACGCCGTCATCCACAAGGCGCGCGACGGCGGCTACAGCATCACCGATCTGCAGTCGATCAACGGCGTTCTGGTCAATCTGTCGCTAGTGCAGAATGCCAGCCTCAACAATGGCGACCTGATCGAGTTGGGCGAGGCGCGCTTCCGCTTCCGCGCGCCGCCGCGCGAATTGCCTGGCCGGGAGCCTGTTCTTGCCGTCCAGCCGGCAGAGCCCATCGTCGCGGCCAACGATCCAGAGACCCAGCTGCAGGCTCCGGGGATGGATCGGCCGGCTGCCGCGAAAGAAGAGCAGGACAGTGTCGCGACAGTCACGTCGTGGCCGGAGCGACGCTAATGCCTGGAATGAAGACCTATCTGATCGGCCGCAGCCCCGACTGCGACATCGTGCTGGCGGACGCCACGATCTCCCGCCGGCATGCGGAGCTCGTGGAAGGAGCCGATGGCCGATTTTTTCTGACCGACCGGCAAAGCGCTGCCGGAACCTGGTCGCGGCGGGCCGGCGAATGGACCCAGTTGCGGCAGGCGTTTGTCACGGTGGACGAGCAACTCATGCTGGGCCGCTATGTCACCTCCGTGAAGGCGCTGCTGAAACTGCTGGCGCAGCAGAAATCCGGCGGCGGCGGTAACGGGCCGACGATCCAGGTGGAATCGGACCTGCCGATCGGCGGCGTGATGCGCAATCCGCACACCGGCGAAATCGTACGCAAGGGCTGAGTGCACATGGGCCTGTCTCGCCGGACCATCATTGCGTTTATTACTTTTACGATCGGCTGCGTTTTTGTGGCCGTCATGCATTACACCCTGAGCCAGACCTTCGCCGAGATCCTGCTCGACAAGGACAGCGAGCTCGGCACCTATCCGTTCACCATCCAGAACCTGCAATGGGTGGTGTTCTTCGTCGGCATGGGCGATCTCTTCGACCGTTACCTGGCTGGCAACGAGGAGGCGCGCGAATTGGGGCGCGCCTATTTGCCAACCGACGAACGGGTGGTGTTGCGCGCGCAGGATCTGGGCGGACTCTACGGCAAGGCCAAAGCCCACGCCGACGCCCAGGAACGCTTCCTGCCCCGACTGATCCAGCGCGCCATTCTGCAGTTCCAGTCCAGCCGCTCGATCGATCAGGCCAATACGCTGCTCAATTCCAGTCTCGATCTCTACCTGCATGAAATCGATTTGCGCTACACGATTCTGCGCTACATTTCCTGGGTGCTGCCGTCGCTGGGCTTTATCGGTACCGTGGTTGGTATTGCGCTGGCTTTGGCTTATGCCGGAGTGACTGACCCGCAGGATCCAGCGCTGCTGGGCAACCTCACGCGCAAACTGGCGGTGGCGTTCAACACCACGATCGTGGCGCTCTTGCAGGCCATGATCCTTGTTTTTACGATGCATGTCGTGCAGGCCCGCGAGGAGCGCGCGCTCAATCGAGCCGGACAATACTGCGTCGACAATCTCATCAACCGGCTGTACGAGAAATAGACCCGGGAGGGCCTCATGGCATTCAAACGCGGACCTGACGGCAAGATCATCGAGACGCCCAACGAACCGGCGAGCGATCCTACCCGCCGGGTGGATCGGCGCCCGGTGGGGGGCGGCGATACCACGCCGCGGCTGGGCGATCCGGCCAGCATGGCGCCGCGCGGCCGGCCGCTGGCTGCCAATCCGGATGCCGATACCGAATCCGTCGGCGAGCGCACGCCGCGCCAGGTGACGACGCCATCGGCAGATGCCGAACGCACGCGTCTGGTCGGTCCCGTCGGACGCAAGCGCGAAGGCGCCGCCACTGCCGGCGACATGGCCGAGGATCCGGTGGTTGGCTGGCTGGTGGTGATCAACGGGCCGGGACGCGGCCAGGCGCGCGCCGTCGGCTATGGCATGAACAGCATCGGGCGCGGGCCGACCGAGCGCATCAGCATGGAGTTCGGCGATGCGCAGATGTCGCGCAACAGCCACGCCGTGCTGACCTACGATCCGCGCAGCCGCAAATTCTATCTGCAGCATGGCGGCGGACGGAACCTGACCTATGTCGCCGACCAGGCGGTGCTGACGCCGACTGAAATCGCCACTGGCACCGATATCGTCATGGGCGCCACCAAACTGCGTTTCATTGCGCTGTGCGGTCCGGAGTTCGACTGGCAGGATTCATGAGCAAGGGCTGGCAGGCGGCCAGTCGGAAGAGCCAGGGCGGCCGGCCGTATCAGGAAGACGATTGCGCCATTGCGCGCCTCCACGACGAGCAGGGGCGCGATGTGCTGCTCGCGGTGCTGGCCGATGGCATGGGGGGGCATGCCGGCGGCGCGGTGGCCAGCGACGTGGCGACGCGCAGCTTCGTCGAGACCTTCCGCAGCAACGGAGCCGTCGCCCCGGAGCGGCTGCAAACTGCCCTGACCGCTGCCAACGAATCGATCGCCCATCGCAGCGACAAGGAGCCCGGCCTGTTGGGCATGGGCTGCACCCTGGTCGGCCTGATCGCCGGCCGGGAACGGCTGGACTGGATCAGTGTCGGCGATTCGCCGCTGTGGCTGTTCTCCGGCGGCATCCTGCGGCGGCTCAACGAGGATCATTCGATGACGCCGCTCTTGCAGGCGCGCGTGCAGCGGGGTGAAATGACGGCCAATGCCGCCGCCACGCACCCATCCCGCAACGCGCTGCGCTCGGCTGTCGTCGGTGAGGACATTCCCCTGGTCGATCTTGCTTTCATGTCCCTGACGCCGCAGCCGGGCGATATCGTGCTGTTGGCCAGCGACGGGCTGTGCAGCCTGCAGGACGCCGAAATTCAGCAGATCCTGCAGCGCAACCCGGAGGGCGATGCGGAAATGATTGCGAATGAGCTGATTGCCGCCGTCGACGCGCTGGGACGTAGCGACCAGGACAACACCACCGTCGTGGTTCTGCGGACTGGGCACTGATCGGCCATGGCCTGGGAAATCGCAGCGGCGCAAAGCCTGGGCGGCCGCGACAACCAGGAGGATGCGCTGATTGTACTTGGCGACAAGGCGCCGCTGGTGCTGGTCGTCGCCGATGGCGCTGGTGGCCATGCCGATGGCGAGAAGGCCTCCAAGGCAGCGATCGACCGAATGAAATCGGCCTTTGCCAAAGCGCCGGCCGAGATTGCGGCGGCAAGGCAATGGCTGGCGCAAGCCATCGCCCAGGCTGACAAGGATGTCTCGGCGCTGGGCGGCGGTCCGGCGGCGCCGCGCACGACCATCGTCTGCGCCTGGATCACCAACGGGCAGGCGATCGCGGGCCATGTCGGCGATAGCCGCCTCTATCATTTCAAGGACGGCAAGGTTCAGTTTCGCACGCGCGATCACTCCGTGGTCCAGTTGCTGCTCGATATGAAAAGGCTTAAGGAAAGCGAGCTGCGAAACCATCCCGATCGCAGCCGACTGACCAAGGCTTTGGGCGGCAACGACGGGGTCGAGCCGGAACTCGCCGATCTGGCTATTGCGGCGGGTGATGGTTTGGCGTTGTGTAGCGACGGGGTGTGGGAACACCTGGAGCCGCAGGAGATCGCGACAGCGCTGCAAGGCGAAGTGTTGGAAACAGCGGCTCAGGAATTGGTGAAGTTGGCAGCCGGCCGCGGCGGCAGCGATGCCGATAACGCCACGCTGATACTGGCACGGATGCGATAGGCAATCATGACCGAACAGAAGAAATCCGGTTTCCTGCAGCGTCTGGGGCGTGGGCTTGGCCTCGGCGGAGCCAAAGCGGCTGTACGCCGTGACGACGCTGACGAGCAGCTTTCCTATGGCGGCAGCGCCATTCGCAACTGGTCGCTGGTGGGCGAAAGCGAAGATGGACATCCTGTTGAGGTCCAGCTCTCCGAGGCGCAGCTGGCGCGCCACAAATACGGGCTCGCCATCGGCCGTCACGACCAGCTGTGCGAAATCGCACTCGATCACGGCAATCTCTCGCGCCGGCACGCCCGCTTCCTGCTGCTCGACGGCAGGCTGGCGATGGAGGATCTGAATTCGGCCAATGGCTCGATGGTTGACGGTAAGGTGCTGAAACCGTTTCAGCCGGAGCCGCTGAACGACGGTTCCGCCATCGTGCTGGCCGATATAAGATTGAACGTTTCCGCTTCAGGCCGATAAACCCCTTGTCGCATTCGCATTCTCATTCCCATCCGGTATCGCCAGCCGATCCGGTCCTGGTCGAAGTCACGCGCGGCGACATGGTCGAAAGCCGCCATCGCGGCGCTGCGGCGATCGTCGACAGCGACGGGCGGGTGATTTCCGCCTGGGGCGATATCGAGGCGCCAGTCTATTCGCGCTCGGCGCTGAAACCGATCCAGGCCATCCCGCTGATCGAAAGCGGCGCTGCCGAGCACTACGGATTGGGCGATGCGGAGATCGCGCTGTCCTGCGCCTCACATGGCGGCGAGCCGCGGCATGCCGAAACCGTTGCTGCCTGGTTGAAAAAGATCGGACTCTCGGTGGCCGATCTGGAATGCGGCGTACAGACCCCGTCCTACGGACTGGCGGCGGAAGCGCTGCTGCTGAGGGGTGAGAAACCCACGGCGCTGAACAACAATTGCTCGGGCAAGCACACGGGCTTTCTCACCGTCGCCGTACACAAGGGCGAGAAGACCAGGGGCTACATCAAGCTCGAGCATCCGGTGCAGCAGCGCATCCTGGGCGTACTGGAGCAATTGACCGACATGGATTTGGGACCGGCCCCCAAGGGCATCGACGGCTGCGGCATTCCGGTGATCGGCGTGCCACTTGGCCGGCTGGCGCTGGCCTTCGCGCGCATGGCCAGGCCTGCGACCCTGCCCAAACCGCGCATTGCCGCCATTGCCCGTATTCGCAAAGCCATGGCGGCCGAGCCGTTCATGGTGGCGGGCAGCGGCCGTTTCTGTACGCGGGTGATGCAGGCGTTGGGTGAGCGGGCGGTGGTGAAGACCGGCGCCGAGGGCGTCTATATCGCCATATTGCGCGACAAGGGATTGGGCATTGCGCTGAAGATCGACGATGGCGGCACGCGCGCCGCGGAAGTGGCGCTGGCGGCGTTGCTGCAGCGCTGCGGGGTATTCGATCCTGCCCTTGAATCGGCGCTCGCCGTGCTGATCTTCAATCGCGCCGGACTCCAGGTCGGCCAGGTGCGTGCCGCCGCCGCCTTGCGCCAGTAATGGCAATGCCGCTGCCGGCCACGCGACAGGCCAGCTTGACCATCGACACTCTGGGTGCGCGCGGCGACGGCATCGCCAGTCTCGACGGCAAACCGGTCTATATCCCCTTCACCTTGCCGGGCGAAATCATCCAGGCCGAGATCGTGCAGGCGCGCGGCGACGGATTGTCGGCGGTGGTCCGCACTATCGAACGCGCTAGCCCGTTGCGCGCCCAGCCACCATGTCCGCATTTCGGCATTTGCGGCGGCTGTGCGGTGCAGCATTTTGACTATCGCGCCTATCTGGCCTGGAAACGCCAGCTGGTCGGCCAGGCATTACAGCGACGCGGCTTTGCCGCCGTACCGGTAGGCGAGATCGTCGCCACGCCGCCGGCGCGGCGACGGCGGGCGGTACTGACTGCGATGCGCACCCGCAAGGCGGCCATCATCGGTTTCCATGAACGCGCCAGCCATCGTCTGGTCGATCTCACCGTTTGCCGTGTGCTGCTGCCTTCACTGGAAGCGCTGATCGCGCCGTTGCGCGATCTGCTGACGCAAATCCTCGCAGTCGGTCAGAACGCGCAAGTTGCTTTGAACGACACCGATAGCGGCATCGACTGCCAGATCGCCGCCGATCATGCCCCTGATTTGGCGGCACGCGAGGCCATGGCCGCGTTCACCGAAAAGCACGATCTGGCGCGCATCGCCTGGCGGCAGGGCGGCGAATCGGACCCGGTCGCGCAGCGCCGCCTGCCGGTGCTGAAACTTGGGGCTGCCATCGTCGGCATGCCACCCGGCGGATTTCTACAGGCCAGCCGCGAAGGCGAGAATGCCATGCGACAGGCGGTACGCGAATGGACCCAGGATGCCAAATCGGTCATCGATCTCTTCGGCGGCGTCGGCACCTTGTCGCTGGAGCTGTTGCCCGACAAGCGCGTGCATCTCGTCGAAGGCAATGCCGATGCCGTTGCTGCCGTCACGCAAGCTGCGCGATTGCCGGCCCTGCAAAGCAAGCTGCGAGCAGAGCAACGCGATCTCGCGGCGGAACCAATGATGGCCGAAACTTTGCAGTCGTATGATGCGGCGATCATCGATCCGCCCCGCGCAGGGGCCGTTGCACAGGCGCGCGAACTGGCATCCAGCGGCATCGGCACGATTGTCTACGTGTCCTGCGATCCCGGCACCTTCGCCCGCGATGCCCGTATTCTGGTCGATGGCGGTTATGCATTGGAACAGGTGGTGCCGATCGACCAGTTCCTGTGGTCAGGGCATGTCGAGCTGGTTGCGCTGTTTCGACGAAAGCGGCTATGAAATTCGCCTACAGGGAAGGAAACAAAAATGCCCAATAAGATGTTCGATCTCACCAGCAAGGTCGCGGTCGTCACCGGGGGCAGCCGCGGCATCGGCCGTTCGATCTGCGAGAACCTGGCTCGCGCCGGCGCCAAGGTCGTGGTTTCGAGCCGCAAGCTGCCGGTCTGCGAGGAAGTCGTCGCTGCGATCAAGAAGGAAGGCGGCGAGGCCATTGCCGTGCAGGCAAGCATGTCCGACAAGGCGCAGCTCGAGCGCCTGGTGGCCGAGACGCGCAAGGCTTACGGCAAGATCGACATTCTGGTGTGCAATGCCGCGGCCAATCCCTATTACGGCCCGCTGAAGGACATGCCGGACGAGGCCTTTCTCAAGATCATGCAGAACAACGTTCTGAGCAATCTGTGGCTGTGCAACATGGTCTGCCCCGAGATGGCCGAGCGCAAGGACGGCTCCGTGA
>JAQSWP010000263.1 GCA_029266575.1 Alphaproteobacteria bacterium | reverse complement strand
TTCGACGATGCCTTCAAGGCCGATCGCGCCAAATTCTCCGGCCGCGATTTCGACGTCGCCAAGATGAAGGCGGCATTGCCCAAACTGCTCGACCAGCTGCGCGCCCATCTGGCGCATCTCGACACTATGTTAGGCGACGGACGCAAATTTCTGCTCGGCGACAAGCCGAGCCTGGCCGATCTGGCGCCCTATCACTGCCTGTGGTTCATCGCCCAGAATGCCGGCCATGACGCGCCGCCGCTGAAGGATCTACCGCACCTGCGTGAGTGGATGAAACGGGTGGCGGCGCTCGGCCACGGCAAGCCCAGCGAGATCGACGGCAAGGCCGCACTTGAGGTCGCCCGGCCGCCGATCCCGCAGATCCGGAAGGCCGCAAGCCCGGCACGATGGTCAGCGTCGTGCCCGACGATACCGGCCGCGATCCGGTGGTCGGCGAACTGGTCGCCTCCTCGGCGCAAGAGATCGTCGTCAAGCGCAACGATCCGATGGTCGGCGAGGTCATGGTGCATTTCCCGCGCGCCGGCTTTATCGTCAACGCAGCCAAATAGCAGCGAGGTCAGGCCCGTGAGCGAGAACGCCGATATTTTCGTTGGCCTTGGCCAGTCGCCGCGCACTTTGCTGCTGAAGCTGGCCAACCGGCACGGGCTGATCGCCGGCGCCACCGGCACCGGCAAGACCGTCACCCTGCAGACTATGGCGGAAGGTTTCTCGCGCGCCGGCGTGCCGGTGTTCGTGGCCGACGTGAAAGGCGATCTCGCCGGGCTGGCGCAGCCAGGCGGCGACAATCCCAAATTGGCCGAACGGGCCAAACAGATCGGCTATGCCGACTATGCCGGCGAAGCCATGCCGGTGATCTTCTGGGATCTGTTCGGCCAGCAGGGCCATCCGGTGCGCACCACCATTTCCGAGATCGGCCCACTGCTGCTGTCGCGCCTGCTCGATCTCAACGAGATACAGGAAGGCGTGCTCAACGTCGCCTTCAAGGCGGCCGACGATCAGGGCCTGCTGCTGCTCGACCTGAAAGACCTGCGCGCCATGCTGAATTTCGTCGGCGACAACGCCGCCGAACTCAGCACGCGTTACGGGCAGATCGGCAAAACCTCGATCGGCGCCATCCAGCGCCAGCTGCTGGTGCTGGAGCAGCAGGGCGCGGAAAACTTCCTGGCCGAGCCGGCGCTGGACCTCGCCGACTTCCTGCGCCAGGACAACCATGGGCGCGGCGCCGTCAACGTACTGGCCGCCGACAAACTGATGCAAAGCCCGCGCCTTTACGCGACCTTCCTGCTGTGGCTGCTGTCGGAGCTGTTCGAGGATCTGCCCGAGGTCGGCGACCTCGACAAACCGAAACTCGTCTTCTTCTTCGACGAGGCGCATCTGCTGTTCGAGGACGCGCCCAAGGCGCTGATCACCAAGATCGAGCAGGTGGTGCGGCTGATCCGCTCCAAGGGCGTCGGGGTTTATTTCGTGACCCAGAATCCGCTCGACATTCCGGACTCCGTTTTGGGGCAGCTGGGCAATCGCGTACAGCACGCGCTGCGCGCTTTCACACCGCGCGACCAGAAGGCGGTTAAAGCGGCGGCCGATACGTTCCGTCCCAACCCGCCGCTCGATGTCAGCCGCGCCATCACCGAGCTGGTGGTGGGCGAGGCGCTGGTGTCGCTGCTGCAAGGCAAAGGCGAACCGGCGCCGGTCGAGCGCACCTTGATCGCACCACCCTGCTCGCGGCTGGGCCCTCTCACCGCAGCCGAGCGCAAGGCCTGCCTCGAGCGCAGCCCGGTCTATGGCCGCTACGACGACACGGTCGATCGCCAATCGGCTTATGAGCAGCTTGCGGCGCGGGCGCAGACGCCGATCCAGCCGCCGCCCGGCACCAGCCGTTCACGCATTCCGCAATCGGGTTCGCCTTGGGGCGAGGCGCCGCAACGCCCGCCGCAACAGCAACCGGCGCCACGCCCGCAGCCAATGCCACGCGCCGAACCAGCGCCGCGTCCTGAACCTCGTCCGGTGGGCAGGCCGCGCGATTCGCTGGTCGAGGCCATGATGAAAAGCACGGTGCGCACTGTTGGCAGCACCATCGGACGCGAGATCGTGCGCGGCGTGCTGGGATCGATCCTGAAAAGACGTTAAAAGCCGTTCGCGTTCAGGAAATCCAGCAGATCGTCGGTCGCGCGGCGGCGCAATTCAGGCGTGCCGCCGCCGGCATGGGTGCGGCCGATGAACATGCAGTTCTCGCGCGCCCACAACGCATACTCGGCCTGGCTCATGTGCCGGGCGATCTGCGGCACGAACAGGCTCCCGTCGTCCTCGACCAGCGCCCGGCAGTGGGAATAGTTCTCCGCCCGGCGCAGCTCGTGCAGCGGGCCGATCGCCTCCCAGCCGTGATGCGCGCCCTCGTAGAGCTTCACCACCACGCGCTCGTTACCCAGCTCGCAAAACCGCGCCGCATAGCTTTGGCATAGAGCGGCCGGCGTGTAATCGTCCTTTTCGGCAAGCTGGAACAGCATCGGCCTGCCGGTGCTGCGCGGGATGCGGTGCTGCACGGTGCAGCCGGGCACGACGGCGACATGCAGGGCGAAGAGCATCTCGCCCGTGCGTCGCCAGCGCTTGCGTATCTCGACGGCCGATGCGATGGCCGCGATGCCGCCCTTGGACACGCCCATGACGCCGATGCGGACGGGATCGATGCGCTCGTCGTGCCGCAGCAGGTCGAGTTCTGCGAAGGCATCGTTCTCCATCTCCCAGGCCGATACCTGGCGCTGGTCGGCGACCGTGTTGCGCACGCCGCGCGGCTTGAACGAATCGACGATCAGCGCCGCGATGCCATTGGCATTGAGGTTCTCTGCATACCAGTGCTCGCGATGCCGCTGCACGCCGCCCGACGAGGTCAGCAACACCATGGCCGCAACCGGCCGTTCGGCTTGCGGCAGATGCAAGGTCGCGGTGACGCGCACCGGCTTGATGCTGGGCGCGGGGTTGGTCGGGAAGCTGAGGATTTCGGGATCGGACATCTTAGCGAGAGTCTAAAGTAAAATTCCTCATCCTGAGCCCGTCGAAGGATGAGGCTACACATTTAGGCAGTCGGCTCATCTTTAGCCGGTCGCGATCGGCCGCGCGCCAAATCGGGCAAGAGATCGTACTTGCCGGCGATCCGCGCCTTTTTCTTGGCGCGGTTCCAGCCCTTGAGCCGGCGTTCGAACGCGATGGCGTCCGTGATCTGCTGGAATTCTTCGCTCCAGACAAGAACCACCGGGCGGCGACTCTTGGTGTAGCCGCCATATGTGCCGGCACTATGTTGGCCGACGCGGATCTCGAGTTCGGTACGCGTCGAGCCGACGTAATAGCTGCCGTCGGCGCAGCGGAGGATATAGACGTAGGCTGACATCGCCTGTGAACCTCATCCTTCGACGGGCTCAGGATGAGGATTTTATTGTGTGGCTGCCAAGAGAAAAGTCCTCACCCTGAGCTTGTCGAAGGGTGAGCTCGTCGAAGGGTGAGCTCGCTGAAGGGCGAGGACTTTTTTGGTTCAAACCAGCCGGTCGAGTTCCTTGACGATGGCGTCACCCATTTCCTGGGTGCCGATCTTACGCATGCCGGGCTGCATGATGTCGGGCGTGCGGAGGCCGGTGGCCAGCACGTTCTCGACCGCGGTCTCGACCAGGTCGGCCTCGTCGCCGAGATCGAAGCTGTAGCGCAGCATCATCGAGTAGGAGAGCATTTCCGCCAGCGGATTGGCCACACCCTTGCCGGCGATATCGGGTGCCGAGCCATGGATCGGCTCGTAGAGCGCCTTGCGGCGACCCGAAGCGGCGGGCGCGCCCAGCGAAGCCGACGGCAGCATGCCGAGCGAGCCGGTCAGCATGGCGGCTTCGTCCGACAGCATGTCGCCGAACAGATTGTCGGTGACGATGACGTCGAACTGCGCCGGCCAGCGCACCAGCTGCAT
>JAQSWP010000262.1 GCA_029266575.1 Alphaproteobacteria bacterium | reverse complement strand
CCCATGGCGCCGGAAACGCCGCCAATATCGGCGCGCGAGAGATAGCAGGCGACGCCGGCCACTTCCGGATCGTCGAAGGCTTCGACCACGATCTTGTCGTTGGGACCGATCCATTTGAATTTGTAGCCCACCGCGCCGATGGTCTCGGCGGCGGCGACCGTAGCGAAGGCGGCGGCGAGAAGGGCGGCGAGGGCGAAAGTCAGACGGCGCATCGTTGATGTCCTTCGGAAAAGACGCCGGGAAGCCGGCTGCCTCTATTTAGGACGTCCCGGCCGGGTTGCCAGGAAAATTCCCGGCAGTACCAGCAGCACCCCGGCCAGATGGTAGGGCCGCAGATCCTCGCCCAGCAGCAGGAACCCCAGCAGGCCGGTGAAAAGCGGGCTCATATACATGATCAGCCCGGTGGGACCGGCGCCGAGATGGCGCTGCACGTAGCCATAGGCCTGGTAGGCGCCGAACCCCGGCACCAGCGCCAGGAAGGCGGCGACGCCAATGCTGTGCCAGGAGAGCGGATAGGGCTTGTAGACAAAGGGTTCGGCCAGCACGAAGGGCAGCAGCGAGACCAGCCCGCCAATGGTGATGGCGGCCAGCCGTGCGGTGGGCGGCAGGGCGGAGGGGCGGTGCTTCAGCACCACCGAATACACCGCCCAGGCGATGGCGGCGGCCAGGATCAGCAGGTCGCCGATGGTGAAGCGGACGGCGAGGAAGGTCTGCAGTTGCCCGCGCGCGATCACCACCAGCACCCCGGCCAGACTTAAAGCGACGCCCAGCATCTGCCGCGCATTCATCCGCTCGCCATAGAACAGCCGGGCAAACAGGATGATCAGCACCGGCGAGGCGGCGTAGATCAGGCCGATATTGGTGGCCGATGTGGTGGCGGCGCCCATATAGACCACCGCACCGCAGATCCCCATGCCGAGCGCGCCCAGCAGCAGCATGTCGCGCCACTCGGCCAGCGCCGCATAACGATGACGCCACAGCGAGGTGGCGCAGAACGGCAGCAGCAGAACCAGAGCGCCGGCCCAGCGCCAGAAGGCCAGCGCGACCGGCGGCAATTCGTCAGACGTGGCGCGCGCGGTCAGCATGTTGGCGGCGAACATCAGGGCGGTGGCCACCAGCAGCACATAGGCTAGCAGCCGCTCGTTGCCGCTGGCCGGCTTCGGTTCAGGCGCAGACATGGATCAGATGGCGGCCAGACCCTCGACCGGCACCGTGCCGCCTTCGGCCTTGATGGCGCGGCGATAGGCGGCTTCGGACTTGAACGGGCCCTGCTTGGCATGGCTGCCGGGCCGCACCGTCTTCATCTCGCCGGTGCCCGGCGCTATGACGTTGTGCGAGCCGTCGCGGCCGATCAGCGGGATGAGCCGCTGCCAGCGCGAGAACACCCGCCGCATGGTGGCGGAGAAGGCGACGTAGGTGTCGAACTCGGACGGATCCTTGGCGAAGATTTTCTCGAAAGTGGCGACGAATTCGGTGACGTATTTTTTGTCCACCACCTGCAGATTGGACATCATCCAGCAGCGATCCTCGAAATCCCAGTAGACCGACAGGCCGATGAATTCGCGGCGGCGGTTGAGATAGGGGAAGAACGGGAAGGCGCGGCAGGCGATGGTGCGGTTCTCGCGCTCGCAATGGCCGACGCCCTTGCATTCGATGGCGACGCAGGTGTTTTCCAGCTCGGCGACGATCTTGCGGGTCGGCGCATCGTAGGGCTTGAACTTGCCCCACAGATCGGTGCGCGAGCGCAACAGGTTCCATTCGGCGCGCTCGGCGACGGGCACCGCGTTCTGGGTCGAGCAGCACACCGGCTCGCCGCCATTGAGCGGGGCGCATTTGCGGCCGCAGTCGAAGCGCGAAACGGGCGAGTCGAAACCTTGATAGAAGCTGGCGAAATCGGCCGGGGTGAGACTGCTCATACGCACCTTGTGACCTGAAGCATCGCCTAAGGCAAGACGCGCCAGACGATGGTCTCCTTCATGCCATGATTTTCAAGCTGAAGGGAGGTCGGAATATCGTAGCGCGCCATCTCCGCGATGCCCTGCGTCGGCTTGTAGGGTCGCCCCGGATCGCCCAAAAGCACCAGCGCCCCAAGCTTTGCTTGCGCCTGCAGCCAGGCGAAGACCGTTTCGGCCAGGGGCCGCTCGTAACAAACGTCGCCGGCCAATATGACATCGAAGTCACGCTGTGCCTCGAGGACGAGCAGATCGCGCCCGTCGATCTTTATGGCAAGGCCGTTGGCCTCGGCATTGAGCCGAATCGCCGCCACGGCATAGGCATCGATGTCGTTGCCGGTGGCGCCGACAGCGCCGGCTTTGACGGCAGCAAAGGCGGCCATGCCCGATCCGGCGGCGAAATCCAGCACGCGCCGGCCGCGCACCAGCTCGGGATGATCGAGGATGTGCCGGGCAATGGCCTGGCCACCCGGCCAGCAGAAGGCCCAGTAGGGCGGCGGCACGCCCATGCGTTCGAGATCGGCCTCGCTGGCGCGCCAGATCGGCGTGATCTCGGTCGCCAGATGCAGGCGCAGCTCGGGCACCATCGACGGCGCCTGCAGCACGGTATTGGCGCGGATGAAATCGTCGATCAAGTGAGCGCTCGGCCGGCAAGCAGGCCGAACAGCAGCAGCCAGCCGAGATGGCGGTTGGCGCGGAACTTGGCCAGGCAATCGGCGGGATCGTGCGGCTTCAAGGTGGCGATCTGCCAGACCAGATGCGCTGCCGCGGCAGCGAGGCCGAGCCAGGCGGGCCAACCCAGCGCCCCAAGATGGATGGCGCCGCCGAACAACAGCACGGCGACGATGGCGAAGAAGCTCAGCCATAACACCGGATAGCCGGCAAAGCGGCGCGCCGTCGAGCGCACACCGACAATGGCGTCATCGCGCTGGTCCTGCATGGCGTAGATCGTGTCGTACACCAGGGTCCAGGCAATGCCGCCTATATAGAGAGACACCGCCGGCCAGCCGATCTCGCCGCGCAGCACCGCCCAGCCCAACAGCGCCCCCCAGTTGAAGGCGAAACCCAATACCACCTGCGGCCAGTCGGTCAGCCGCTTCATCAGCGGATAGATCGCCACCACCAGCAGCGAGGCGGCGCCCACCGCCATGGCGAAGGGCGGGAAGCTCAGCAGCACCAGCAGGCCGATGACGCTTTGCGCCAGCAGGAAGACCATCGCGGCGCGGACGCCGATCTCGCCGGCCGGAATCGGACGGCCGCGCGTGCGCTCGACCTGGGCATCGACATCGCGATCGAGAATGTCGTTCCAGGTGCAGCCGGCGCCGCGCATGGCAATGGCGCCGATGCCGAACAGCGCGAATTGCAGAACCAGATCGGGCAGCGCGGCGCGGCTGCCGTCCCATGCCATGGCAAGCGACCACCAGCAGGGAAACAGCAGCAGCCAGATGCCGATCGGCCGGTCCCAGCGCGCCAGCCGCGCATAGGGCCGCCAGGCAGACGGCAGGATGCGCTGCGACCAGTGCTGGCGGGCGATATCGGTGTGGGCCATCGCCGCCATTGTGAGGCCCGGCCGGGATCGCCTCAACCGGCGCTTGATCGCACTCTGGCTATGCTATGGTCCGGCCCGCACAGGGAGGGGCTCGTGGCAGGTGTGGAAAAAGACGTCGCTGTGCGCCA
>JAQSWP010000071.1 GCA_029266575.1 Alphaproteobacteria bacterium | reverse complement strand
CTGCGCATCGAGATGCCGGTCGACGACGTCGTTGAGGCAGTAGAGCGCAGCGGAGGCCGAGCTGAACAACAGCAGCGCCATGCCGACGCGGGTGGCGAGATCGAGATCCATGGTCTGCGTGGCGAAGGCGATCGGAACCAGCAACAGCAGGTTGCGCAGCCAGTCCCAAGGCCGCATCAGCAGCAGCAATCCCCACAACGCGCGGCCGAGCTTGCTCATAGCCGGATTATCGGGGCCGATTGTGGCGGGATCAATGCACGGCCTTGGCCGGCGTCAGCCAGGCCTCCAGTTGCCATGGCCGGCGCCGCAAGACGAAGGCAAACGCCAGCCAGAACACCAGCACCGCCACAAGGGTGCCAAGGCCGAAGCGCTCGCCCAGGCCGGCCCAGGAGAGCAGCGGCTGCGGCAGCAGCAGCAGCACGGTGAGCGCCAGTGCCAGCAGACGTTCGCCTTGGTTTGCGAGAAAGAACACCAGCGCCGCGGCCGAAGGCAGCACCGCCAGCCAGGTATAGGAAAGATTGCCTGGCCAGGCGGCGAGCAGAGTCAGCGGCAGGAAGACACTGGCGCTGCGCACGCCGATGCCGCGGCGGATCAGAACGATCGACGTCACGCCGACAAAGATCAGCCACAAGCCATATCCCCAGCTCTCCCAGCGCAGCAGCAACGGGCCGCCGATCTCGCCGCCCAGCAGGCGGTCGATGTCGCGCAAGGCGGTGAAGACGGTGTAGCGGATGGTGGTGGTGACGCGCAGATTGCCCAGCCAGCCGGCAAAGCTGTCCTGCCACGTCAGAATCCATAACCCGAAGAGCGCCAGAAAGGCCGCCGCGACAAACGCCAGCGCGCGCCAGGCCTCGCGCGCCCGCAATAACGCCAAGGGCAGCAGCCCGAGCCAGAGCAGCTTGGGCGCTGCGGCGAGCGCGATCCAGACCGCGAAGGCGGAGCTTCGGCCGCGCCACAGCAGCAGAATGGCGAACCACAACGCCAGCGCCTCGAAGGTCACGATGTTGCCGGAGCACAGATCGTGAATCGCGGCGGCGCCGAATCCCACCGGCAGCAGCAGCGCCAGCAGGCGCCAGTCGACCGGCAGCAAGCGCCGCCACAGCAGGATCAGGCCGGCGAACCCCGCGACATGCAGCACGCCAAACAGCACCAGCGCGGCGTTCGGCCCGAGCAGCGCCAAGGGCAGGAACAGCGGCAGGACGAAGATCGGATAGACGAAATGCGGGAAGCGGCCGAGATGGTGGTAGATGCCGATGCGGTCATAGGGGCTGAAGCCCTCGAGCGGGCCCACGGCCGCATAGTAATAGGTGTAGGCATCGCGCCCATCGCAGCGCTGAACGAAGGACCAGCGGCTGGTCCCGTCCAGACCGGCCGCGATCAGGATGGCGAGCGACAGCAGGCACAGGCCGGCGAAGATGAGCGAAAATCTGCGTTGCGACAGATCAGGCCTGCCAGGCGAATTGCGGCGCGATGGGATCGATGCCGCGCCAGGTCAGGCGGAAGCGTTCGGTGGCGGTGACCAGGGCGGCGCGCACGCCGGGCTCCAGCGCCGAATGGCCGGCATCGGGCACGATGACGTAATCGACTTCGGGCCAGATGCGGGCCAGCGCATCGGCCGTCACCGGCGGGCAGACCACGTCATAGCGGCCCTGGACGATCGCGGTCGGCAGGCGGCGCACACGCTCGAGGCCGTTGCTCAGCCAGCCGGCGGGCAGGAAGCACTGATGCACGAAGTAATGCGCCTCGATGCGGGCCAGCGCCAAAGCGAAATTGCCGCCATCGGCTTCGAGCACGGCGCGCGGATTGGGATGCAGGGTCGAGCAGGCCGCCTCGTAGCGGCTCCACACCCGGGCCGCCGGCAGATGCACGGCCGGATCGGGGCTGGTGAGGCGGCGATAGTAGTTGGCCAGCACGTTGTCGCGCTCGCCAGCCGGCAGGAAGCCCACGAACTCGTTCCAGGCTTCGGGGAAGATCATGCGCATGCCGGAGAGGAACCAGTCGATCTCCGGCTGGCTGCCGAGGAAGATGCCGCGCAGCACGAAGCCCAGGCAGCGGTCGGGATAGGAGACGCCATAGGCCAGCGCCAGGGTCGAACCCCAGGAACCGCCGAAGATCAGCCAGCGGTCGATGCCGAGATGCCGGCGCAGCCGTTCGATATCGGCGATCAGATCCTGGGTGGTATTGGCCGAGACATCGCCCAACGGCGTCGAGCGGCCCGCCCCGCGCTGGTCGAAAATGACGATGCGGTAAAAGTCCGGATCGAAGAAGCGGCGATGCACCGAGGCCGCGCCGGCGCCCGGACCGCCGTGCAGGAACACCACGGGAACGCCGTCGGGATTGCCCGACTGTTCCCAATAGAGGGTGTGATGGGCGTCGACGGGCAGCATGCCGCTGGCATAAGGCTGGATTTCCCCAAACAATTCGCTGCGCAATACTGTTTCGGACCGGGGCATGGTGCTCTGACGTTCTGGCAAATGGTTGGCCAATCCTAACATGCCGCTTTCGCCGCTTGCATCCATTGCCCTGCTGGTAACGGCGCTTTTTGCCCTGCCGTGGCACGCAGGCGCTGCCGAAGAAAAACCGTTGCCCGCGGCGGTCGAAGCCATCGACGGACAGAGCCTGCGACTGGAGGACGGATCGATCCTGCGGCTGGCTGGCATCATCGCGCCCGATGCGACCAGCGGGCCCGAGCGGCGCATGGCGGACGAGGCGCGCCGAGCATTGCAGGCTCTGGCCGTGGGCAAAACAATTCGGGCGCAGGCGCCGGTCGAACGGCGCGACCGCCACGACCGGCGTTTGTTGCAGGTAAAAAACGGGGATGGAAAGTGGCTGCAGGGCGAATTACTGCAGGCCGGGCTGGCGCGGGTGTGGACACAGCCCGATGCGATTGAAGGAGCGGGAGAAATGCTGGCGCTGGAGGCGCAGGCGCGGACCGATCGGCAAGGCCTGTGGGCTTTGCCATATTTCGCCATATTGACGGGCGAAACTGCGGCCCAGGCGCTCGACCGCTTCCAGATCGTGGAGTTCACGGTAATGGACGTGGCCCGGGTGCGCGGCACCGTCTATCTCAACGCCGGACGCGACTGGCGCAGCGATCTCACCGCACGGCTGGAACGGCCGGCGGTGAAGCTGTTCGCCGATGCGGGGCAGGATTTTACGGCGCTTAAGGGCAGGACGATACGCATGCGCGGCTGGCTGCGGCTCTATAACGGAGCCTTCATGGATATCAGCCATCCGCAACAGATCGAGGTGGTTGGACCATGACGATGCGGTTAGCGAAATTTCCCCTGTTCGCCGCGCTGTCGGCGGCGCTGGCGCTGATTGTCGCCGGCTGCGGCACCAACCCCGCCACCGGGCGGCCGATGATGAGCCTGGTGTCGCCGCAGGAGGAGCAGCGCACCGGGCGGGAGATGCATCCGCAGATCCTGCGCGAATTCGGCCGCTACCCCGACGAGCGGGTGCAGGCCTATGTCACGCGTGTCGGCCAGTCGCTGGTATCGCGCACCGAGCTGCCCAATGCGCAATGGACCTTCACCGTGCTCGACAGCCCGATCGTCAACGCCTTCGCGCTGCCGGGCGGCTATGTCTACATCACGCGCGGCCTGATGACCCTGGCGCAGAGCGAGGCGGAACTGGCGTCGGTGCTGGGCCATGAAATGGGCCATGTCACCGCCCGCCATGCCGCGCAGCGCCAGACCGCGGCGCTGGGCGCCGGATTGCTGGGCGCGCTGGTCGGCGTGCTGACCGGCAGCGGCGAGCTGGCGCAAGCGGGCACGGGCACCGGCCAGGCCTTGGTGGCGAGCTATTCGCGCGATCAGGAATTCGAGGCCGACGATCTTGGCATCCGCTACACCGGGCGCACCGGCTACGACGTGCATGCCGCGTCCGCTTTCCTCAATCGCATGGGCGATCACAGCCGGCTGGAAGCGGCGATGATGGGCAATCCAGGCCGGGTCGATCAGTACAACATCATGTCTACCCATCCGCGCACGCCCGAGCGCGTGGCGCGGGCGGCGCGCGAGGCGCAGGCCAGCGGCGCTTCCGGCACGCGGGTCGAGCGCGACGCCTATCTGGCGGCGATCGACGGCATGATCTATGGCGACAGCGCCGAACAGGGTTTCGTGCGCGGCCAGCGCTTCATCCATCCGACGATGGGCTTCGCCTTCGATGCGCCCGCTGGCTACCGCCTGTTCAACCGCGCCGACAGCGTCATCGGGCAGAGCCAGAATGGCGGCATCCTGATGGTCGATTCGCAGCCGGGCACGGGCTCGCCGGCGCGCCTGATCGAACGCACCAGCCAGGGCGCGGCGCAGAACATCCAGCCGACCACCATCAACGGCTTCGACGCGGCCACCGGAACGGTGCGCAGCATGGTCAACAACCGGCCGATGGAAATGCGCATCGTGGCGATCCGTTACGATCAGAACACCGTCTTCCGCTTCCGCTCGGTCCATGCCGGCGGCGGCCAGAACATGGCGGCCGACCGCGCCGCGGCCAGCTTCCACCGCATCTCGGGCGGCGAGGCGGCGGGACTGCAGCCCTACCGCGTGCGCGTCGTCACGGTGCAGCCCGGCGATACGGTGGCGAGCCTGGCCGGCCGCATGCCGTTTGCCGATTTCCGCGAGGATCGCTTCCGCATCCTCAACGGCATGAGCAACGCCGACCGCACGCTGAGCCCGGGCCAGCGCGTCAAGATCATCCAGTAGGGAAGCCGCTACAGCCGATCTAAAAACACCTCGCCCCGCTTTAGCGGGGAGAGGTGAGTCTCTGCAGTGAGCGATCGGTGAATTTGTTTACGCTTCGTAGATCGCCTGCACCCTGCCGTCGGCGCGCAGCAGCGCTGCCAGGAGCTTGCCGCCGCGACCGCAGCCGCCATCCAAAGACAGGGTGAACTCGGTGTCGACCGCGCCTTGCCCGGCGCGGTCGAAGCCGCGCACGATGCGGCGCACCTCGCCATAGGGCTGTTCGATGGCGGCGAATTCGGTGCCACCCCACCAGAAACTGTCGGACTGCGCCGTCAGCGGCCGGGTGATGTCGATGCCGGCATTGACCAACAGCACTGCGCCGTCGTCGGTCAGCGCCGCCCGCCGCAGCGCGCTCATCAGCGCACCGTGACCCGGCGCATTGCGCACCGCGGTGCGCAGCGCGTTGGTCCAGCGCGTGATCGACACCGCCCCGTCGCGCACCGCGCGCAAGCCTTCCTCGAGATTGCCGCCATAGGCTTCGATGGTGGCGCCGACGCCCTGCTTGATGACCCAGGGCAGCACCTCGCGCGGGTTGGGCGCGAATTGCAGCTGCAGCACCTTCTGCCACATCTCCTCCTGCGAGCCGCGCAGGAAGACGATGTCCTCGATGATCATGCCGGGACGGGCCAGAAGCTTGCGCCGCGCGCGCAGCATCTCGTCGATGACCGGCCGCACATTGGCACCGCGGCCCATGAAATTGCCGAGATAGACCAGCCGGTCGCCGTCGGCGAATTGCGCCAGCACGATGCGGTGCATGTCGCGCAGGCGATCGACCTCGCCATGCACGGAGCCTATGGCCCAGATCCGTCGCGGCACGCTGAGCCGGGCGAAGATTTCGTTATCGGCCATGAAGCCGTCGTACCAACTCTATGGATGGTCAGGGCGCGCGGGCGCACGCCCATATGTCGTATTCAGCAGAAAAATTTTAGGCGGGTCGGGTTGCCGCGGCAACCACGCCCGCCTAAGCGCTTGTGGAGGAAATTCCGAAACGGAAATCCGTCGACGGTCAGGCTGCTTTCAAAACCTGCGTCAGCTTCTGGGTCGCCGCTTCCTTGTCGATGCGCTCGACCGCGGCCAGCTCGCGCGCCAGCCGGTCCAAAGCCGCCTCGTAGATCTGGCGTTCGGAGTAGGACTGGTCGGGCTGGCCGGCATTGCGATGCAGATCGCGCACCACTTCGGCGATCGACACCGGATCGCCGGAATTGATCTTGGCTTCGTATTCCTGGGCGCGCCGGTTCCACATGGCGCGCGAGACGCGGCTGCGGCCCTTCAAGGTGGTCAGCGCCGTCTCCATGATCTTCTTCGAGGAAAGCTTGCGCAGGCCCGAGGTCTTGGCCTTGGTCAGCGGCACGCGCAAGGTCATGCGGTCCTTGTCGAAGGCGATGACGAACAATTCCAGCTTGTCGGCGCCGATCTGGCGATGCTCGACGTCGACCACCCGGCCTACCCCATGCGAGGGGTACACGACGAAGTCGCCCGGCTCGAATTTCATGTCCTTGGAGATCGCCGTTTTCATGCGCTAACCCTTTCTGCCTGCACGTTCCGTTCCGATGGTTTCAAATCGCCACTGGGACAGCAAAAGCTTCCCCCGCCGCTGATAAGCGGCGTTTCGGCCAGACTGTTTTGAAGACCAGGTCGGACGCGGTCGCGCCGTTCCGTGTACTGTTTTATTTATACCACACCGGGGCCCGAGAGTCCCGTATTTGTTACGTGCTTGGGGCTGTTATGTGGCAGACGCAAACCACAATATCTTGTGGTTTTTCAGGTATTTGTTAGCGCTTGCCGGGTTCGGGCGAGAAGTACTTGGCGAACTTGTCGGGAACGCCCTTAAATTCATCAGCATCGGCCGGCGCCGGCGCCTTGCGGGTGATGTTTGGCCACTGGCTGGCATAGTCGCGGTTAACCTCCAGCCACTTGCCCAATTCACCGTCGGTGTCGGGGAAAATCGCTTCGGCCGGGCATTCCGGCTCGCACACCCCGCAATCGATGCATTCGTCGGGGTTGATGACCAGCATGTTCTCGCCTTCGTAGAAGCAATCGACCGGGCAGACTTCCACGCAGTCCATGTACTTGCACTTGATGCAGGCCTCGGTCACCACATAGGTCATCGCTGAACATCCTCTGGCGCCGCGCACCCGGCGCGGGGCCACGTTCTAGCCAAGCCCCCCGCCTCTGGCAAGCAAGAGACCTTGCGTCTAATTCCCGCTCCCTACTGCGGTTTTGCCGCCAGGTGACGGGGTTTCCAGATCCTCGTAAAGCGTCCGCGCCTCGGCCGGCGGCCCCCGCCGCACGCCCAGCGCCAGCACGCGCACCACGCGGATGCGCGCGCCTAGTGGAAAGGTCAGCACGCAGCCGATGCGGACCGGCTGATTGGGCTTGATCACCACGCCGCCGTCCAGCCGCAGCCTGCCTTCGGCAATATAGGCAGCGGCCTGGCTGCGCGACTTGAAGAAACGCGCCTGCCACAAATACTTGTCCAGACGCAGCGACGGGCGGACTTCGGCGCTCATGGCGCGCCGGCCAAACGCAACCGCCTCATTTGAAGAGGCCGAGCTCCTTCAGCTTGGCGAAGGGCGATTCGGCGGCGGGACCGGTCGAGGCCACCACCGTATCGCCGCCGGTGCGATTGCGGTCGCGATTGTCGCGCTCGCGCCGATCCTTGCCGCCGCCACCGCGACGATCGTCGCGGCGATCGCCCTGCCCGCCTTGCGGGCGATCCTCGCGCCGCTTCTCGTTACGCTCGTTGGGGCGCTGGTTGGGGCGCTGGTCGGCGCGGCGTTCCTCGCGCGGACGATTGCCTTGGCGCTCCTCGCGGCGATCGGGGCGACGCTCCTGCTGCCGCGGCTGTTGGTCCGCCGCCGGCGCGGCGTCTGCCGCTGCCGGCGCGTCCTCTGCCGACGCTGCGGCCGGCTGTTCGGGACGCGGCGGGCGATCCTTCCAGGGCCGGCGCGGACGGCGCTGCTCGCCGTCGCGGGGGCCGCGATCGTTGCGCGGTTCGCGCTGCTGCTCATGGCCCTGCTCGCGGCCGCGGACATTCTGGCGCTGATGGCGCGGACGCATGGAGAAGCTGGAGGGGCCTTCGCCATTGGGCGCGTTGTGCACGCGATAGCCCAGATCGCGCAGGATCGCTGCCATCTCCGGCTCGGAGCAGCCGACATAGGACATCATCTCCGGCGTGACGCGGAAATGGCCCGGCGGCAGATCGGGCTGCGCCGGTTTCTCGGGCTCGGCTGCAGCGACTGGCGCTTGCGGCGCTTCGCTGGTGGCCTGCACCGCATCGCTGCCGGCGCCGGTGATCGGCGTTTCATCGGACGGCGCTGGCGTTGCGTCAGTTTGTTCGACAACGATGCCGGTCGCCGCCATGTCGATCAGCGCCGGCTCTTCCGAAGCAGCCGGCGCCGGATCGGAGATCTGCACGCCTTCGTCGGCCGCGGCGGAAACCACCGCAGCCTCGTCAGTGACCGGATCGCTTTGTACTGCAGCGGCGTCAGGCGCCGGCGCCTCGAGCACGATACCTTCGGCCGGCGGCGGTGCAGCCTTGGCGGCGGCATCGGCGGCGCGTGCCTGCTTGACCTTCCGCTCATGCGCATCGCGCGAATCGCGCACCGCCTTGCGGGCCGAGGCCGACAGGCGTTCGACCATGTCGGCGCGGATGCCGAGCGGGCCCAGGGGCAAATAGCCGATGGCGGCCATGAAATCGCGATCTGCGTTGGCGCCGAGATCGACCGAGGTGCGGCCTTCCACCGGCAGCGCCGGCACTTCGGCCAGGCCCTTGGAAATGGCATAGAGCATGGCCCGCACTCTTATGGCGGCGGGCTTCAGCATGGTGGGCAGGTAGAGCGTGTAGATGCCGACCCGCACGCCCAGCCGGCCCAGCACCTTGCGCGATTGCTCGTCGAGCGACTGCAACTGCTCTTCCAGCGACTGGCGCGGCATGACGCCCAAACGCTCGGCAAGCTGGAACATGATGCCGCGCGCGGCGGGTGCGATATCGCCCTCGCGGCCGACCAGCAATTCGCCCAGATGCTTCTTGATCAGCCCATTGAGCCAGTCGGTGGCGCGCTTGCGCACGATTTCGCGGCCGGGCCCATCCAGCAGGTCCGATTGCAGCACGTCGATCTTGGGGGCGAGGATGTCCTCGCCCGGCAGCAGTCGCGCCACGGCGCCGCCCTTCCAGGCGAGGCGCAGATCGGGCGTGACGGAAAAATCGGCATCGGCCGCTTCGGCATAGCGCTGCAGGCGCGCCGGCATGTCCTGGCGCAACACGCGCAAGGCCGCACTCATCACGGCGCGCTGATCGCCATGGCTTGCCGCCATGTCGGGCACGAAGCGAAACCCCTCGATCCGGCCGAGGAACTGGCCCTCGGCATGGACCTCGCCGTTATCGGCGTCGACAGAGGCCATGAAGTCCTCCTGATCCTTCAATCGTCTTACCAGCAAAGCGGTGCGGCGGTCCACGAAGCGCTGCATCAGGCGTTCGTGCAGAGCGTCAGACAATTTGTCTTCCAGCGACCGCGTACGTTCCTGCCAGGCGGTCGCATCGTCAAGCCAGCCCGACCGGTGGGAAATGTATGTCCAAGTGCGCGTATGGGCAATGCGCGACATCAGCGTATCGATATCGCCATCGAAACGCTCCAAGCGCTTGATCTGCCGGTCGACCCAGTCGGCGGGCAACCGCTCGCCCGATCCGGTGAGGTAGCGGTAGATCTGCCCCAGCAGGCGCGTGTGCTCCTCGCTCATGGTCTTGCGGAAATCGGGCACCTGGCAGACATCCCACAGCAGGCGCACGCGCTGGCGCGAGCCGGCGGCGGCCAGAATGTCGGGCTGCTGCGACAGGGTAGCCAGGGCCAGCACGTCGTCGGCATCGCGAGCGCGCTGCAAGCCGACGAGCGGCGGCGGCGCATTGAGCGCATCCTGCAGCCGGCGCACCGAGGCGAAATCGAGTTCCGCGTTGCGCCACATCAGATGCTTCAGCGGATCGAACCGGTGGTTCTCGATCTGCTCGACCAGTTGCGGATCGAGCGGGCCGACTTCCGCAGTGGTGCCGAAAGTGCCGTCGTTCATGTGCCGCCCGGCGCGGCCGGCGATCTGGCCCAGCTCGGATGCCGACAGCGCCCGCATCGACCGGCCGTCGAATTTGGTGATCGAGGCGAAGGCGACGTGGTTGACGTCCATGTTCAGGCCCATGCCGATCGCATCGGTGGCGACGATGTAATCGACCTCGCCTTCCTGGAACATCGCCACCTGGGCGTTGCGCGTGCGCGGGGACAGCGCGCCCATCACCACCGCAGCGCCACCGCGCTGGCGGCGGATGAGTTCGGCAATGCCGTAAACCTCCGCTGCCGAGAACCCGACCACGGCCGAGCGGCGCGGCAGGCGCGTCAGCTTCTTCGGCCCGGTGTAGCTCAAAGTCGAGAAACGGGTGCGGGCGATGTATTGCGCATCGGGCGTCAGGCGTTGCAGCAGCGGGCGGATGGTGTCGGCGCCCAGCAGCATGGTCTCGTCCATGCCGCGCGCATTGAGCAGCCGGTCGGTGAAGAAATGGCCGCGCTCGGGATCGGCCGCCATCTGGATCTCGTCGATGGCCATGAAGCGCACCGGCCGGTCGAGCGGCATGGATTCGACGGTGCAGAGGAAATAGGACGGGCTGGGCGGGATGATCTTCTCCTCGCCCGTGATCAGCGCCACCTTGTGCGCGCCGACCAGCCGCACCACGCGATCGTAATTCTCGCGCGCCAGCAGGCGCAGGGGAAAGCCGATCATGCCCGAGGCATGGCCCAGCATGCGTTCGATCGCCAGATAGGTTTTGCCGGTATTGGTGGGCCCGAGAACGGCGATCAGGCGCGATCCTGCCGCATCGGCGCGCGGCGGGAACGGAAACTCGCTCATCGCTGATTCATTGGGTGCCGCCGGCCCCTTGGCAAGGGCTCAAACCGGGTCCTGTGCAAAAAGCCGCGCTGCCGGCGCGGTAAATTGCTAGAGCAAATCAGAGACTGACGAATCGCCTGCGATTCCGTCAGTCCCTGTGAATTTACTCTAAACATTAAGGAATAGAGCGGATTCACATGGTTTGATGGAAGCGAAAGCGCTTCCATCAAACCATGATCCGCTCTAGTTACTGGCGACCGCGCGCGTCAGGGCGGCCGCACCCATGATGGGGCCGAGATCGGGATGCTGCACCAGGATGGCGACGCCGCGCGCCGCGCCAAGCTTGTCGGCAGGAATGTTGAGTTCGGCGGGCTTGCCGTCCCATTTGGCCAGCAGCGTCAGCGAACGCACCACGTTGTAATTGGTCAGATCGCTGCCGCGATTTTCCCCGCGCAGCACCTTGGTTTTGTGTTCGGGATCGTACGTCACCAGCCACACGTCGCAGGGCTGCGGCGCCTGGAATTCGGGCATCACGACGCTGATGCCGGTGGCGCCACGATCGACGATCCTGGGCGCGAGCCGCGGCCATTGCGGCTTCTGTGCTACGGCGATCAGTTCGCGGATGGCGCCCCGATCGAGGCCGGTATCGTGGCCACGGCCATGCACCACCATCTCGGGCGTATAAACGTAGCGCTGCTTCAGGCTGCGTGCGTAACCGCGCTGGCGCTCGGTGAATTGCGGCGAGGCGTACGGATCCTTCCAGCCGATATAGTCCCAGTAATCGACATGGAAGGAGAGCGCGAGAATGTCGGGCCGTTTGCTCAGCTCGCCGAGATAGGCGTCGGACGGTGGGCAGGAGGAACAGCCTTGCGAGGTGAAGAGTTCGACCACCGTCACCGGGCGCGAGTCCTGCGCCATGACGCTGGCGGCCAGTAAGGCAGCACCGGCCACAAGCGGCAGGGCAAGGAGAGAACGGCGCGTAAGGCTCATGACTAGAAGCTAGTGTTCGCCCCCATCGCGGACAAATCAAGGATCGGTGAAGTGCGCGCGATTTAGGCCGTCGCGGCGCGCCTTTCGGGCCGCACCACCAGCACCAGATAGAATGTGGCGCTCATCAGCGCGCACAGCCCCATTGTCACCATCATCGGCAGCGGCGTGCCGTCGTGCCAGGCGCCGACCAGCGCGCCCGACAGGGCGCCCAGCCCGAACGGCAAGGCGCCGGCCAAGGCGGAAGCCGTGCCTGCCATGTGGGGGAAATCCTGCAGCGCCGAGACGGTGACATTGGGCGCCACCAGGCTGAGCGCGCAGAAAGTCGGGAACAGCGCCGCCATCAGCAGCGGCAGGCCGCCGATGCCGGTGAGCCCGACCGTCAGTTGCGCCACGCCGGTCAGCGCCACGATGATGACGCCGGCGCGCAGCATCTTGCGCGGCCCGTGCCGGCGCACCAGGCGCGAGTTGATGCTGGCGGCGATCACCATGCCGGCGACGTTGACGGCGAACAGCACGCCATAAAGGCGTTCGGAGACGCCGAACAATTCGATGAAGACGAAGGGCGAGCCGGAGAGATAGGCGAACATGCCGGCAAACAACAGCGAGCCGGTCAGCACGAAGCCGAGATAGCGCGCATTGGTGAGCAGCGAGCCATAGCCGCCCAGCGTGGTCTTGAAGGCCAGCGGCCGGCGGAATTGCGGCGGCAGGCTTTCGCGCAAGGCGAGCTGGATCAGCACGATGCAGAGCAGGCCGAACCCGGCCAGCAGCCAGAAGATCGAACGCCAGCCGAACTCGACCAGCAGCACGCCGCCCAGCAGCGGCGCCAGCATCGGGGCGGCGCCCACGATCACCATCATCAGCGACATGGTGCGGGCGGCTTCGTTGTGGCTGTAGAGATCGCGGATGATGGCGCGCACGATCACCGGCCCGGCGCCGGCGCCCAGCGCCTGCAGGAAGCGCAGCGCGATCAGGTGATCGATATCGGTGGCAAGCGCGCACAGCGCGCTGGCGCCGATGTAGAGCGTCGCCGCCACCATCAAGGTCGGACGGCGTCCGAAGCGATCGGCGACGGGACCGTAGACCAGTGGCGAGATGGCGAAGCCCAGCAGGAAGGCAGAGAGCGTGAGCTGCACGCGGCTGGCATCGGTGGCAAAGGCCTGCGTCAGCATCGGGAAGCTGGGCAGGTACATGTCGATCGAGAGCGGCGCGAACGCGGTCAGCATCGCCAGCACCGGCAGCAGGATGCGGAAGCGGCGCGGCGCGGCGTCGATCATGTCGGCCGTAGCACTAGCAGAAGGAGGAGGTGTCATTGCCAGGAATTTAGTGAACTGCGCCTGCTGCAAGCCAGCCCCAATACTGCATTGCTGATTTGCTGCGTTGCGGCGGACGCTCGAAAAAGCAGCATCTGCCGCCATCGCGCCGCAATCGGGTTCCTAGATTGGGCCATGCGTATGCTGGCGGTCCTGGTCGTGATGTTGAGTTGCGGTATGGCGCAGGCGCAGAGCCGTCCGCCGTCGCTGGAGCGCGAGGCGGAGGAAACCGCGCGGGCGATGCGCGATGCGATCGAGCGCGCCATGAAGCTGATGGACGGCGTGCTGGGCTCGATCCCGCAATATCAATTGCCCGAAGTGCTGCCCAACGGCGACATCATCATCCGCCGCATTCCCACACCGAAAGCCGAGCCCCCGACGCGCCGCGCGCCGCCGCCGCCGCCGGCCGCACCCAAGACGACGCCAG
>JAQSWP010000002.1 GCA_029266575.1 Alphaproteobacteria bacterium | reverse complement strand
CGAGCTGGACCCGGCCAATTCTAAGCTGCTGGAGATGCACCTCCTGCCGGACCCGGAGAAGAGCCGGGTGCGGGTCTACCAGACGAACTCCACGCACAAATCGATGTCGGCCCTGCGGCAGGGTTCGATGATCGCTGTCGCCGACCAGGATTGGCCTCTCGTCGAAGAGGCGTTCCATGAGGCTTATTTCACCCATACCTCGACTTCGCCCAACCTGCAGATCATCGCCTCGCTCGACGTGGCGCGGCGGCAGATGGAACTCGAAGGCTACGACCTGGTGATGGGGGCCATCCAGCTCGCAATCGAGCTGCGCCGGGAGATCAACGGCCATCCCCTGATCTCGAAGTACTTCCGCATCCTGACGCCCGAAGAGATGATTCCTGCGGAATTCCGCGCAACGGGTCTGAAGGACTACGGTACGCCGCACTCGACCTGGCGCGACGCGATCGAGGCCCGAGACCAGGACGAGTTCTTCCTCGATCCGACCCGCATCACCCTGGTCTGCGGCACGGCCGGCTTCGACGGCACCCAGTTCAAGGGGCTGCTTGCGGAGAAATACGACATCCAGATCAACAAGACGTCGCGCAACAGCATCCTGGTGCAGATCAACATCAACAACACGCGCAGCGATGCGGCGCATCTGATCATGGTCCTGGCGGACATCGCGCGGAGCGTCGAGAAGCGGCTTGCCGACAGCGGCGATGAGGGGCGGACCGCATTCGACGCCCGCGTCAAGTCGCTGATGAAGGATGTGCCGAACCTGCCGAACTTCAGCCGGTTCAGCGACGCCTTCCGCGATCGGCCCGATGGCAAGACCCTCGAGGGCCGGATGCGCGAGGCGTACTACGCCGCCTATGACGGCGCGACGTGCGAGCACATCAAGCTCAACAGCAAGGAGATCGACCGGCGGTTGAAGGAGGGGCCGGAGCTCGTCTCAGCCAATTTCGTGATCCCCTACCCTCCCGGTTTCCCGATCATGGTCCCCGGCCAGGTGATTGCCGCGGAGACGATCGAGTTCATGCGCAAGCTCGATGTGAAGGAGATTCACGGCTATGCGGCGGCTCTTGGCCTGAAGGTCCTGCGGCCCGAGAAAGTCGGAAAGCCGCCCGCGGAGAAAGCAAAGGCAAAGCGGAAACCCGAGCCGGTTGCCTGACGTCCTTTGGCAGTCGCCACGGCGAGGGGCGTAAGGACTGATCTCCGCTGTTGTTCTCTGCAATTCTGCATCTGGGCCAAAACAGAAGCGGCGGAAATCCTGGCTAAGCCTCGGAATTCCGCCGCTTTTTTGGTGGAGCCAAGCGGGATCGAACCGCTGACCTCTACAATGCCATTGTAGCGCTCTCCCAGCTGAGCTATGGCCCCGTCGAATTCTGGGGTTCCGGCCGGTTTGGGCCGGAACGCGCGAAAATTAAGGTCTGCCCCCTGCTTGCGCAAGGGGTTTCGCCATTCGGCTTTTAGGTCGCCTTGTCGTCGTCGGTCTCGATGACGTCGGGGATGTCGTCGGCATCCTCGCCCAGATCGGCGGTATCCTCGATGACGTCGTCATCGGCCTCGTCGTCGGGCGCGACGTCGGCGATCGCGTCCTCCAGCTCCACCGGCACGACCTTCTCCACCACCTTCTTGGGCGGCGGCGGGGCCTTGGCGGCGCCGCCACGGGTGCGGCGGGTCTTGATGAAGTCTTCGGCGTCGTGCTTGTGCCCGCATTTGGGGCAGACGATGGGCGCGCGCTTGAGATCGTAAAAACGGGCCGCGCAGCTCTGGCAGGTGCGCTTGGTGCCCCATTCCGGCTTCGACAAATCGAGCCTCCTGAAAAATCCGGTAAAGCGGGGGTCCGTGTACGACGCTCGCACCCCCCTGTCAAAAGCAAAGTTTGGGGCGGGAAGGCCGTGCGGGGCGGCTGGTTGACGCGCGCCGGCCTGTGCTAGAGAACCGGCCAATACCGGGGCCATCTGCGGCCTTTTCGCAATTCGGGGGACGACGCTGAAACCTTTCCACTCCAGCAAGGCGGCCAGGCTCGAAGGCCGCGTGCGGCCGCCCGGCGACAAGTCGATCTCCCATCGCGCCCTGATGCTGGGGGCGCTGGCGGTGGGCGAAACCAGGGTCAGCGGCCTGCTGGAGGGCGAGGACGTGTTGCGCACCGCCAACGCCATGCGGCTTTTGGGCGCCACGGTAAAGCGGGACGAGAGCGGGCTGTGGCGGATCAACGGGGTCGGCGTCGGCGGCTTTGGCGAGCCGGCCGATATTATCGATGTCGGCAATTCCGGCACCTCGGCGCGGCTGCTCTCCGGCCTGCTGGCGACCTCGGGTTTCGTCTCCTTCATGACGGGCGACGCCTCGCTGCGCCGCCGGCCGATGCGCCGCGTGATCGAGCCGCTCAACCAGTTCGGCGCGCAGTTCCTCACCCGCGACGGCATGCGCCTGCCCATGGCGGTGATCGGCACCAACTCGCCGGTGCCAATCCGCTATGTCACGCCGGTGCCGTCGGCGCAGGTGAAGTCGGCCGTGCTGCTGGCGGGCCTCAACACCATGGGCGAGACGACACTCGTGGAGCGCGAAGCCACCCGCGATCACTCCGAAATCATGCTGGCGCATTTCGGCGCCACGTTGCGGCACGAGCAGTCCGATGAAGGTCTGGCGATAACCATCGTTGGCCAGCCCGATCTGGTGGCGCGCGATATCGAAGTGCCGGGCGATCCGTCATCGGCGGCGTTTGCCGTGGTTGCCGCCTGCATCGCCAGCGAAGGCGAAGTGCTGGTCAAGCATGTTGGCGTCAATCCATCGCGCACCGGGCTCTATACGACCTTGCGCGAGATGGGCGCCGCCATCTCCTGGCGCAACGAGCGGCTGGTGGGCGGCGAGAAGGTTGCCGATCTGGTGGTCACGTCCGGCGCCAAGCTCAAGGGTGTGGAAGTGCCGGCCGCCCGCGCGCCCAGCATGATCGACGAATATCCGATTCTCGCCGTCGCCGCGGCACACGCGCAGGGCACCACCATCATGCGGGGTCTGGCGGAGCTGAAGGTGAAGGAGAGCGATCGGCTTGCTGCCATTGCCGCGGGCTTAAGCGCCAATGGCGTCAAGGTCGAGGTCGGCGCCGACAGCCTGACCGTGCACGGCACCGGCGGGCGCATCGAAGGCGGCGGCACGGTGCAGACGCATCTCGATCATCGCATCGCCATGTCGTTTCTGGTCATGGGCATGGGCGCGCGCCAGCCCGTGACGGTCGACGATATCGAGATGGTCGACACCAGCTTCCCCGGTTTCGTCGCGCTGATGAACGGGCTGGGCGCCAGGATCGCGCCGGCCGCATCATGATCATTGCGCTGGATGGTCCGTCCGCGGCTGGCAAGGGCACCCTGGCCCGGCGGCTGGCGGCGCATTACCGGCTGGCGCTGCTTGATACCGGGCTGATCTATCGCGCCGTAGGCGCGCGGGTATTGGCCGACCGAGGGGAGGGTGGTGAAACGGATCGCGCCATTGAAGCTGCCCGGAAGCTGCAACCTCAGGATCTCGAACAGCCCGGCCTGCGTGAGGAGGCGGTAGGCGCCATGGCGTCCAAAGTCGCAGCCATTCCGGAGGTCCGGCTCCATCTTATTGATTTTCAACGCAGATTCGCCAAAACCCCGCCCGGCCATGCTGCCGGCAGCATTCTCGACGGCCGCGATATCGGGACCGTCATTTGCCCCGACGCAGATGTAAAAATCTTTCTGACCGCCAGCGCCGAGGCCCGCGCCGAGCGGCGATTCCAGGAGTTGCAGGCGGCCGGTGCCACCACTATAAAGGCCCGCGTTCTGGCCGATATGCACGAACGCGACGTGCGCGACAGCGCCCGGTCGGCGGCGCCATTGGTGCCGGCGGCCGATGCTTTCCAGCTCGACACCACGACGCTCAGCGCCGATCAAGTGTTCGACCGCGTCGTTGCGCATATCGACGGCAGAATTTCCCGACGGGGCTCCTGAAGCCATCGACCCCGTCAGGCAAAGTTGATTACCTACGTAAGGGATGGCTGCAGCGGACAAATCCCAATCCGTCCGATGTCAGGGAATACGGCGCAGGATCCACCGGGACAACCGGCTGGCCGGACGGGCGTGGTGCTCGTGGGATCGTTGAAGGAGATAAAATGGCTCGTGCTGCAGTGAAGGCGGACTCCGCTCCGCCGATGGAAGATTTTGCCGCAATGCTCGACGAGAGCCTGGGCCAGTCCCAGGGTTTCGAGGGCGCGGTGGTGCAAGGCCGCGTCGTCGGCCTCGCCAATGATTTCGTGATCGTCGATGTCGGCCTCAAATCGGAAGGCCGCATTCCCCTCCGCGAATTCGCCAATGGCGCGCAAGCCGCCAACATCAATGTCGGCGACACCGTCGAAGTGTTCGTCGAGCGCATGGAAGATCGCAACGGCGAGGCCATGCTGTCGCGCGAGAAAGCGCGTCGCGAGGAAGCCTGGACCCAGCTCGAGAAGGCCTTCACCGGCAACGAGCGCGTCACCGGCGTGATCTTCGGCCGCGTCAAGGGCGGCTTCACCGTCGATCTCTCGGGCGCTGTGGCGTTCCTGCCGGGCAGCCAGGTGGACGTCCGTCCGGTGCGCGACGTCGGCCCGCTGATGGGCAGCCCGCAGCCGTTCCAGATCCTCAAGATGGATCGCCGCCGCGGCAACATCGTGGTCTCCCGCCGCGCCGTGCTCGAAGAGAGCCGTGCGGAAGCCCGTTCCGAACTGGTGGCCAATCTGTCGGAAGGCCAAGTGCTGGAAGGCGTGGTCAAGAACATCACCGATTACGGCGCCTTCGTCGATCTGGGCGGCGTGGACGGCCTGTTGCATGTCACCGACATCGCCTGGAAGCGCATCAACCATCCGTCCGAGGCGCTGACCATCGGCCAGCACGTCAAGGTGCAGGTCATCCGCTTCAACCCGGAAACCCAGCGCATCTCGCTCGGCATGAAGCAGCTGCTGTCCGATCCGTGGGAAGGCGCCGAAGCCAAGTACCCGGTGGGCATCAAGCTCAAGGGCCGCGTCACCAACATCACCGACTACGGCGCCTTCGTGGAGCTGGAGCCTGGCGTCGAAGGCCTGGTGCACGTCTCCGAGATGAGCTGGACCAAGAAGAACGTGCATCCGGGCAAGATCGTTTCGACCTCGCAGGAAGTCGAAGTGATGGTGCTCGATGTTGACATGACCAAGCGGCGCATCTCGCTCGGCCTCAAGCAGTGCATGGACAATCCATGGGACAGCTTCGCCGCCAAGTACTCGGCCGGTTCCGAGCTGGAAGGCGAGATCAAGAACATCACCGAGTTCGGTCTGTTCGTCGGCCTGCCGGGCGACATCGACGGCATGGTGCACCTGTCCGACCTGTCGTGGGACGAGCCGGGCGAAGCCGCCATCCAGAAGTTCCGCAAGGGCGATAGTGTGAAGGTCAAGGTGCTGGACGTCGACATCGAGAAGGAGCGCATCTCGCTGGGCATCAAGCAGCTCAGCAACGATCCGTTCGAGCGCGTCAATGACACCATCAAGAAGGGCGACGTCGTCACCTGCACGGTGGCGGCGACCAGCGAGAATGGCATCGACGTGACCCTGGCCGACGGCCTGCCGGGCTTCATCCGCAAGACCGAACTGTCGCGCGAGCGCTCCGAGCAGCGCCCCGAGCGCTACGCGGTGGGCGACAAGATCGACGCCAAGATCACCAACATCGACAAGGCCACGCGCCGCGTCGTGCTGTCGGTCAAGGCGCGCGAAGTCGACGAGGAGAAGCAGGCGATGGCCGAATTCGGCTCGTCCGATTCGGGCGCCTCGCTGGGCGACATTCTGGGCGCGGCGCTGAACCGTCCGCCGCAGGACAAGAAGTAAACCGGTCCCTGTCAGGACCACGGTTACCGAAAAGAGACGGCCCCGGCTTCGGGGCCGTTTTTTTGCCTACAGCCGCTTGGCCGCGGACGGCCGGAATTGCGCTATATGTTGGGTTAGTCAGCCTTCGGCGGGAAAAACTCAAAAGATTCAAGGCACTTACCCTTGACGGCGGGCTAAGCCTTTGGCACGCTTTGGCAATTGCGCTTTGCTCACAGGCGGAGCGCAAACATCAGCGGGTCTGGGGCCATGACCAAGTCCGAACTCATTCTCAAACTGGCCGAGATGAATCCTCATCTCTACCAGCGCGACGTCGAGAGAATCGTGCAGACGATCTTCGACGAGATCGCCACCGCACTCTCGCGCGGCGATCGGGTCGAGCTGCGCGGCTTTGGCGCTTTTTCGGTCAAGAAACGCGACGCGCGTGTCGGCCGCAATCCGCGCACCGGCACCACCGTCGCGGTCGCCGCCAAATACGTGCCCTATTTCAAGACCGGCAAGGATTTGCGCGACCGGCTGAACCATCGCGGCGAAGGCAAGCCGATGGCGTCCGAAGGCCCGGAATATCTGGGCGAGGACGAAGAGGACTAAAGGCTCAATTTTGCGCCTGTGCGCCGCCAGCCGCGGCGGCTATCCTTGAAAAATCCGAAGACAGTTTCCGCCGGGTTATCCCTGTGCGGCAAGGAGATAGGCGTTCGGCATGCGGAAATGGCTGGCACGACTGGTATGGGTTCCGCTGGCGGTGATTGGCGCCGTCTTCGCCATCGCCAATCGCGAAAAAGTCGTCGTATCGCTGTGGCCGCTGCCCTGGGAAGCCAGCCTGCCGCTGTTCATGGTGATGCTGGTGGTGCTTGTCCTTGGCCTGATCGTCGGCGCGCTCATCGTGTGGCTGGGCGGGCATCGCTACCGCGTTACCGCCCGGCAGCAGACCCGCAGCAATGAATCGCTGCGCCGGCAGGTGGCGGACCTCAAGGCGACGCCGCCCCCTCCTTCACCCGCCACGCCGGCGCTGCCGGCGCCCGGCACCGCCTTGCCGCCGCTCTGAGCCGCATGCGCCAGTTCGATGCCGAAGCCATCGAGCGCCTGCTCGACGATGCCGGACTGATCGACGCCATCGCGACCCTGTTCCGCGACGGCTGCGAAGTGCCGCTGCGCCATCACCACACGATCGAGACCGGCGGCGCGCCGGCGACCCTGCTGCTGATGCCGGCCTGGCGCAACCAGCGGCATCTGGGCATCAAGATCGTCACCGTCTTTCCCGACAATGGCGCCCGCAACCTGCCGGCGGTGATCGGCCAGTATTTGCTGCTCTCGGCGCAGACCGGCGAGCCGTTGGCGCTGATGGACGGCACGGCCCTGACGCGGCGGCGCACGGCTGCGGCCTCGGCGCTGGCGTCGCGCTTTCTCTCCCGCACTGACAGCTTCCGCCTGCTGATGATCGGCACCGGTGCCTTGGCGCCGCATCTGATCCGCGCCCACGCGACGGTGCGGCCGATTCGCGAGGTCGCGATCTGGGGCCGCACGCCGGCAAAGGCTGCGGCGCTGGCCGAGCGGTTCAACAACGGCGATCTCGAACATTTGAAGATCGCCGCCCATGTCGCCGACGACATCGCACGCACAATCGATGCCGCCGACATCATCTCCTGCGCCACGCTGGCGCAAACGCCGCTGGTGCAGGGCGTCTGGCTGAAGAAGGGCCAGCACCTCGACCTGGTCGGCGGCTTCACGCCCGCCATGCGCGAAGCCGATGACGAAGCCGTGCGACGCAGCCGCATCTTCGTCGACACACGCCAGGGCGCCGGCAAGGAGGCGGGCGATATCGTGCAGCCGCTGGCCAACGGCATCTTGAAGCCCGAAGGCATCGTCGCCGATCTGTTCGAGTTGTGCCGCGGCGAGCGGCACGGCCGTCAGGGCGCGGGCGAGATCACGATGTTCAAATCGGTGGGCACGGCGTTGGAAGATCTCGCCGCCGCCGAACTGGTGGTGCAGCAGGCCTGATCAGCTGCCGCATTCGGCGGCCAGCGACACCGACGTATCCAGCCGCGCGATCAACTGGTCGATCATCGCCCGTCCGACGTCCTTGGCGTTGACGAAAGCCACGGCACAGGTCGCTTCGGCGGTCCACGCCACCGCGCCGCCGCCCTCGCGATAGATGGTGAGGTTGATGCGCAGCGGATTGGTGCGCTCCTCACCGCTCACGCCTGGCGCGTAGGGGTTGCGCCGCTCGGGCACGAAACTGCGGCTGTCGGGGATCGGGCTGTTGGAGCTGTAGCCAGGCACGCGATTATCGGATGGCAGGTCGCGCTCGGGCCCGATCCGGCCCGACTCGATGGGACGGACATAGGCCACCTGCATCTTTACGCCCATGGCGCCGGAGCTGCCGACCGGATTGCCGCGCCGTTCGAGCTGTTCCTTCAGATAATCGCGCAATTCGCGATAGAGCTCGCCGGCATCGACCTGCGTCAGATCGACCTGCAGCTTCTGCTTGCCGACCGGCTGATAGGATTTGGTGGTTATCCGCCCGGTGTTCTGCGCCATGGCACCTGTTGCCATGCCCAGAACCAGAGCGACGCTTATACCCAAGACGGAAAAAGAACGGATCATGCCAGCCTCCCCACACGGCTTATTCTGCACCTGGAAGCCAGGTTTGTCGCCTATACCGTCGCCCTTCTCGCTGCGGTTCGGTAGCATTCAGCCATGCGAATTCTGATTGTTGGCGCCGGCATCTACGGACTTTGCGCCGCCTGGGCATTGCGCCGCGCCGGCCATGACGTCGTGATGTTCGAGCAGCATACGGTGGGCAATCCGTTGGGCTCGTCCGGCGATCAGCATCGGTTGATCCGCTACGCCTATGGCGAAACGCCGGGCTACATGCGCATGGTCGGCGACGGCTACGCGGCGTGGGACCGGATGTGGCGCGATCTGGGCGTGAAGCTGCAGATCGAGACCGGCACCCTGGCGCTGGGTCAGGCGGGCACCAACTGGTGCGCCCAATCGCAGGCGCTGCTGGAAGGCGACCGGCATGAGGTGGAGACGCTGGACCGCAAAACTCTGGCGGCGCGCTTCCCGCTGATCGATCCGCAGGGCGTCGAGCAGGCCTTCTACCTGAAGACCGGTGGCGCGCTCCTGGCCGATCGCATCACCACGACCTTGGCGCGCTTCCTGCGTGAGCAGGGCGTGGCCATTCATGAGCACATGCGCGTGGCGGCGATCGATGCCGATGCCGGCCGTCTGCATCTGGAAGACGGTACGGTCCATGCCGCCGATCTGACGCTCGTTTGCGCCGGACCGTGGGTATCGCGTCTGGTTCCCGAGTTGGGCTCGTCCGTGACACCTTCGCGCCAAGTGGTGATCTATCTCGAGCCGCCGCCCGAACAGCGCGCCGCCTGGGTGGCACATCCGATGCTGCTCGATATCGGCGACGGCGCCGGCTTCTACATGGTGCCGCCGGTCGCAGCACCTGATTTGCAGGGACGATCGGGCGGCTGGACCGGGCTTAAGATCGGTGATCATTCCTTCAGCCTCACAGGCGATCCGGACCGCGATCGCCAACCAGCCCTGGCAGAAGCCGCGCCGATCCTGGAGCAATGCGCCAAACGCTTGCGCGGCTTCGACCGCTTCCATGTCGCCGAGTTGAAGACCTGCTTCTATACCGTCGAGCCACGCGAGCATTTCATCGCCCGGCAATTGGGCCAGGCCGGCTGGGCGCTGTCCTGCTGTTCCGGCCATGGCTTCAAATTCGCCAGCGCCATCGGCGAGGGTTTCGCCAGCCTGCTCGCCGGTGGGATTACGGCCGAGCATTTTTCACGCTGGGTGGGCGGGCAGAGCGTGCATAGCCCGGTGGCGAGGTAATCCACCGCCCGGCTTGCCGGGAGGCCGCTTGACCTTTATACCGGCGCGAATTTCGCGGGGTGCCTCATGGACGGAGCCGACAAGGTCTATTGCGCCATCGACACGGTCGATATCGGCCTCTCCGCCCGGCTGATCGACGGCGTGCGCGGCGCGGTGGGCGGCATCAAGCTGGGGCTGGAGTTCTTCACCGCCCACGGGCCGGATCTGGTTAGGCGGCTGGTCGGGCGCGATACCCCGCTGTTCCTCGATCTGAAGCTGCACGACATTCCCAATACCGTCGCCGGGGCGGTGCGCGCAGTGGCGCCGCTGGCGCCCACCCTGCTGACCATCCACTCGAGTGGCGGCCCGGCCATGATGCGAGCGGCCCGCAAGGCGGCGGAAGAGGTGGCGGCGCAGTTGAACGTGCGGCGGCCGAAGCTTCTCGCCGTCACCGTGCTGACCAGTCTCGACCAGAGCGATCTCGACGCGGTCGGCATTGCCCACGCGCCGCTGCAGCAGGTGCGCCGCCTGGCGGCGTTGGCCAAGGATAGCGGCATGGACGGCGTGATCTGCTCGCCGCTCGAGATCGAAGCGCTGCGCGGAGATTGCGGCGGCGACTTCCTTCTGGTGGTGCCGGGCATTCGGCCTGCCGGTTCCGCCGTCGGCGACCAGAAGCGCGTGATGACGCCGGGCGAAGCGGGGGGCACGGGTGCCGATTATCTGGTGATCGGCCGGCCGATCACCGAAGCTGCCTCGCCGCGCGGCGCCGCCGAGGCCATCGCCCAGGAAATCGCTGCCGTGCAGGGCGCCGCGCCGCGCCGCGCCGTCGGCTGAGCCATGGCGGTGCTGGCCAAGATCTGCGGCATCAATTCGGCCCCGGCGATGGTGGCGGCGGTCGAAGGCCGCGCGGCCTATGTCGGGCTGGTGTTCTATCCGCCCAGCCCGCGCGCTGTCACGCCTGAGCAGGCCGCGTCGCTCAACGCCGGCGTGCCGGACCATATCGCCAAGGTCGGCCTGTTCGTCGATGCCGATGACGTGACGTTGCAGCGCGTGCTGGACGTGGTCGCGCTCGACATCTTGCAACTGCATGGCAACGAGACGCCGCAGCGAGTGGCCGAGATCAAAAAGATGTTCGGCGTTCCGGTGATGAAGGCGGTGCGCATCGCCGGTCCCGACGATGTCGCGCGGGCGGCCGATTTCGTCGCCGTGTCCGATCGGCTCTTGTTCGATGCCCAGGCGCCGGCCGACATGGCAGGCGCGCTGCCGGGAGGCAACGGGCTGGCTTTCGACTGGCAGTTGCTGGCCGAGAAGGAGTGGCCGCTGCCCTGGATGCTTTCGGGCGGTCTGACGCCGGACAATCTGGCGCAAGCGGCGGCAGTCACCGGCGCGGTTTGCGTCGACGTCTCGTCCGGTGTCGAAGCCTCGCGCGGGGTGAAGGATCCGGAGAAGATTGCCCGGTTTCTGGCCGTGGCGAAATCGCTCTAGGATTTCAGCAGGCGGATCACGCGAAAGCGTTCGCACCACAGCATCATGTCGGGCGCGAAGCCGTTGCGCCGCGTGAAGTAGTTGCGATGCGCCTGCCGCCAGTAGGCGAGCGAGCGGTCGCCTTCGCCCTCGTCCTGGGCGAATTGTGCGTCGACCTCGTTAAACGGTCTTTGCGTCAGCTCAACGGTTTCGACTACCGCCACCGGCTTGCCCTTGCCGTCGAGCATGACCATGCGCTTGCCGATATGGGTCAGCTCGCCCTCGCTGACCGACCAGCAGGTGGCGCGTTTCAGCCCGGCCACGACCAGTTCGGCCAGCTCCTGTGCCAGTTCGGGATTGTCGCCGAAGGAGAATGTCTCCAGCGCCTGCCAGTCTTCAGCCTGATCGTCCATCGGCGGCAGGGTAGCATGGCACGCCGTTTCCAGCCGGTTTCGGCCTGCTTTGACAGGGTTTTTGCCGTCTGCTACGCACCCCGTTCACCTTAAGATTTGAGCGCCATGTCCCTTCCCAATACCTATCGCGACGGCCCCGACGAGCGCGGCCATTTCGGCAGTTTCGGCGGCCGCTACGTGGCCGAAACGCTGATGCCGCTGATTCTCGATCTGGAAAAGGCCTACGAGACGGCCAAGAAGGATCCCGCCTTCCAGAGCGAACTCGACTATCTGCTCGAGCATTACGCCGGCCGTCCCAGCCCGCTCTATTTCGCCGAGCGCCTGACGCAAAAACTCGGTGGCGCGAAAATCTACTTCAAGCGCGACGAGCTCAACCACACCGGCTCGCACAAGATCAACAACGTGCTGGGCCAGGTGCTGCTGGCCAAGCGCATGGGCAAGCGCCGCATCATCGCCGAGACCGGCGCCGGCCAGCATGGCGTGGCGACGGCGACGGCCTGCGCGCTGTTCGACATTCCCTGCACCGTGTTCATGGGCGCAACCGACGTCGCCCGCCAGCAGCCCAACGTCTTCCGCATGAAATTGTTAGGCGCCGAAGTGCGCGCCGTCACCGCCGGTAGTGCGACCTTGAAGGACGCGATGAACGAGGCGCTGCGCGACTGGGTCGCCACGGTCGAGACCACGTTCTACGTCATCGGCACGGCGGCCGGCCCGCATCCGTATCCCGCCATGGTGCGCGATTTCCAGTCGGTGATCGGCAACGAGACGCGGGCGCAGATGCACAAGGCCGAAGGCCGCCTGCCCGACACGCTGGTCGCCTGCATCGGCGGCGGTTCCAACGCCATCGGCCTGTTCCATCCCTTCCTCGACGACAAGACCGTGCGCATCGTGGGCGTCGAAGCGGCTGGCCACGGCCTCGCGTCGGGCCAGCATGCCGCGTCGCTGACCGGCGGCCGGCCGGGCGTGCTGCACGGCAATCGCACCTATTTGCTGCAGGACAAGGACGGGCAGATCCAGGACGCGCATTCGATCTCGGCCGGCCTCGACTATCCCGGCATCGGGCCGGAGCATGCGTGGCTGAAAGAATCCGGTCGCGTCGAATACGTCGCCGCCACCGACGAGGAAGCGCTGTCGGCGTTCCAATTGCTGTGCCGCATCGAGGGCATCATCCCCGCCCTGGAGCCGGCGCATGCTTTGGCGCATGTGCTGAAGCTGGCGCCGACTTTGTCCAAGGACAATCTGCTGGTGATGAATCTGTGCGGCCGCGGCGACAAGGACGTGTTCGCCATCGCCGAACGCCTGGGAGTGAAGCTGTGAGCCGCATTGCGCAGCGTTTTGCCGAGCTCAAGCGCCAGGGCCGTGGCGGGCTGGTGACCTTCACCACCGCGGGCGATCCCGATCTCGAAACCTCGTACCAGATCCTGAAAGGCCTGCCGGCAGCCGGCGCCGATCTGATCGAGCTCGGGATGCCGTTCTCCGATCCGATGGCCGATGGCCCGGCGATCCAGGCCTCCGGCCAGCGGGCGCTGAAAGCGGGCATCAATCTCGACGCCACCTTGGGGCTGGTGCGGCGCTATCGCGATGAAAGCGGCGACGACACGACGCCGATCCTGCTGATGGGCTATTACAATCTGATCTACCAGCGCGGGCCCGAACTGTTCTGCAAGCAGGCGGCTGCCTCGGGCGTTGACGGCTTGATCATCGTCGACCTGCCGCCGGAAGAAGCCGATGAGTTGAAGCCCTATGCCGCGCGCTGCGATATCGACACGGTGATGCTGACCGCGCCCACTACCGATGCCAAGCGCCTGCCGGCCATTCTCGAATACGGCTCCGGCTTCCTCTATTACGTCTCGATCCTGGGCGTCACCGGCACGCGCTCGGCCACGGACGATGCGGTGCGTGCCGCGGTGAAGCATCTGCGCACCCAGGCCGATCTGCCGATCGCCGTCGGCTTCGGCATCCGTACTCCGCAGCAGGCCGCTACCATCTCCACCATCGCCGACGCCGCCGTGGTCGGCTCCGCTATCGTCGACAAGGTGCGCGACGGGCTGGATGCCAACGGCAAGCCTAAGCCGGGCCTGGTCGAGGGTGTGCTGGCTTACGTGCGCGAGTTGTCGTCGGGCGTGAGAGGCGCCAAGCGGGCGGCGGAGTAATCCGCTCTAAAGCTCGTCCGGATGGATGTAATGGATGCCGTGCTTGCGGCAGCCGGGCAGCACCAGATCGCGCATGTCGTCGACCAGAACCGATAGACCTTGCAGGCGGCAGGCCTCGCCTTTCCAGTGCACGTAAGGTTCGATTTCGGTGATGTAGATTTTGCCGTCGATGGTGCGCAGCGCATCGTGCTGGCGATGCAGGTCGATGCGCGAATCGTCGCCCGAATCGACGGCGACGAAGCGTTCCTGATCGATGTTCAGCACGCCGTGGAACAGCTCACGCGCCGGCGCCTGCGGATAGAATTCCGACAGATGCTGCCAGACGCGGTCCTGCCAGCCGAAGGTGCGGAAGGTGACGATGACATGCCGCTTCTGCGGATTGGCCAGGATGTATTGATGCATCGCCTCCGACCGCGCATGGCGGATCAAGGTGCCATCGAAATCCCAGCCGATGGCGTCGTGTTGGTCGAGAACGGAGAAACTCATGAACCTGCCTTTGCGGGCGGTTCAATAGCACAGTTGCCGGCTGCGCAGGCAGGGAGTAGAACGCAGAAAAGGCGTTTTGCGCTGCCGCCCTATTTCTAGGATAAGCCCATGAATTGGCTAACCAATTTCGTCCGTCCCAAGATCAAGGCGCTGGTTGGCGGCGAGGCCAAGCTGGCAGCGCCGGACAATCTGTGGGTCAAGTGCCCCAATTGCGAACAGATGCTGTTCCATCGCGACCTGGAAGCCAATTTGCAGGTCTGCTCGTTCTGCAATCACCATCTGCGGATCGGTCCCGAAACGCGGCTGAAGCTGCTGTTCGACGACGGCGAGTTCGAGAAGCATGCGCTGAGCAAGGCGGTGGTCGATCCGCTGAAGTTCAAGGATCGCAAGCGCTACGCCGACCGGCTGAAGGAGACCCAGGCCAAGCAGGGCGAGGGCGATGCGCTGTGGGTGGCGTCGGGCCGGATGGGCGGCAAGCCGGCAGTTGCCGCCGTGTTCGATTTCAACTTCATGGGCGGCTCGATGGGAATTGCCGTCGGCGAAGGCATCGTCATGGGCGCCCGGCTGGCGGTGGAGAAGCGCTGCCCGTTCATCGTGTTTCCCGCATCGGGTGGCGCGCGCATGCAGGAAGGCATCCTCAGCCTGATGCAGATGCCGCGCACCACGGTGGCGGTCCAGGACGTCAAGGAAGCGGGCTTGCCTTACATCGTGGTGCTGACCGATCCGACGACCGGCGGCGTCACGGCGTCCTTCGCCATGCTGGGCGACATCGCCATCGCCGAGCCCGGCGCGGTGATCGGCTTCGCTGGCCAGCGCGTGATCCAGGACACGATCCGCGAAGCGCTGCCCGACGGCTTCCAGCGCGCCGAGTACCTGCTCGACCATGGCATCATCGACATGGTGGTGCACCGCCATCAATTGCGCGACACGCTCATGCGCATCATGGCGCTGCTGGGCGAGGGACGGCCGCTGCCCAACCTGCCGGCGGTCTCCGCCAATGCCAACGCCGGCGTGCAGCGCCTGGCCGGCGCCATGCGGGTGAAATAGCCTTCTCCGGTTTTCCATTTTCGACATGGCCGATAGCGTGACGTCATCCGACGCGCTGCTGCAGCGCCTGCTTGGCCTGCATCCCAGGGTCATCGACCTGTCGCTGGAGCGTATTTGCGTTCTTCTCGAGGCGTTGGGCCATCCCGAGCGCAGGATGCCGCCGGTGATCCATGTCGCCGGCACCAACGGCAAGGGCTCGCTGATCGCCTATCTGCGCGCCATGCTGGAAGCTGCTGGCCAGCGCTGCCACGTCTATATCTCGCCGCATCTGGTGCGCTTCCACGAGCGCATCCGTATCGCCGGATCGCTGATCTCGGAAGAGGAACTGGTTGCCACGCTGGAAGAATGCGAGCGGGTCAATGCCGGCAATGAAATCACCTATTTCGAGATCACCACGGCGGCGGCCTTGCTCGCCTTCTCGCGCCATCCGGCCGAGGTGCTGCTGCTGGAAGTAGGGTTGGGCGGCATCTACGATGCCACCAACGTAATCGACCGGCCGGCGGCGACGGCGATCACGCCGATCGGCATCGATCACACGCAATATCTGGGCGAGACTCTGGCCGAGATCGCCGCCAACAAGGCCGGCATCATCAAGCACGGCGTGCCGGTGATCGTCGGCCGCCAGCGCGAGGCGTCAGCGGCGGTGATCGACGCCGAAGCAGGGCGTCTCAATGCTCCACTGCATCGCATGCATCATGAATGGCGTGCGCTGCCGCAGGAAAGCGGCTTCGTTTACGAGAGCGGATCGCGTCGTCTGGAATTGCCGCTGCCGGCCTTGGCCGGCGCGCATCAGATCGACAACGCCGCCACTGCCATCGCGGTGCTGGAGAAACTGCCGCAGTTCACGGTCAGCGACGCGGCCATCGTCAGGGGATTGCGCGAAGTGGAATGGCCGGCGCGATTGCAGCAACTCAAGCGCGGACCCCTGGTGGCGATGCTGCGGCCGGGCGACGAGCTGTGGCTGGATGGCGGGCACAACGAGGATTGCGGCATAGCGCTGGCCGCCATGGCGCGGCGCTGGCAGGAACGAGATGGCAAGCCCCTGCATGTGATTTTCGGCATGCTGACAAGCAAGGACGCACAAGGATTTCTGCGGCCGCTTGCGGGGCTGGCGCGGGCGGCGCATGCCGTGACGGTCGAGGGCCATGCCGCCTACACCGCCGAGGAAGCAGCCGAACGAGCCCGCGCGGTCGGCATCCCCTGCACGCCGGCTTCATCCATCACAGCGGGTTTGCACCAGGCGCTGGCGCAGACAAGCGGTCCGCGCCGCGTCCTGATTTGCGGTTCGCTTTATCTGGCGGGCACGGTGCTGGCGCAGAACTTCTGAAGTCGCGCGGGCTCTGCTATCGTCCTCGCAAAATCAGCGGGGAACTCAATGGATATCGCTTTCAAATCGGCACGCGAACTGGCGGGGATGATCCGCCGCGGCAAGCTATCGAGCCTGGAATTGCTCGACCACTATCTCGACCGCATCGCCCGCTTCAATCCCGAACTCAACGCGGTAATCTGGATGGATGTCGAGGGCGCGCGCAAGCGGGCTAAGGCGCTCGATCGTGCGGCGAAGAAGGGCGAGTTCTCTGGCCCGTTGCATGGCGTGCCCATGACCATCAAGGAAAGCTACGACGTTGCCGGCGCGCCCACGACCTGGGGCGATCCCACTCTGAAAGACAACATCGCCAAGGAAGATTCGCTGCCGGTGCAACGGCTGAAGGCGGCTGGTGTCAACCTGTTCGGCAAGACCAACGTGCCCCTGATGCTGGCCGACTGGCAGAGCTTCAACGCCATATACGGCACCACCAACAATCCCTGGGATGTCACGCGCGTGCCAGGCGGCTCGTCCGGCGGCTCTGCGGCGGCGCTAGCGGCAGGACTGTCGGCGATCGAGGCCGGCTCCGATATCGGCGCTTCGATCCGCAATCCGGCGCATTATTGCGGCGTGTTCGGTCACAAGCCGACCTGGGGCATTTGCGCGCCGCGCGGGCACGCGCTGCCCGGCCGTGTGGCGCCGGGCGACATCTCGGTGATCGGCCCGCTGGCCCGCTCGGCCGCCGATCTCGATATCGCGCTGGCCGCCATGGCCGGGCCGGATGCGATCGATGGCGCGGGTTGGAAGCTGGAATTGCCCAAGCCGAAGAAGAGCGAGTGGAAGCAGTTCAAGGTCGGCTTGATGCTGGAGGACCGCAATTCGGTGGTCGATGCGCAGGTGCAGGGCAGGCTGCAGGCGCTGGCCGATTTCCTCGGCAAGAAGAAAGTGAAAGTGGTGCAGGGCGCCAAGCCCGATATCGATACCGACGAGGCGATGGACGTCTATGTCGCGCTGCTGCGCGCCGCGACCTCGGGCCGCCAGACCAACCAGGCCTATGCCAGGAACCAGGAAATCGCGCGGACGCTGAAGCCCACAGACAAATCCTATTTCGCGCAGATGACGCGCGCCAACGTGCTGAGCCATCGCGAGTGGCTGGCCCTGCACGAGAAGCGCATGAAAATGCGGCTGAAATGGGCGTCCTTTTTCGAGAACTACGATTTTCTGCTGATGCCGGCTGCCGCATCCGCCGCCTGGCCGCACGACCAGGAGGGCGAGCGCCACGAGCGCACCATCGTGGTCGACGGCCGCAAGGTGCCGACCACGGAGCAGCTGTTCTGGGCCGGCTATCCCGGCGTCGCCTATCTGCCGGGCACGGTGGCGCCGATCGGCTTCAGCAAGGAAGGCCTGCCGATTGGCGTGCAGATCGTTGCGCCCGCCATGGGCGATCGCGCCGCCATCGCTTTCGCCGGCATGCTGGAGAAGGAATACCAGGGCTTCGTGCCGCCGAGTGGTTACTGAGCTGCATCGCAAAGAAAAAGGCCCGCCGAAGCAGATGCCGAATTTGGACCGCGTAATCTAATCATCGTTCAGAATCCGCATTCATGGCGTTCGGTGGCGACCCATAGGCGCTGGCCGGAGATGACGGCGCAACCGTTGTTCCAGTTGCCGGCGAAAACGCCATTGGCGTTGCTGTAAGTGCCGTAGCCGTGCGGCTTGCCGCTGTCCCACTGGCCGTCATAAGTGGCGCCGTTGGGGAAATGCGCGAAGCCCTGGCCGGCGATGACGCCGTTGCGCCATTCGCCCTCGTAACGCTGCCCAGTAGGATCGCTGTAGGTGCCGCGCCCGTGCAGCTTGCCGTTGCACATGGTGCCTTCCATGCGTGTGCCGTCGCTCCAGGTCTTGATATCGTGACGGCAACCACCTTGCGCGGATGGCGCGGGCGGCGGCGCGTTATGCCGCTGGGCCGATTCGGATTGCACGGGGCGCTGCGTTCCTTCGGGTGGGCGCGTGGCACTGCTTTCGGTGATCGCACCGCCGGCGTAGGGATAGCCGTAGTCGCGTCCGCGCGTGGGGCCGGTCGTCGTCTTGAGCAGCACGCAATTGGTGTGCGCGGCGATCGAGGACGGGCTTTTGTCGCGCCCGCCCGGCTCGGTCCAGTTCCAGTAGCGGCACTGGCCGTTTGCCAGACATAGGTCGCGGCATTGCTGCGGCGTTGCCGTCTTGGTGTAGTTCAGCTCCTGGCTGCGCGCGGAATCCCAGCCATATTCCAGTCTTTCTTCGAAGGTGGAATTGCGCTGGGCCCAGGCACTGTCGATGCAAAACATCAACGCTGCGCCCGCAAGCATCACCCGCAGGAATTTCGCTGGCATGGTATTTCCCTCAGCCCGCTTTTAATCATATGAGGGTACGCACCAAAGCAAAAGGCCCGCCGAAGCGGGCCTTTTCGATTCGTCGGGTTGGGACGCCTACAGCACCGACTGGATCCACTGCACCAGCCGCGCCTTGGGTTCGGCGCCGACTTTCTGCGCCGCGGGCTTGCCGTCCTTGAACATGATCAGGGTCGGGATCGAGCGGATGCCGAATTTGGATGGCGTCATCGGGTTCTCGTCGATGTTGATCTTCACCACCTTGAGCTTGCCGGCCATCTCGGTCGAGACATCTTCCAGCACCGGGCCGATCATCTTGCAGGGGCCGCACCATTCGGCCCAGAAATCTACCAGCACGGGGCCGCTGGCCTTCAGCACGTCCTGATCGAAGCTCTGATCGGTGGTCTTTTCCGTTGCCATGGGTACTCCTGAGGCCGGCGCGGCCGGGTGGGATATCGAGGAACCGTAAAGCTAGGGAGTGGGGCGGGGAGCGTCAAGGCACGCAACGGTTAGCGGGAAACCCGCTGCAGGTTATGGGCTATGCGCGTCGAGCAGGGCTTGCGGCAGTTCCATAAGACGGGCGCCATCAGTCCATAACAGCAGGCAATCGATGGGTTTTCCGGGCCAGATCTGGCGCAGCAAGGCGCGGTAGGCAGCCATCTGGCGCAGGTAAAGCGGCGCCACATCCTCGACCCGCAACGGCGGCGGCCGGTTGGTCTTGTAGTCGATGACGGCAATGCGGTCGGCGCCGATTACCAGACGATCGACTTGGCCCGAGACGACATAGGGGCCGCTACGGCCCTGGATGGTGCCGGTCAGCGGCACCTCCGCGCGCGAGCTGGCGGCAAAGATTTCCGCATGCGCCGGGACTTCCATCACTGCCAGCAATTCCTCCAGCCACTGCGCCTGCGTTTGGGCGTCGAGACCATGCGCCGGTTGCGCCAGATAGCGGGCCGCGGCACCGCGTCGTTCAGCGGTGGGAAGGTCGGGCAGATATTGCAGCAGGCGATGCAGGATCAGCCCGCGCGCGAAGCGCTGGCGGCCGTCGGGCTGCAGCGGCGACAGCGAAGCCGGTTCGCTGGCTTCGGCGCTGGCATCCTCGGGACTGCGCGAGGGCGCCAGCGGGCGCGGCGGAATCTCCTCCGGCTGCGGCGGCAGGCGGGTCCAATCGGGCAGGGCTTGCGGCGCCGGCAAGTTCCCCGTCGCGCGACGGTCGGGTCGCAGCAGGTCGGGTGTTTGCAGCACCAGTACATCGCCGGCAATGGCGGGGTCGCCCGCCAGATCGGCGCCGAGGGTGAAAGCCTGACGTTCGATCGCGATGCCAGCGTCGGCCGGGCTCTCCAGCGCGCGCTGCACCAGGCGATACCAGCAATTCTCCGGAATCTCCTTCTTGCCCTGAACGCCGCAAACGATCAGCCGGTCGGCCGCCCGTGTCATGGCGACATAGAGCAGGCGGTTGGCTTCCTCCCGCCTTTGCTGCTGGCGCGCTTTGTGAAGCGCCTCGCTCTTCTCGTCGCTGTCGGCCTGCGAGCCGCGCCAGATCAGCAGTGCCTCGTCGGCGTTCTCGCCCGGCACCAGCGGCTCGCCGCGCTGCAGGGGATTGAAGCTGGTGTCGGGCAGATAGACGATCGGCGCCTGCAATCCCTTGGCGCCATGCACCGTCATGATGCGCACCTCATCGCGCAGGCTCTGCTCCAGCTCGCGCTTGATCACCGGCTCGCCTGCCTCCAGCCAATGCAAGAAGGCCTGCAGCGAGGGCGCGTTGTTGCGCTGATACGACAACGCCAAAGTCAGGAACTCGTCGATCGGATCGGCGGCTTCCGGCCCCAGGCGCTGCAGTAGCTTCAGCCGGCCGCGATCGTGGCCCAGCAATTCCCCGTAGAATTCGAAGGGCGGCATGAAATCGGCGCGCGCAAAAATCGCCGACAGGGTTTGCCATGCGGCGCGGAACGAGAGCTCGCCTGCATCGGCCCGTTGCCGCAGCGCCTGCCACACCGAACCGGTGCGCTTCCAGCACAAGGTGAAGAGCTCGTCTTCGCTGAGCCCGACCAACGGCCCTTTCAGCACCGTTGCCATGGTCAGATCGTCGGTAGGCAGCAACGCGGCGCGGCCGATCGCCATCAGATCCATCACCGCGATATGGCCGGTCAGTTTCAGCCGGTCGACGCCGGCCACGCCGACATGGCGCTCTTTCAGTTCGCGCACCAAAGCTTCGAAGAAATCGTTGCGCCGCTGCACCAGCACCATGATGTCGCGCGCCATCACCTTGCGGTTCCGCGATGGCAGCTCTTCGTGATCGATCTGATGGCGGATATGGGCCGCGATTAGCCGCGCCAGGCGGCGTTGCGGCGGCAATTCGCCTTCCTGCTCGGTCGGATCCTGCCACGGATCGATCTCCTGATCCGGCAGCGGCCCGACCAGCGGCCACAGTTCTACCCGGCCGGCTTCGTCCAGCCGCACCGGGTCATGGCGGATTTCGCTGTCATCGTCTTCGGCGATGCCCTCGCGTGCGGCGCCCGCGGCGAATGTCAAATCGACCGCCTGCAGCACCGCATCGGTCGAGCGGAACGAGGCGATCAGCGGCACGTCCTCGAAATCCTGCCGCGCCTCGGCGATACGCTCGCGGAAGAAGCCGCGCATCTCGACCAGCTTGCGCGGATCGGCGCCCTGGAAGGAATAGATCGACTGCTTGAGATCTCCGACCACGAATAAGGTGCGGGTCTGGCTCTGCGCCGTGTCACCAGCGAAGAAATCCTCGGTCAACCGCCGCACCACGTCCCATTGCTGCGGCGAGGTGTCCTGCGCCTCGTCGATCAGCACGTGGTCGAAGCCGCCATCGAGCTTGTACAGCACCCAGCTCGGCCCACCGGCCTCGTTCAGCAGCGCGCGTGTCTTCTCGATCAGGTCGTCGTAATCGAGCGCCGCACGCTGGCGCTTTTCACGCTCGAACTCGGCGATCACGGCAAAACCTAGTTTCAGCAGCGCGGTGCTGCGCTCGAGCACGGCCAGGCTTTGGCGCTTCTTGTGCAGGGCACACAGCCGTTCGGCCTCCTCCAGCAGCGCTTCGCCTATTTCGGGCGGTACGCCCTTGGTGGCGAGGATGGCGCGCACCTCGCCTTTTTGGGTCAGGAACTGGCCGCAATAATCGGTCACGAAAGCGGCGCGATCATTGCCTGCGGCGAGCAGGGCCGCGATGGCTTCGCCGCGCTTGCGGTCGGTGGCGGCGGCTTTCAGCAGGGGCTCGCAGCAGTCGCGCAGCCGTTTTTCCAGCGCGGCGGGTGGCGCGCCCATCTCCGGCAGGATCTGCGCTTCGGTCTGGCCGGGGTTGATGCCGAACTGCTTTGCGAGCTTCGCCAGATACCGGCGCGGACCGCCGGCTTCCCCGAGCACAGCTTGTAGGGAGGTGCGCTTGGCCAGCACCGCCTGCAGCAACTCGCCAAAACGCCGGCCATCCACTCGCGCCGCGACCGCGCGCAAAGCTTCAGCCAGTTCCGCATTGCTTTCGGCTTTCTCCAGCACCTGATCGCGCGCCTGCAACAGCAGATCGGCGGCCTGCGCCTCGTCCAGCACCTGGAAATGCGGCGGCACGCGCGCTTCCAGCGGGAAGCGTTGCAGCACCGCCTGGCAGAAGGCATGCAAGGTCAGGATGTAGATGCCGCCGGGCTCGTCCAGCACGCGCGCGAACAGGCTGCGGGCGCGGGCAAGCGCCTCGCTTGTGATGTGGGCCGGCACGATCTTGCGCAGCTCGATGCGCAGCGCCTCGTCGTCCAACCGGCTCCATTTGCCCAGCGCATTGGTCAGCCGGTTGCGCATCTCCGCCGCCGCCGCCTTGGTAAAGGTGAGGCAGAGAATTTTCGACGGCGGCGTGCCCGACAGCAGCAGGCGCAGCAGCCGCGCTATTAGTACGGTGGTCTTGCCGGTACCGGCATTGGCCGTCACCCAGGCCGAGACCGTGGGGTCGATCGCCGGGCGCTGCGCCGCCGTGGCGTGCTGGCGCGCCTCGCTCTGGCGGCGTGCCATATCGAGGTTACTCCTCGGCATAGGACACCGCCCATTCGGCGACCCGCGCCAGATGATCGTAGTCGCCGTAGCCGGCAAAGGCCGGGCGCGGCTGCGACAGATAAGGCGTACGCGGATTGTCGTAATGCTTGATGCGCTCGATCAGGTAGTGCTCGGTCAGGCCCAGCAAGATCGAGACGGCGCTCTCGCCGGGCTGGCCGTATTCCGCCATGGCCTCGACCAGCTTGCGCGCCTGCAGCACGTCCTCGATGGCGCCGCCATCTTTCATGCCGCGCAGGCGCCAGTAGCTCAGTCGAGTGGCGCGGCCTTTAAGCCGGCCGCCGTCGAAACCCGTCACGCTGGCTGCGATCAGTGCTTCCAGCGGCAATTGCGGTGCGTAGCCCGCCGCCACCTGTTCGATCGAAGGCGAGGTGCCGGTCTTGTAATCGATGATGTCGAGCGTGCCGTCGGCCAGACGGTCGATGCGGTCGGCCTTGGCCCTGATGGTGAAGGCGCCGGCGGGGCCCGCCAGGCGCATCTCGCCCGAGGCTTCGGTCAGCGCCAGTTCGATGCCCTCGCTCTGCCGCGCCAGTTGCGTCGACACGAACCAGCGCGCCACGCGCTCGAAACGCGGCCACCAGAAGGCGCGCTCGGCGGGGCGGTCGAGCAATTGCTTGAACCGCATTCGTCCCAAATCGATCAGAGCCTGCTCCGACTGGGCGCTCACCCGTCCATCCTGCTGGCGCAGGAATTCATCCAGCACGTCATGCATGAGAATGCCGCGATCGCGGGCGGTGGGATCCATGTCGAGCGGATCGAGCGGCCGCAGTTTCAATATCTCGCGGGCGTAGAGCGCGTAAGGATCGCGCCGCCACAATTCCACGGAAGTCACAGACAAAGAGCGCGGCCGGGCTTCGAGGGGTGGCGCCGGCTTCGGCGGTTTGGGCGATTTCGGTGACGGCTCGGGTGGCGGTCTGTCGATCTCGTTGGCCCAGTGCAGCCACGGCGCGCCTTGGCGCAAATCCGCCGGCAGCGTGTCCGGCTGCTCCGGATCGCGGCCCAAGAGCGCATCGAGCCGCGCCAGCCAGCGCGCCTTGACTGTCGGCGCGCCTTCGGCTCGTTCGGCACGGGTCAGCATCACATTGGGCGCGCAAGCGGCCTGCACGAAATCATGCGCCGCCAGCCCGATGCGCCGTTCGGGCAGCGGCAATCCCAACTCCTGGCGCATCGGCCGCGTCAGCCACGGACCGGTATCGACCAGCGGCGGCCAGCTGCCTTCGTTGAGCCCGCCCAGGATCATCAGATCGGCGCGCTGCAAACGTGCTTCCAGCGGCCCCCAGATGAAGAGGCGGGGATGCAAGCCATGGCGTGGGCGCACCACTTGCGGGCCGGCCAGTTCGGCGAACAGGCCGGGCCAGTCGCTGCCGCGTACCGTGCCGAAGGCGGCGCCGCGCTCGACCAGTTGCGCGATCAGCAGCGCTGCGGCGTCGCCGGCCTCGCCGCGCCACAGTAGGGGGTCGCCGGCAACAGTATCAGTGGCGGCAAAGGCTTCGCCCGACTGCGCCAAAGCCTGCGCCAGATCGGGCACTGCGGCATCGCCCTTCGCCATCGCCGCCATCAGCGGCCGCAGAGCGTGTTCTAGCCGGTCCAGCAGATCGAACAGACCGGCGGCGTATTTGCCGAACAGCGCATCGGCTTCGTCGAAGAACGTCGTCACGGCACGCCGCAGCCCGTCGATGCCGGTGGCGGGCCGAGCGCCGCGCAGGATTCTCCGATCGAGCAGCCGCGCCCGCTCGCGCAACTCCTCGCGCGGCAGTCCCAGCGCGCAGAGCGGATGCTGCAGCAGCGCCAGCAAGCTCACCGGCGCCAGTTCGGTGTCGACGGCCTCGCCGATCAGGCGCAGCAGCACCGCCGGCGGCGTGTCCATCAACCGTGTGCCGGCGGAATCGTCGATGGCGATGTCCCAGCGGCGCAATTCCACCGCCACGCGGCGGGCCAGATCGCGATCGGCGGTCACTAGAGCTGCGCTCTGACCGCGCGTTTCGAGCGCTTCGCGCAGACGTAGCGCAATCGCCAACGCCTCGCTTTGCGGCGTCGGGCATTCCAGCCGCAGCATCTTTTCGAGCGCGTGCGGCGGCAACGCTTGCGCCGGGGCGCGCTCATCGGTCGGCTGCAGGGCCTGCGACCAGAGCTGCATGCGGGCGGGATTGATGTCGGTTATGCCGGGTGCCGGCCAATCGCCAACGCCTTGACGTTCGATGCCGAGCGCCTGCAGCAGCAGGCCCAGGCCGAATTGCGGGTGCGGCTGTTCAAGTGCTTCCCACTGCGCGCCGGTCAGATGGCGGTCGAGGCCGGGCAGCACCACCGCGCCCTGCGGCAGGCTTGCGATCACGCCCAGCAATTCGCGTGTGGCGGGGATCGAGCCGGTGGAACCGGCGGCGATCACCGGATGGGTCGGCGGATTGGCGCGCCAGAGTTCGGCCTGCCGGCGCAGCAGCAGGTTGCGCCGCGCGGCGGGGTCGAGAGCATTGCGCTCCTGCAGGATCTGCGGCCAGGCGTGCGAGAGGATTTCCAGAAACCTCAGCGTCAGTTTCCAATGCTGCGCGAAGCGGTCGGGCACGAGGCCGGCCAGGCGGTCGATATCGACGTCTTCGATCTGCAGCGAATCCAATAGCCGCACCAGTTCGCCGGCCAGCGCCGCTGCCTGGCCGGCGGTGGCGACGCCCCAGCTCTCCGCCCCTTCGGCCTGGGCACGCTTCAAGATGAGTTGGGTCAGCAGGCCCAGCCGCTCCAGGCCGTCCAATGGTGAAGGAATTGCGTCATCGGGCGCATCGTCAAGGCCGTCGCTCAGCAGCAGCTCGTCTTCCTCGACATCGCCCAACGGCGCCAGGCGGGGCAACAGCAATGCCTTGCCGCCGCTTTGCCGCAGGAAAGCCTCGCGCAAGGCGCGCGCCGCGCGCCGCGTCGGCAGCAGGATCAAAATATCGGCCAGCGTTTCCGGCCTAGCGCCGTAGTTCTGCAAAATGCCAGCGGCCAGCGCATCGGCGAAGGGCAGGGCGGCGTCGATCGAGAAGACGCCTTGCAGCGGGGCGGGCGGGGCCGCCTGGCTCATGGGCTGATGCTCTGGCGCGGCCGTCCGGTGAGCAGCGCCTCGGTGGCGCTGACGGCTTCGGGCGTGCCGACGTGATACCACTCGCCGTCATGGCGCATGCCGAACAGGCGGCCATTCTCCTCCGCCTGATCGTAGAGCAGGCGCAGCGAGAACGGCCCTTCGGGTGCGGTCTTGAACAGCGCCGGCGTCAGGATTTGCGCGCCGGCATAGACGAAGGGGGCGATGGTTTCCTTGCGCCGCCTTCTGAGCGCGCCATCGGCCGTCATGAAATAATCGCCGGCGCCGTCGAAGCCATGGGCGCTCACCATCGGATGCAGCAGGAGAAGCGCATCCATGCGTGCCGGATCGAAGGCACGCGCCAGCCGCTTCAGCATCGGCCGCGGCCCGTCGAGCCACAGCGCGTCGCAATTGGCGACAAAGAACGGCTCCTCGCCCAAGAGCGGCAGCGCCTGCTTCACCCCGCCGCCAGTCTCCAGCAGCACGGATTCGTGCGAGAGTTTGATGACGGGCGCACGGCGCTCGGCCAGATGCCTTTCCATCAGCGGCGCCAGATGATGCACGTTGACGACGCATTCGCCGACGCCGGCTTCCTGCAGTCTATCTAGCGCGCGATCGAGCAGCGAGCGGCCGGCGACTTCGATCAGCGCCTTGGGCTTGCTGTCCGACAGCGGCCGCATGCGCTGGCCCAGCCCTGCCGCCAGCACCATGGCGCGTTTGGGCAGGGGAGTGCCGCTCATGGCGCGCCCCGCATCGCAGGCGGCACATGACGATCGATGAAGGCGTGGATCGGCGCCAGGGTCTCGTGCTGCAGGGCGCGCTCGAACAGGCGCCACAGGCGCGGCAGATGCTGCAGATAATGGCTTTTGCCGTCGCGGAGCTTCAGGCGCGCGAAGACCCCGATCACCCTTGAATGGCGTTGCGCGGCGCAGATCGCGAGCGCCGCCAGGAAATCGGGCTGATCGGGCGCGGGAACGGAAGCGAGATAGCGGTCGAGCATGGTCCGGTACAGCACGGGATCGATATCGCGGCGCGCGTCCTCGATCAGCGAGGCCAGATCGTAAGCGGTGCAGCCGCGCGCCGCATCCTGAAAATCCAGCAATCCGCAGCGCGTTATCCCGCGCCGGCCTTCCAGCAACATCAGATTGTCGACATGGAAATCGCGCAGCACCAGGGTGCGCCGTCCGGCATCGATGCTTGGAAGGATTTGCCGCCACAGCGCGCGATATTCGTCGCAGAGCTGCGCAACGGCTTGGTTGCCGCTCTTTAGGCGCGGATACCATTCCATCAGTAGCCCGGCTTTTTCCGTCATGTCGTCGGTTTCATAAAGCGGCAGCTCGGGCAGCAGTACGCGGCCGCTGGGAATTTCGTGCAGCGCGAGTTGCACGTCGACCGCCAGGGCATAAAGTTCGGCTTCGTCCTCGCCGGCGGCCAGCGCGCGCGAATAGGTGAGATCGCCGAAATCCTCCAGCAGCAGGAAGCCCTGCGCCGTGTCCTCCGCCAGCACATGCGGCACGGAAAACCCCAAGCCTTCGAGATGACCCGACAGACGCGCAAAAGGGCGGACGTCCTCCTGCGGCGGCGGGGCATCCATCAGCACCAGCGAGCGGTCGGGTTGGGTGATGCGGAAATAGCGCCGGAAGGAGGCGTCCCCGGCCAGCGGTGCGATAGTGGCGCTGCCGAGATTGTGCTGCACCATGAAATTCCGGCGCAATTCGGCGCGTGGATCGCTCATGCCAGCGCCTGCAATCTGCTGGCCCAGTCCGCGCTGCCAACCAGCTCGGCGCGTCTTCCGCCATTTTCTGCCTGCAATCTGACTTCAAGCCGGTTGGCGGGTAGCAGCGAACCCAGCCGCTCTGGCCATTCGAGCAGGCTGGCCGCCTCGCCCAAGGCCTGTTCCAGCCCCAGCTCCAGGGCATCTTCCGCCTGCTTCAGGCGATAGAGATCGAAATGCCAGACCGTGACGGCGGGAAACTCGTAGACCTCGACCAGGGTGAAGGTAGGGCTGGGCACGTCCATCTCGGGATCGCCGGCCAGCGCCCGCAGCAGGCCGCGCGCCAAGGTCGTCTTGCCGGCGCCGAGATCGCCCCGCAGCGCCACCACGTCGCGCGTGTGGAGCAGTGGCGCCAGGCGCGCACCAAGCCTCTCACTGGCGGCGGCGTCCGGTAACATCACAGTCTTAATGAGGGAAACGGCAGCGCCGGGCATGGGCCCGGTTGTAGGGCTCAGACGGCGCGCAGGCAAGAACCTGCGCGCCGATTCGATGGGGATCAGTAGCGATAATGATCGGGCTTGAAGGGACCCGCTTCGCCGACGCCCAGGTACTTGGACTGATCCTTGGTCAGCTTGGTGAGATTGGCGCCGACCTTGGCCAGATGCAGGCTGGCGACTTTCTCGTCGAGCTTCTTCGGCAGGGTATAGACCTGCTTCTGGTACTTGCCCGGATTGCCCCACAGCTCCATCTGCGCCAGCACCTGGTTGGTGAAGGAGGCGCTCATGACGAAGCTGGGGTGGCCCGTGGCGTTGCCCAAATTCACCAGGCGGCCTTCGGACAGCACGATGATGCGCTTGCCGTCCTGGAACTCGACCTCGTCGACCTGCGGCTTCACATTGTGCCACTTGTAGTTCTTCAGCGCGCCGATCTGGATCTCGCTGTCGAAATGGCCGATGTTGCAGACGATGGCGCGGTGCTTCATCGCCCGCATGTGGTCGATGGTGATGACGTCGACATTGCCGGTGGCGGTGACGAAGATGTCGCCCTGCGGCGCGGCCTGCTCCATGGTCACGACCTGGTAGCCTTCCATCGCCGCCTGCAGCGCGCAGATCGGATCGATCTCGGTCACCATCACGCGGCAGCCGGCATTGCGCAGCGAAGCGGCCGAGCCCTTGCCGACATCGCCGAAGCCGGCGACCACGGCGATCTTGCCGGCCATCATCACGTCGGTGCCGCGGCGGATGCCGTCGACCAGGCTTTCGCGGCAGCCATAGAGATTGTCGAATTTCGACTTGGTCACCGAATCGTTGACGTTGATCGCCGGGAAGAGCAGGCGGCCTTCCTTGGCCATGATGTAGAGGCGATGCACGCCGGTGGTGGTCTCTTCGGTTACGCCTTTGATGGCGGTGCCCATCTTGGTGTACCAGCCGGGGCTGCTCTTCAACTTCTTGGCGATGGCGGCGTAGAGAACGGTTTCTTCTTCGTTGGTCGGCTTGGAGATGACGGACGGATCCTTCTCCGCCTGCATGCCCAGATGCACCAGCAAGGTAGCGTCGCCGCCGTCGTCGAGGATCATGTTGGGCGCGCCGCCGTCATGCCATTCGAAGATGCGGTGCGTGTAGTCCCAGTATTCTTCGAGGCTCTCGCCCTTGATGGCGAAGACCGGCGTGCCGGCGGCAGCGATGGCGGCGGCGGCATGGTCCTGGGTCGAATAGATGTTGCACGAGGCCCAGCGCACGTCGGCCCCGAGCGCCTTCAGCGTCTCGATCAGCACGCCGGTCTGGATCGTCATGTGCAGCGAGCCCGCGATGCGCGCCCCCTTGAGCGGCTTGCTCTTGCCGAACTCCTCGCGCGTGGCCATCAGGCCGGGCATCTCGGTCTCGGCCATGTCGAGTTCCTTGCGGCCCCATTCGGCCAAGCCGATATCCTTGACCACGTAATCCTTCGACATGTCGGGGCTCCTTCGATCATTGCCCTGCGGCGGGCTGCCGCAGGCTTATAGCCCGCACCCCGGACCGGCCACAACCGCGCCCCTGCGGCAAACTTGCCGCATATAAGGCCGGCTTTATTCGCGATTTGAACGGCAGGAAGCAGCAAAAAATCCTCATCCTGAGCTCGTCGAAGGATGAGGATCGCAGGCAATCGTCTGTGCAGCGCGTCCTTCGACGGGCTCAGGACGAGGACTGTATTACTCCCCCTCGCCGAAGCGCGAGCAGATCAGGTCTTCCAGCGCCGTGAGGACTTCTTCGGCCTGGCGGCCGGACGCGCGCAGCACGACCTGGGTGCCGGGGCTGGCGGCCAGCATCATCAGGCCCATGATGGAGAGCGCCGAAACCTCGTTGTCGGCATTGGCGACGGTGACGGCGGCATCGTATTGCGCCGCCAGCCGCACGAACTTGGCGGCAGCCCGCGCATGCAGGCCGCGCTGGTTGACAATGGTGACGATGCGCGTGATCGCGCCGGCCGCGGCCGTCAGGCTCACGAGGCCTCCTTGGCCAGGAGCTTGGAGGCGACGTTGATGTATTTGCGGCCCGCCTCCTGGGCGGCGGCCACGGCCTGCACCAGCGGCATGGCGGCGCGGGCGGACGCGAGCTTGATCAGCATCGGCAGGTTGACGCCGGCGATCACCTCGACGCGGGCGCGATCCATGATCGAGATGGCGAGATTGGACGGCGTGCCCCCGAACATGTCGGTCAGCACCACCACGCCCTGGCCGCTGTCGCATTCGCCGACGCGGTCGAGGATTTCCTGGCGGCGCTTTTCCATGTCGTCTTCAGGACCGATGCAAACCGCACCGACCTGACGCTGCGGGCCAACCACGTGTTCCAGCGCAGCGATGAATTCAACCGCCAGCCGGCCGTGCGTCACCAGCACCATGCCGATCATCCAATCACTCCTTACGACCCCACTTCGCCCGTCGCTTTGTCCTGCGGCCCTGGTGCCGATTGGGCCGGAAGATCGCGATGCGCCAGCGTTACGTTCGTGTCCAAACCGCCAAGCCAGGCTGCAAGCGTTTCCGCCAGAAAGACCGATCGATGGCGCCCGCCCGTACAGCCGACCGCCACGGTCAGGTAGCTCTTGCCCTCTTTTTCGTAGCGGGGCAAGAGTGGTCCCAGCAAGCTTTTGATTCCGTTCAGGAAAGTTGCGAAGGCCGGATCGGCCCGGACGTAGTCCTGCACCGCAAGGTCGCGTCCCGTCAGCGGTTTCAGGCTGGGAACGTAATGCGGATTGGCGAGGAAGCGGGCGTCGAACACGATGTCGGCCTCGCGCGGCAAACCGTTGCGGTAAGAAAACGACAGCACCGCCACGCGCATGCCTGGCGCGCCCTCGAGCGCGAAGCGCGTCGAAAGCAGGCGCTTGAGATCGTGTGGGCCGAGTTGGGAGGTGTCGATCACCTGATCGGCCGCAGCCCGCAGCGGCGCCAGGATGCGGCGTTCCTCGGCGATGCCGTCCTGCACCGGCCGCTCCAGCGCCAGCGGATGACGTCGTCGCGTTTCGGTATAGCGGCGCAACAAGGTGGTGCCGTCGCAATCGAGGAACACCAGCTGGCAGTGGAGATCGTCCTGCGCCCGCAATTGCGCCAGCTCGGCCAGGAAGGCGTTGGAGGAAAAATCGCGCGTGCGCACGTCCAGACCCAGCGCCAGCGGCCGGCTGCCGGCGCGCGCATCGGCCCGCAGGAGGTCGGGCAAGAGCGACAGCGGCAGATTGTCGACCGCCTCGTAGCCCAGATCCTCGAGCGCCTTGAGCGCCGTGGCGCGGCCGGCGCCGGACAGGCCGGTGATCAGCACGACATGGCGTTTGGCCGGGCTCATGGGCGTTTGATGCCTGCCGCCACCAGCTTCAGCTTGGCGACGGCGGAGGGTTCGAACGGGTTGAGGCGGATCAGTTTCAGTGTCACGCCGAGGAATTCCCGTGTCGCCGGCTCGGGCAGGCGCTCGATCTTGTCTTCCGGCACCAACTCGACCGCCAGCCAAACCGGCATCTTGCGCCAGACCTTGCCGCCGTCCAGCGGCACGATACCGATGCCCCGCGCTTCGATGCGGCCAGCCAGCGCGGGTGGCGGATTGGCGATCAGCCGCTCGCCGTTGCGGCTCAAAATCACCTGGTCGTCGGCAACCAGCCGCGCGCCGTCATCGATCAGCCGCAGCGCCAGATCCGATTTGCCGCTACCCGACGGCCCCAGCAGCAGCACGCCAATCTTGCCGATGGCGATGGCGGTGGCATGCACGAAAATCTGCTGCGGCGGGGCGGGAGCGGGCGAAACGGCCATGGGGTCCAAGCGTGATCCGCCCGTGCGCTGGCGTCAACGCGTCCATGCGGGCGATTGGCGCGGCGTCGGCTTGACTCCGATGGGGCCGGCGCGCTTTGTGGCGTCTTCGCAACCGGCATCCCCCACGATGGAAGTCGCCTCCCAGCTTTTCGCCATCCTGGCGCCCGTCTTCCTGCTGTCCGGCATCGGCTATTACTGGGCCCGCTCCGGCCGGCCGTTCGATTCGGAAATGGTGATGATGATCGTCACCAATCTCGCCACGCCCTGCCTGATCTTTTCGACCCTGAGCCGGTTGACCGTTAGTCCCGCCGCCTTCGGCGAACTGGCGATGGCGGCGGTGCTGTGCGGGCTGGGCTTCGCGACGATCGGGCTGATCGCGCTGCGCATCCTGAAACTGCCGGCGCATTCCTACCTGCCGGCGCTGATGTTCCCCAACACCGGCAATCTCGGCCTGCCGCTGTGCCTGTTCGCCTTCGGGGAGGCAGGCCTGGCGCTGGGCATCGCCGTCTTCACCGTCAACTCGGTGGCGCAATTCACGCTGGGCGCCGCGCTGGCTTCGGGCGAGTGGTCGTTCAAGCGGCTGCTGCACACGCCGATCGTCTACGCGCTGGTCGCCGGTCTCGCCTTCATGCTGAGCGGCATTCGCGCCCCCGACTGGCTCTACAACACCACCTCGCTGATGGGCGGCGTCGCCATCCCGTTGATGGTGACGGCGCTGGGCGTGTCGCTGGCGCAGCTCAAGGTCAATCGCCTGCCGCGCGCGCTGGGCCTGTCGCTGCTGCGGCTGGTCGGCGGCTTCACCGTCGGATTGCTGGTGGCTTGGGCGCTGAAGCTCGATGGCGCAGCGCGCGGCGTGATGATCATCCAGGCCGCGATGCCGACGGCGGTGTTCAACTATCTCTTCGCGCTGCGCTTCAAACGCGAGCCGGCCGACGTCGCCGGCATGGTGGTGATCACCACGCTGATGGTCTTCGCGCTGCTGCCGTTCCTGCTGCTGTTCGTGCTGCCGAAGACCTGATCCTCTTTTCATGTTCCTTCCCCCCTTGCGGGGGAAGGTTAGGAAGGGGGTCCTTCATAGAAAACATTGGCTCTGCATCACCCCCCACTCTAGCCCTCCCTCGCAAGGGGGGAGGGGACATGAGAAGAGGCGAGGGGTTAAATCGCCGGCAGCATCACCGTAAATCGCGCGCCCTGGACGTTGCCGCGATCGTCGCGGCGGTTGGCGGCGATGATGGTGCCGCGATAGGTCTCGACAATTTGGCGGGCGATCGAGAGGCCCAGCCCTGAGTGCTTGCCGAACTGCTCGCCTTGCGGGCGTTCGCTGTAGAAGCGAGAGAACACCGCCTCCAGCTTGTTGTCGGGAATGCCCGGCCCCTGGTCCTCGATCATGGCGATGACCGAGCCGCCATCGCGCGACAAGGTCAGGCTGATGACGCCGCCCGGCGGCGAGAAGGACAGCGCGTTGTCGATCAGGTTGCGGAACACCTGGCCCAGCCGGCCGTCATGGCCCTGGGCGCGGAACGGTCCCTTGCCCTGGACGACGAGTTCGATCGCCACGTCGAGTTTCTGCAACTGGGCGCTGCGATAGATGTCGATCATCTCGTTCAGCAGGCGGTTTATGTCGACCGGCTGCAGATCGGCGCGCATCAATTCGGCGTCCAGCCGCGAGGCGTCGGAGATATCGCTGATCAGCCGGTTGAGCCGGTTAACGTCGTCCAGCACGATGCTCATCAGCTTGTTGCGCTGCTCCGGGTTCTCCACCCGCGCCGCGGTCTCGACCGCCGAGCGCAGCGAGGTCAGCGGGTTCTTCAATTCATGCGCCACGTCGGCGGCGAAGCGTTCGATGGCGTTCATGCGCTTCCACAGCGCCTCGGTCATCTCGCGCAGGGCGCTTGAGAGATCGCCGATCTCGTCGCGCCGCTCGGTGAGGTCGGGAATGGAGGGCTTGGTGCCGTCGTTGGACCGCACCCGGGCCGCCGCCGCCGCCAGCCTTCGCACCGGCTGGGTGATGGTGCCGGCCAGATAGAGGGACAGCAGGATGGTGGCGAGCAGCGAGATGCCGGCCACTTTCAGGATATCGAGGCGCACCTGGCGCAGGCTGGCGCCGACCTTGCGATCGTCGTGCGACAGCATCAGCGCGCCCAGCACCTCCTTGTAGCGCTGCACCGGAACGGCAACGGACATGATGCGCCGGTCGCCACGATCGGTGCGGATCGCGCTGGTAGTGTTACCGCGCAAGGCCAGCGTCACCTCCTGGTAGTCGCGCGCCACCTGGACCGCCGATTCGCTGTAGATCGTATAGGTGCGGCGGCGATATTCCAGCAGCTGGTCGACCCATTCCTGGAACTCGTCGATCTTGTCGGTCCAGCTCGGCTCGCGCGCCGGGGGCAGTTCGCTGACTTCGATGCGTTGCGCTCCCAGCCCGGGCAGAGTCAGCGAATCGGCGATCAGCTCGCCGGTGGTGACGAACAGGCGGGCGCGCACGCCGGTCGGCTGCACCAGCCGCACCACCATCTGCCGCGCCAGTTCGGTATCGATGCGCTCTTCATTAGCGGATACGCCGCGGGTGGCGCCTTCGCCCAGGCCGGCCGCGACCATCTCCGCCTGCACGCGCAAGGCGGTGAGCTCGCCCTCGATCAGCTCGTCCTCGTACTGGCCGAGGAAGATCACGCCGCCGGCCAAGAGCGCCAGCGGCAGCATGTTCAGCGCCAGAATCCGGCGGGTTAGGGGAGAGAAACGGCGGCGGCGGCGGGAAGGCGGTGGCGGGGACTGAACGCGGCTCTGCTCCGGCTCAGGCGTCGCGATAGCGGTAGCCGATGCCGTAGAGGGTTTCGATCTGGTCAAACTCGTCATCGACCTCACGGAACTTCTTGCGCAACCGCTTGATGTGGCTGTCGATGGTGCGATCGTCCACATATACAGTTTCACCATACGCCGCGTCCATCAACTGGTCGCGGTTCTTCACATGGCCCGGCCGCTCGGCCAGCGACTTCAGGATCAGGAATTCCGTCACCGTCAATGCGGCCTCCTTGCCCTTCCAGGTGCAGAGATGGCGCGAGGGATCGAGCACCAGCTCGCCGCGCACGATGGCGTCTGTGGGCTTAATGCCTTTGTCGGCGCCATTATCCGAACGGCGAAGCAGGGCGCGGATGCGCTCCAGCAGCAGGCGCTGCGAGAACGGCTTGGTGATGTAGTCGTCGGCGCCCATGCGCAGGCCCAGGACCTCGTCGATCTCGTCGTCCTTGGAGGTGAGGAAGATCACCGGCATGACCGAGACCTTGCGCAGCCGGTTGAGCAGCTCCATGCCGTCCATGCGCGGCATCTTGATGTCGAGAATCGCCAGATCGGGCGGCGCCGCCGTCATGCCTTCCAGCGCCTGCGCGCCGTCATTGTAGGTTTTGACGGTGAAGCCCTCGGCCTCGAGCGTCATGGCGACGGAGGTCAGGATGTTGCGGTCGTCGTCGACCAGGGCGATCGTCTTGCGCACGGTGCGGATATCCTCTGCGGTTTCTGGGCACCTGCAAGCATAAGCCCAGTTGTGTCCGGATGATGGCGGGCGTAGGGCCGATCCAAGTTTCAGAACCTGGTGGCGGCAAGGACACAGGGGATCATAAGGCCGGCGGGCGCAGGGGCCAACCCCGGGTCAATCGCCCGGTTGCGCGCCTGCGGCCGGGACGCTATGGCAAAGGCTGCTCCTAGGCGCCCTCGCGGGGTAACTGACGGATCCACCCCTTTATCCGACAGGACCATCGATCATGAGCGTTCCGCCCGACCAGCTTGCCAATGCCCGCCGCCTGATCCGCAGCACTGACCGTGCCGCGTTGGCGACTGTGCTGCCGGCAGCGCAAGGGAGCGGTCCTTATGCCTCGCTGGTCATGATCGCGGTCGACCACGATCTTTCGCCCATCCTGCTGATCTCCGGACTGGCCGTGCACACCCAGGCGATTGCGGCCGATGCGCGCGTTTCACTGCTGCTCGACGGCACGGCGGGGCTGGACCACGCCCTTACCGGCTCCCGCCTGAGCGTCATGGGCCGGGCCAAGATTTCAAAGGAACCGCGATTGCGCGAACGCTATATCGCCCGCCATCCCGAAGCGGCCATGTATGCCGGTTTCAAGGATTTCAATTTCTATCGCGTCACTGTCGAGCGCGCGCATCTGGTGTCGGGCTTCGGCAAGATCGACTGGATCGATGCGGCCGACCTGATGCTGCCGCAGGCGCTGGACGAGAAACTGGTCGAGCACGAAGCCGGCATCGTGCGGCACATGAACGAGGATCACTCTGACGCGTTGGCGCTCTACGCCAGCAACCTGCTGCAACTGCCCGGCGATGGCTGGCGCATGACCGGCTGCGATCGCGACGGCATCGATTTGCGCGCCGGCGGGCAGGTGGCGCGGCTTGCCTTCCCCGAACCTGTGGCCGATGCCAACGGCGCGCGCCAGGCTCTCGTTGCCCTGGTGCAGCAGGCGCGGGCCAAAGCCGCTGCCGAATAGGTCACGCCTTCTGCGTCGCCGCCTCGATGGTGGCGTGCAGATGCTGCACCAGGCCATCGTCCAGATTGAGGCGCGCCGCCAGCATGGCGAGATAGCCGCGCTCGGCCGCGTTGTCGACGTCGATCGCCAGCAGCGAGGCGGCATAGAGTTCGGCCGCTTCTTCCGGCGTGCGGGCCGCCCTGGCCATTGCATCGACATCCAGCGGCTTGCGCAATTCGTCGACCACGAAAGCCTTGTCTTCGGCGTTGAGCGGCAAACCATCCATGCGCGCGAAGATGTTGGCCTGTTCGGTGGCGTCGATATGGCCGTCTGCCTTGGCCGCCGAGATCATGGCGCGCAGCACATGCCGGCTCAGCGCCTGCTGGTCCGCCTCGCTGGCCGGATTGAAGGGGGTGTCGACGGGCGCCGGCAACATCGTGGTCGATTGCGCGGTCGGCACGGAAGCCGGTTGCTTGCCGGCTTGCCAGTCGCGATACGCCTTGTACGCCAGCCCGCCCAGCACGGCGATGCCGCCAAGCTGCAAAGCGCCACCGGCCAGGTTGCGTCCGCCCTTGCCGCCCAGCAGCAGACCGGCCAGCCCGCCGATGGCTGCACCGCCGCCAAATCCGCCCAGATGCTTGCTCAGCCCACCCAGCGCCTGATCGAACCCGCCTGGGCCTGGTGCGGCTGGCGTTCCGCTGCCCGGCTGCGCACCCCCAAGAAATTGGTCGAGCAGGCGTTTGGCGTCGAGCATGGCGGCGTCTCCTGGTGATCTTTTCGGGACACCGCAGGTAGGGATTTGTGTCCGGCACGACAAGTTGCCCGTTGTGACAATGGCTTCACGGGTGACAGAAAAATTCTTTTTCGACATGCGACCGCTGCCAACCGAAACCCTTTGCCTCTGCCTACGTTTTGCCGCAATGCAGCGATCTTTTGGCCGGGCGTTGGGGATGCGTTCTTATCCCGAGTCCCGTCCACATGCGGCATGGCGGCAGCTTGCCGGGGGTGGGGTAGGCGAGTAATTTGCGCCCAATCGAACCGCGGCAAACAACCGTTCATTTACCTTCGTATAACCGGGAGAGAACCACGTGACCCAAACGGGCCCTGGCGCCAACGCCAAAGCGCTGGAAAAACTCGGCATCAAGAACAGCGCCAACGTCTACTGGAACTTGCCGGTCTCGACCTTGTACGAAGAGTCGATCCGCCGCCGCGAGGGCCAGATCGTCGATGGCGGGCCGCTGGCGGTGCTGACCGGCGTGCATACCGGCCGTTCTCCCAACGACAAGTTTTTCGTCGACGAACCGTCCAGCCGCGACTTCATCGACTGGGGCAAGACCAACAAGAAACTGGCGCCGGAGAAATTCGAGCGTCTGCTTTCCCGCATGCTGGCCTATGCGCAGCGCCGCGATCTGTTCGTGCGCGACTGCTTTGCCGGCGCCGATCCCGCCTATCGCATCGGCGTTCGGGTCATCAATGAGACCGCCTGGCACAACCTGTTCGCCCGCAACATGTTCCTGCGCCCCACTCTGCAGCAGCTGCAGGGCTTCACGCCCGATTTCACCATCCTGCAACTGCCGGGCTTCCAAGCCGATCCGGAAATCGACGGCACCAATTCCGATTGTGCCATCGTGTGCGATTTCTCGCGCAAGCTGGTGGTGATCTGCGGCACCTGGTACGCGGGTGAGATCAAGAAGTCGGTGTTCACCATCTTGAACTACCTGCTGCCCGCCAACGGCGTGCTGCCCATGCACTGCTCGGCCAATATCGGGCCGAAAGGCGACGTGGCGATCTTCTTCGGCCTTTCCGGCACGGGCAAGACGACCTTATCGGCCGACGCCTCGCGCACCCTGATCGGCGACGACGAGCATGGCTGGAGCAATAACGGCGTGTTCAATTTCGAAGGCGGCTGCTACGCCAAGGTGATCCGCCTGTCGGCCGAAGCCGAACCCGAGATTTATGCCACGACCTCGCGCTTCGGCACCGTGCTGGAAAATGTGGTGATCGATCCGCTGACCGGCCTGCTCGATCTCGACAGCGCCAAGCACACGGAAAACACCCGCGCCTGCTATCCGCTCGATTTCATTCCCAACACCTCGGAATCGGGCATCGGCGGCCAGCCGGAAAACATCATCATGCTGACCGCCGATGCTTTCGGCGTGCTGCCGCCCATCTCGCGCCTGTCGCCGGAGCAGGCGATGTACCATTTCCTGTCGGGCTATACGGCCAGAGTCGCCGGCACCGAGAAGGGTGTCGGCAACGAGCCGCAGGCGACGTTCTCGACCTGCTTCGGCGCGCCCTTCATGCCGCGCCATCCCACCGTTTACGCCAAGCTGCTGGGCGAGCGCATGGCCCGGCATAACACCAATTGCTGGCTGGTCAATACCGGCTGGTCGGGCGGCGCCTATGGCGTCGGCCAGCGCATGAAGATCGCCCATACCCGCGCCATGGTGCGGGCAGCGCTCGACGGCAGGCTGGCGGCGGCCACGAGCGCGCCGGATCCGAATTTCGGGGTGCAGGTGCCGCAATCCTGCCCCGACGTGCCGGCCAACGTGCTGAATCCGAAAGCGACCTGGAGCGACAAGAGCGCCTACGACGCCGCCGCCCGCGACGTGGCGCAGCGCTTCCAGGCCAATTTCAAGCAGTTCGAATCGCATGTCGATGAGGGCGTGAAGAAAGCGGCGATCAGGGCCGCGGCCTGATCCATCGCTTATCTGCAAACGAAAAACCCGCCAGCGATGGCGGGTTTTTTTGTCCTTATCCGTCATGCTGAGCGAAGCGAAGCATCTTGCCTCCACAACGAAAACCTGTGGGTGGAGGGAGGATCCTTCGCTGCGCTCAGGATGACGGGGAAGATTAAATTGTGCCGTCTGAAGTCAGCGTGATCTGCTCGATGATGCCACGGGCGATCTCGCGCTCGCCCATGATGACGACGTTGGCGCCAAGCGCGGTGAGATGCTCGACCTCGGCGTCGGAATGGGCGCGGGCGATGATCTGCAGCTGTGGATTGGCCAGCCGCGCCTGGTTCACGGCCTGTCCGGCTTCGAAAGCGTTGGGAATGGCGACGATCAATTGCCGCGCGGCGGCAAGATTGGCCGCCTTCAGCATCTCGCCGTTGGCCGCGTTGCCGACCACCAGCGGCGTGCCGGCCTCGCGCAGCTGCGCCACGATCTTGTCGCTGTCCTCGATCACCACGAACGGCAAATTCTGCCGCCGCAACGCAGCCCCGACCAGGCTGCCGACCCTGCCATAGCCGACCAGCACCGTGTGGCCGGTGAGGCCGATCACCGCCAGTTCGTCGTCCTCGCGCTGCCGGGTCGCCGCATCGGCGATCGTGGCCGCCGCCTCGCGTCCTCTTTGCTCGATGCCATAGGGGTCGACATGCCGGGCGAACCATGGCTTGGCCCAATCGATGACGGCGAACACCAGCGGGTTGAGCATGATGGAGAGAATGGCGCCGGCCAGGATGAGATCGCGCGCCTGCTTGGGCAACAGGTCGAGCCGTACGCCCAGCTCGGCCAGGATGAAGGAGAATTCGCCGATTTGCGCCAGGCTGGCGGAAATCGTCAACGCAGTCGCCACCGGATGGCGAAAGACGACGACGATGAAGAAGGCGGCGACCGATTTGCCGATGATGATGATGAACAGCGTTGCCAGGATGGGCAGCGGCTCGCGCAGCAGGCTGGTGGGATCGAACAGCATGCCGACCGAAACGAAGAACAGCACGGCGAAGGCATCGCGCAACGGTAGCGATTCCTCGGCGGCGCGTTGGGAAAGCTCGCTTTCGCTCATGATCATGCCGGCGAAGAACGCGCCCAGCGCCAGCGACACGCCGAACAGCTTGGCGGCCCCGAAGGCCACGCCCAGCGCGATGGCCAGTACCGCCAGCCGGAACAATTCGCGCGAGCCGGTATGGGCGATGGTGTGCAGCACCCAGGGCACCACGCGCCGGCCCACGATCAGCATGAAGGCGACGAAGGCCACGACCTTGGCCAAGGTGACGCCCAACGCGCCCCACAGGCCGAACCCGACCATCGACGCCAGGGGATCGGCCGCCGCGGCCGCGGCCGCCTGGTCGGGATCGCCGCCGAACACGCCAGCCATGGCCGGCAGCAGGACCAGCGCCAGCACCATGGCAATATCCTCGACGATCAGCCAGCCGACCGCGATGCGCCCGCGTTCGGTTTCGATCAGCCGCCGCTCCTGCATGGCGCGCAGCAGCACCACGGTCGAAGCCGTCGACAGGGCCAGACCGAAGACCAGGCCGGCGCCGATGTCCCATCCCAGCACATGGGACAGGCCGAGCCCCAGCACGGTGGCGACGCCGATCTGCACCACCGCGCCGGGAATGGCGATGGCCTTTACCGACAACAGATCTTTCAGCGAAAAATGCAGGCCGACGCCGAACATCAGCAGGATCACGCCCAGCTCGGCCAGTTCGGTGGCCAGCGCCTGGTCGGCGACGAAACCCGGCGTATGGGGGCCCACCAGAACGCCGGCCAGCAGGTAGCCGACCAGCGGCGGAATTTTGAAGCGGTTGGCGATGGCCCCGAAAACGAAGGCCAGACCCAGGCCGACGACGATATTGGCGATAAGCGGCGTGTCGTGCAGCATGCGGTCCGCTAGCTCCCCAGTTCGTGCGTGGCAACCCAATCGTGCGACGCGCGAAATCCACGCGTCGTTTTCGATATGGTTATAGCGCCTCCTGCCGCCAACCGCGCCCGGCGATTTTTCGCCTAGCGCCGGCGCACGCCCTCGAGAAAATTCTGCGACTGTTGCGATAGCGCCTCGCCCTGGGGCTGGAAGACGTACACCGTCATCACAGAATTGGGCCCGACATAGCTGCGCAAGCCGACCAGCGTGCGCGAGAGCTTGCCTTTCTGTTCGGGCAGGATCGACCCGCCCATCTCGCCGTCGAGGACGAAGATCGGTCCGCGCCAATCCTCGCGCAGGCCGCTGCGGCGGCGATCAAGCGCCAGCTCATCGGCCCAGCGGTTCAGTCTGCCGCCGATATTTTTCGCCACCATCTGCGCGTCGCTGCCCGGTGGCAGCTTCAGGCATTCGGCGCGGAAGGCGGTGGCGGTGGCGACGTCCGCCAGTATGGCGACTTGGAACGAAGATGGCTCGCTGCCGCCATCGTCGACAGTCAGAACGCCTTTGATCCGGCCATGCTGGGGCGGATGTTCGAAACGCGCCGCAAAATCGCAATCCGGCGTCGAGAACAACGCGTAGTCGTGCGCTCCCAGACCGAGACCCGTCTGGCTCGACCAGCTTAAGCCTGCCGCCGAGGCAATCAGATAAAGCGCCGCTGCCACCACCACCGCCAGCCGCACAGGCGGCGGCGAAGCTCGCCGGCGGCGCACCAGGAACAGCGTCAACCCCAGCAGGCCGGCGAGCGCGAACAGCGCCAACTCGTTGACCAGACCGGCAACGTGATAGGGCAGAAACCACAATATTGCGCGGGTGCAGAGTTGCACCCCGGCAAGGCCGGTGGCGAAAAATGCCATGGCGGTCCACAACGGACCGCTTTGGGATGTACCGGAAGATTGCGTCACGACACGATATTGTGGCAGCGCCCCGGTCTTGGCCATGGCGTTGCCGCCATCGGCCGCGCTGGAGCGGATCACGACCGGAGGGAAGCGTATGCGCTTCCCTCTTATCGCGTGAATCCACTTCAATCTTCCAGGATTTAGAGCAAATTCACACGGTTTTCCCGCATCGCAGGCGATTCCGTAAAACTGTGATTTGCTCTAGGCTGATGCCGCATGGCCGACATCCCCGCCAAACCCCAAATTCACGCAGTCGCTGTTGCCACGCCATCGGCCCTGGCCCAGATCGACAATGGTCGGCGCTTCACGATTCCGATCGGCGCGGTGCTGTCGCTATCCTTTGTCGCCCTGACCGCGGTGGCCGGATTGGCGGTGGTGCTGGCGCTGCTGGGCAGCCTGCGTACCACCACCAGCTTACTGCGCGAAAGGGTCGAACTGCTGGTAGAGACGGTAGAGCGGGGCCTGCAGGATCAGCTCGGGCCGGTGCGCATTCAGGGCCAGTTCCTAGCCGATGCCATTATCGACGGCGAGCTCGATCCGGAAAACCAGGACAAGCTCGCCAGTTGGTTGCGCGCTTCGATGGCCGGGCTGCCGCAACTGGCCGGCGTGGTCTTCGTCTCGCGCGATCTGAAGGGCGTGCGGGTGGAGCGTCTGCCCACCGATGTCATCGTGGTCAATGCCATCGAGGTTTCGGGCAGCAGCCGGCTCGGCGCCAGCATGAACGAATTGCGGTACGAGACCTCGGCCTATTGGGGCGATCTGGCGTGGAATCCCCAGTTCAAACAGCCGCTGCTCAATTTGCGCGTGCCGGTCTGGCGCGGCGGCAGTTTCGTAGGCGGCATCGGCACGGCCGTCAGCATGGGCGATCTTTCAAGCATCGTCGGCCGCCTGTCGCCCCAGGGCGGCAGCAGCTTCGTGCTCTACGACCGCGACTTCGTGCTGGCCCATCCGCGCCTGACCGATCCCAAGAACCTGCTGCTGCTGCCCGGGCAGGTGCTGCCGCGGCTGGAGCAGGTTGGCGATCGGGCGCTGACCGGCATGTGGACGGTGGAGAAGGAAAAGACCGAGCGCTTCTTCGGCGCCGACAGCGAGAACATCCATATCGCGCAAGTCGACGGCAAGGATTACGTCTACGTCTATCACGAGGTAGCGTCGTTTTCCGACAAGCCCCTGGTGGTCGGCGCCTATTTCCCGGCCGAGCAGCTCTACCAGCAGACCGAAGCGCTGCGCAACGGCGCCATCGCCGCCGCCGCCGCGCTGATCGTGGCGCTGCTGCTGGGCATTCTGCTGGGCCGCGCCATCAGCCGGCCCATGGTGCGGCTGGAAACCGCCGCCGACGAGATCCGCGAGTTCAAGTTCGAAAGCCCGCCGCTGCCGCGCAGCCGGTTCGAGGAGATCGACCACGCCAACGCCGCCGTCAACGCCTCGCGCGCAGCCCTGCACTGGTTCAGCACCTTCGTGCCGCGCAAGCTGGTAACGCGCCTGCTGGCCGAAGGCGAGACCACCCTGCAGTCCAAGCGCCGCGACGTGACGGTGATGTTTACCGACATCGTGGGCTTCACCATGGAGGCCGAAGACCTGCCCGAAGCGGAGACGGCAGCTTTCCTCAACGAGCACTTTGCGCTGCTGGCGCACTGCATCGAGGAGGAGGGCGGCGTCATCGACAAGTTCATCGGCGATGCCATCATGGCGACATGGGGCGCCATCAAACGCATTCCCGATCACGCCGATTGCGCCGTTGCCGCCTCAGTGGCGATCGCGCGCGCTTTGCACGAGGACAATCTCGAGCGTATCGCGCAGGGCCGCAAGCCGGTCCGGGTGCGCATCGGCCTGCACAGCGGCACGGTGGTGGTGGGCAATATCGGCGCCCCCGGGCGGATCAACTACACCGTGGTCGGCGATACGGTGAACACCGCCCAGCGCATGGAGCAGCTCGCCAAGCAGTACATGGACGAGAGCGAGGAGATCGTGGTGCTGGCCAGCGGCGATACGATCGAGGCGCTGACCAGCACCGATGGTCTGGCGGATGTGCTCTCGACGCCTGCCGAAACGCATGACCTGCGCGGCAGAGTCGAGACCATCAAGGTCCACAAGCTCAAGATGCCGAAGTTCGATTAAGCCGCAGCCGCCTGCTCCGGCGTCGCCAGTCCCAAGCCGTCGCGGCGGAAGCGGCCCGGGCCAATGCCGAATTGGCGGGTGAAGCGGCGGGTGAAGGAGGGCAGCGATTCGTAGCCCACCCGATGGGCGATCTCGGCTACCGACAACCGCGTGTCGCTCAAAAGTTTGCGCGCTTTCTGCAGCCGCCATTCGGCGAGATAGCGCGCCACCGGCATGCCGAGCCTGGCGGTGAACAGTTCGGCGAAGCGGCTGCGCGAGAGCCCAGCCTCGCGCGCCAGCAGATCCACCGTCCAGTCGCGCTCCGGTTTGGCATGAATCGCCGCCAGCGCCCGGGACAGCGTGTGGTCGCGCAAGGCGGCGATGAAGCCGGTGCCGCCCTCGCTCGCCGACAGCAGCGAGCGCACCCCCTGGATCAAGACGATATCGGCCAGCCGGTCGAGAATGGCGCCGGCGCCGGGCAGATCGGAGTGCGATTCGTAGCTCATGTAGCGCAGCGCATCGGCCAGCCACGCCTCGCCAAGATTTTCGCTGGCCCGCACCAGGATGGCGGCGGGCAGCGCCCGCAGCAGCGGATGGTCGGCGCCGGGATCGAAACGGCAGAAACCGCAGATCATGCGCGTAAAGCGCTCGCCCGGCCGCACCCCGACGCTCAAGGGACCGGAGCCATCGAACTTCACCATCTCCAGAATCTGCGGCAGGTCCATTGGCGGCCGGCCCGCGACATCGCTCAGGATCTGTTCGGCGCCATGGGGGATCAGGATCACGTCGCCGGCCGTCATCAAAGTCGGTTTCAGACTGCCGGGGATTTCAACCCAGCATTCGCCCTGCAGCAGCAGATGGAAGCGGACCGTGTTGGGATCGCGCGGCACCCGCGCCGACCACGTCCCGCCGAACTCGGCGCGGAAATACAGGCTGGAATGCAGCCGCAAAGTGGTGAGGACGTCGCTCAGGATATCCATGTCGTTTTATAGCATGGCGGCTGGCTGTATCGGACGAATGGATAATTTTACGGCTGGGTGGAGCAAAGACGACGCGCATGGCTCAGGCGACACTTGAGTCAGAAACGATGTAACCGGGGTTATGAGGTTAGAGACGTCAAATGAGCCAGCCAGACTCCAGAACCCGCACTTATTCCTGGCGCGACCCAGCCGAGATGATCAAGGCGATGGGCGGCAAGACCGGCCTGGAAATCCTGCAGAAGGTCGTGCGTGGCGGCTATCGCGCGCCGATCCAGGACACGCTGGAGATGGACGTCACCGCGGTCGAGGACGGCCGCGTCGAGTACCAGCTGACGCCGCAGGAATTCCATTTCAATCCGGCCGGCACCTTGCATGGCGGGGTGATGGCGACCATCGTCGATTCGGCGATGTCCTGCGCCATCTGGACCACGCTGCCGGCCGGCACCGGCTGGACGACGATGGAATTGAAGCTTGGCCTGGTGCGCGCCGTCACGCTCGATTCGGGCCGGCTGGTTTGCGTCGGCACCTTGATCAACGTCGGCCAGCGCAGTGGTGCCGCCGAAGCGCGGGTGCATGACGCCAAAGGCAGGCTGTGCGCCTATGCTTCCACCACCTGCATGATCTTCCGCTAGGAACGCCCCATGAGCCGACCGATCGTTCTTTTGCACGGCTCGCCCGGCGCGCCCAATGCCTGGAAGGGCGTGATCAAGGCGCTGGGCGAGGGCATCATTGTGATTGCGCCCGGCCTGCCCGACCACAACCAGCCGCATCCGCCGCAACGGCGCGAGACGGCGGAGATGGCGGCAACCATCGCTGCCGAGTTGGGACCGCAACCGGACGGCATCGTGCTGGCAGCGCACTCCTATGGCGGCAACGTTGCGCTGCAGATGGCGCTTTGGGGTGCGGTCAAAATTGCCGCGCTGATTTTGATCGAGCCGGTGGCGCTGGCGATCCTGCCGGTGCTTGGCGAGGAGGCAGCCTATCGCGAAGCCAGGATTTTGTTCGACCGCTACATCGCCAAGGGCCGTGCCGGCGAAGCCGATGCAGTGGGCATCATGATCAATTTCTGGTTCGGCGCCGAAGCCTTCGGGCGTATGCCGCCACCGGTGCAGGGCTTCCTGCGCAGCCAGACCGAAGTCAATCTGCGCGACGTCGAAGCGACGTTCCGCGAGCATCACACCCGCGAGCAACTGGCGTCACTTTCGATGCCGATGACGGTGGCTTACGGCACCAGGAGTCCTGATGTGGCCAAGCTGGTGGCGCGGAGGCTGGCAGCAACGGTGCAGAGCGGCAAAGCCGTGCCACTGGAGGGCGCCGATCACGGCATGCTGGCCACCCACGCGCCACAGGTCGCGGCTCTAATCAGGGAAACAGAAGTTCGATAAACCACAGAGGCACAGACATACAGAGGAGATCGACTCTGTGCCTCTGTGCCTCTGTGCCTCTGTGTCTCTGTGGTTAATCGGAAATTCTACTCTGCCGCCTGCGGCTGCGGTGCCGCCGCGATCAGGCGCTGGCGGCCGGGGAAGAACAGGGCGGCGATGCCGGAGGCGGCGGCGAACAGCGCCAGCACGATGAAGACCTCGCGGAAGCCGCCATTCTGCGCATGCAGCCAGGCGACCATCGGAATGGCCGTGGCCGAGGCGCCGAACGACATGATGTAGCGCAGCGCATAGGCGCGCGCCCGCCATTCGGCCGGCGCGTAACGCGCCACCATGGCATCGTTGATCGGGATCTGGCCGAACACCGCGAACATCACGGCAAAAGCCAGCACCAGCAGGCTCCAGTCGCTGGCCCAACCCAGGACCAGCAGCAGCGGCGCCTGCGCCAGCGCCACCGGCAGGAAGACCGAACGCAAGGAGAAGCGGTCGATCAGGCTGCCGACGATGAGCTGGGCGATGGCGGCCAGCACATAGACGCCAGCCACCAGCACGCCGATGCCCAAGGTCGAGCCGGTCAACGCGCCAAGATTTTCCTCGAACACCTTGGGCATCGATTGGGTGGTCGAGGTGAAGATCAGTCCGCCGGCGATGGTGGTAGTGGCCAGGATGAAGAAGATGCGTTTGCCCATGGCGCGATCGACCGGGATGGCGGCGACGGATTTGCGGCCGCCGACCTTGATCTCGTGCGGCACCAGTTTCCAGAACAGGAAGCCCAACGCGATCGCCAGCAGGCCGGGGGCGATGAAGGCGGCGCGCCAGGAGATCAGCCAGGTCAGCCCCCCGGTGATCAGGGCGGCAAAGGCGATGCCGAAATTGCCGTAGAGGCCGTTGACGCCAAGAGTGCGGCCGACATTGGAACTGTCCATCGCCAGCATCGCCAGTCCCACCGGATGGTAGATGGCGGCGAAGACGCCGATCAGGGTCAGGGCCACGGCGAGCTCGATCGGCGAGCTGGTTAAACCGGCCAGGATCAGCGCCCCGCCGATACCGAAGAAGAACACCAGCATCATGCCGCGCCGGCTCCAGCGATCGCCCAGCCAGCCTGCCGGCAGCGAGAAGGCGCCGAAAGCGATGGTGCCGCCCAGCGCGTAGAGCAGCAGCTGGTTCCAGTCCATTCCGAAGACGCGCGCCAGTTCCAGCACCGCCACCGGGAAGATGGTTGTGGCCAGATGATCCATCCAGTGGCCGACATTGAGCAGACGATTCAATGTCGAGGGTTTGACGTCGGCGATGGGCGCGGCGGTAATTGCGGTCATAAGTGCCTCCAGCCTCTTTTCTAGCATCAGGCGATGTGGCAGACTTGCCATGAAATGACAAAGATCGTCGCAAAACGGCCAAGCTTGCCGGACGCTGTGCGCCGCCCTCCCGGCCATCCGGGCGAGCAGCGCGGTGCGCCGCAGGTGACGGGGCTTGCCAGTAATTACATCGACGGCGCCAGCACCGGCTGGCACAGCCATTATCGCGCGCAGCTTGCTTTCGCGGTTTCGGGCGTGATGCATGTCGATACCGAGCAGGGCGCGTTCGTGGTGCCGCCGCAGCGCGCGCTGTGGCTGCCCGCCGGCATGCGCCATTCCATTGCCATGCACGGCGCCGTCGGCATGCGCACGATCTACGTGGCGCCCGAAACGGCGCGCTCGCTTCCCGCCATGTGCCGGGTGGTTGCCATTACGCCGCTCTTGCGGGAGCTAATGCTGGAAGCGGTGCGCCTGCCGTTGGCGTATCGGCCCAACAGTCGCGCCGGACGGCTGAACTCCCTGCTGCTCGATGAGTTGCGTGCCCTCCCGATCCTGCCGCTGCATCTGCCGTTGCCCGAGGACGCCCGCCTGCGTCGGGTCTGCGATTCGCTGTTGGAGAATCTCGCGCTTGATCTGACGCTCGAAGAACTGGCGAGCGCCGCCTCGACCAGCCCGCGCACCCTGGCGCGCCTGTTCCGCAGCGAAACCGGCATGAGTTTCGGCCAATGGCGTCAGCAGGCGCGGCTGCTGGAGGCACTGCGTCTGCTGGCCTCGGGCGAGAAAGTAACGTCGGTGGCAATGGACCTGGGCTACGACAGCCCCTCGGCGTTCACGTCGATGTTCAGAAAGGCGCTGGGCGTGCCGCCGAGCCGGTACTTTGGCGAGGGGTGATCAGCAGATATTCGATAGTTTGCTATCGGCACGCATCAGGATTCGTCCGAACACGCTTGCATCCGGCATATATCTCTTAAGTCATCGTCACCATGACATGCCGCCGGTAGCCCGGCTTGTCATGCAAACTCTCGTACCAGCGCGCCAGGTGCGGAAGGTCGGGACGATCGAGCGGCAGGGTGAACCAGCGATAGGTGAAGCAGCCGACGGGTACGTCACCCATGGTGAAGGTTTCGCCGGCGACGAAAGCGTTGCTTGACAGGTGAGCGTCGAGGATGCGCATCGCGGCGCCAGCGAGGGTGAAGGCTTCCTGCAGCGCCGCGACGTCGCGTTTCTCCGGCGCGGTGCGAACGTAACCCCAGAACAGATCGCGCATGGGCGTGTTCAGGGTCGAAAGCTGCCAGTCCATCCAGCGTTCGGCGCGGCTGCGGGCGGCAGGTTCGCCGGGCCAGAACCCATCGATTGCATAACGTGAGGCCAGATACCGAACGATGCTGTTGGATTCCCAGACAGTAACCTCGCCATCTTGCAGGGTCGGCACCACCTTGTTGGGATTCATGGCGAGATAGTTGGGCTCTTGTGTGCCGCCGAAAGCACCACCGACTTCGATGCTGTCATAGGCCCGGCCACAGATCTCCGCCGTCCAAAGCGCTTTCTGCACATTAATCGAATTGCGACGGCCCCAGATTTTCAGCATGGCAGCGCCTTTTATTTTCTTCCTAATGCGCTTCCGCCCAGCTATGGCCCGTGCCGGTCTCCACCACCAGCGGCACCGAAAGTGTGGCGAC
>JAQSWP010000070.1 GCA_029266575.1 Alphaproteobacteria bacterium | reverse complement strand
GTGACGAAAACTTCAACTAAAAGCCTCTTTTTCCCACGAAGCAGAACGACGTCCGGAACAATATTATCTAGTCTTTTTTCCACTATTGCCTGATCAAATTGAATTATTTTCGGTTCATAGGCGCGAAGCGACACATCCCGAAATTCGCCAATGACTGCCGGTAGCAATATTCTTTTTTCTTGATTGAGAATTTCCTTTGCCCATAGATGGGCATTCGTTTGCCCTACATATTCGCATTGAACACCATCCCAATGACTAAAATGGTGTCGCACGATCAAGCCTTTTTTCGCGACCAACTTAAGTCCACAGGCACTCTTATGGAAAAGCTCGAAGGTTGGATCGAAGCGAACGACGCCGTGCTAGAGGCGAGCAAGAACGATCCACTCGCTCCAACTTGAAGCAGGGGATGGTAAGCTAGATATTGGCGCGCCCGGCTGGATTCGAACCAGCGACCTACCGCTTAGAAGGCGGTTGCTCTAGTCCAACTGAGCTACGGGCGCCCCGTGCGAACGGGATTTCAAGATGATGACATGGCGAGACCGCCCGGCGCCATTGCCGGGGCCGGTCGTTTCGCGCCAGACGCATCGGGCCGTCGGGCCCTAGTGCGTCCAGCGGCCTATTCTGTTGAAGGCGAAATTGTCGGAGTAGGCCTTGGGCTTGACGGTGCGGGCATGCGGCTCGATCACCGTGTAGAGGATGCCGTGCTTCTCGGCATAGGCGATCGCCTCTTCCCTGGTGTCGAAGCTCATGCGCAGCTGGTCGCGCGTGTCGCGCGAACCGGTCCAGCCCATCAGCGGATCGGTGGTGCGCTGCGGCGGCTCGTATTCCAGCAGCCAGTCCCTGGTGTTGGCCATTCCCGACTGCATGGCGGTCCTGGCCGGTTTATAGATGCGTGCCTGCATGGTCCTGCGAACTCCGATATCCCTGCCGCTGCGGCGCTGGTCGGGGCGGCAGGATTTGAACCTGCGACATCCTGCTCCCAAAGCAGGCGCGCTACCGGGCTGCGCTACGCCCCGCCCGTGCCGGGCCGCCGGCCGAAAAGGCCCCCTTACCTATCCGAACCGGGGTTCGCGGGCAAGCGCGGCTGGCTTGCGCGGGCCGCGTGGTTCGGGCCTTGGAGCGTTTCGGCCGCTGCGGCAAGATGCGCCTCCCGTCACGTTCCCCCGAGTACAAGCCATGGCGCGCACGCCGACGCTCAACAACGAGAAGCTCTACGACTACACGCTCGCCACCTGGCTGCGCGATTCGGACCTCAAGCAGCGGCTGCGCGAGGAGACCAAGAAGCTCGCCGGCGGCGGCATGCAGATCGGCCCCGACCAGGGCCAGCTCATGGCCCTGCTGGCGCGCGCCATGGGCGCCATGCGCGTGGTCGAGATCGGCACCTTCACCGGCTATTCGGCGCTGAGCGTGGCCGAAGCGCTGCCCGAGGACGGCAGGCTGATCGCCTGCGACATGAGCAAGGAATGGACCGATATCGCCCGCCGCTACTGGCGCGAGGCCGGCGTCGAGGAGAAGATCGAGCTGCGCCTGGGTCCGGCCATCGACACGCTCTACCAGCTGATCGGCGACGGCCAGGCCGGCAAGTTCGACCTGGCCTTCATCGACGCCGACAAGGCCAATTACGAGCGCTACTACGAGGCCTGCCTGCTGCTGGTGCGCAAGGGCGGGCTGATCCTGATCGACAACGTGCTGTGGGGTGGCTCCGTCATCAACCCGGACAAGACCGACGACGACACCGCCGCCATCCGCGCGCTCAATGCCAAGTTGCGCGATGACGCCCGCATCGAGCTGGCGCTGCTGCCGGTGGGCGACGGGCTGACGGCGGCATTGAAACGGTGACGGCATGTCGGCGCTGACCATCCGCAAGGCGACCACAGCCGACCTGCCGGCGATCATCGCCATGTTGGCCGACGATGAGCTGGGCAAAAGCCGCGAGGACGGCAGCACTCCGCCCAACCCGGCCTATGTCAAAGCCTTCGCCGCGATCGAGGCCGATGCCAATCAGTTCATGGCGGTGGCTGAAGCCGATGGCCAAGTCATCGGTTGCCTGCAGCTCAGCTTCATCCCCGGCCTGAGCCGCACCGGCATGTGGCGCGGCCAGATCGAAGGCGTGCGCGTGGCCTCTTCGCATCGCAGCGCCGGCATCGGCCACAAACTGTTGCAATGGGCGATCGGGGAATGCCGCAGGCGCGGCTGCGGGCTGGTGCAGCTCACCACCGACAAATCGCGCCGCGACGCCAAGCGCTTCTACGAAGATCTGGGCTTCGTCGCCGTCCACGAAGGCATGAAGCTCACGCTTTAGACGCCGGCGCTACTTGCCGGTCCCGAACACCCGGTGCAGGACCACATCGCCCGCTTTGATGCCGAGCAGCCGCGCCGTGCCGCCGGCGATCTCCAGCACGCCTTTGGCCGGGCCTTGCGAGAGAATGGTGTCGGTCGACATCGGCTTGGTGTTGGCAGCGACGTTGACGATGCGGCCGTCGGCGGCGATGAACACCATGTCGAGCGGGATGAGGGTGTTCATCATCCACATGCTGACGATGCGCGGCGCGCCGAAATCGAACAGCATGCCGGTATAGGGGTCCAGCTTCTGGCGGAACATCAGCCCGTATTGCTGCTGCGGCGGGCTCAACGCCAGTTCGACCCTGAACTTGATCTCGCCGCTTGAAGTGCGGATCGCCAGATCGTCCTGCTCGAAGCTTGGCGCCGGCGATTGCTGCGTCTGTGCCTGCGCCGAAGCTGCACCCAACAGCAACGCCAGCGCTACGGCGACACCTTTCGCCCCCGCCCCAATCCAGCCGAACCTCATGCTAACTCCTTCGAGCTTCCTTATGACAGGAGACTTGGCCGAAATCGCGGCGGCACGCAATGCTTGCCAGCGGCCACGTCCGGGGCCATGATCCGCCCACTTCACTGGGTGCTGGCGCAGCAGGACATGCTGCTGCCGTGGCTCTCGGTGCTGGACAACGCGCTGCTGGGTCCGCGCCTGCGCGGCGATAGAGACTTCGATAGGCAGCGTGCGCGCGCCATCGAGCTGCTCACCCGTATCGGCCTGGGCGCGGTACTGGACAGATTGCCGGGCACGCTCTCCGGCGGCATGCGCCAGCGTGTCGCCCTGGCCCGCGTTTTCGTGGAGGACACCGCCGTCGTGCTGATGGACGAGCCGTTCTCGCAGCTCGATGCCATCACCCGCCACGATCTGCAGAATCTCGCAGCCGAGCTTTTCGCCGGCCGCACCGTGTTGCTCGTCACGCACGATCCGCTGGAAGCCCTGCGTCTGGGCCACCGCATCGTCGTGATGGCTGGCAGGCCGGCGCGGATTTCCACCATACTCGATCTGGCGCATCTGCCGCCGCGCGACATCAATGGGCCTGAGATCGCCCAACTGCATGCCGGCCTGATGCACAAGCTGCAGCAGGCGAAGGACGGCGCATGAAAATGCTGCGCCCGTTCCTGATAGCGGCGGTCCTGCTGCTGGTGTGGGAAGCCGGCACGCGCCTGGGCGAGGTGCCGTTCTATATGCTGCCACCGCCCTCGCGCGTCGCCGTGGCGCTGGTTGAGAATGCGGCGCTGCTTCTGGCCAATGCCGGCATCACCCTGGCGGAAATCCTGCTCGGCATGACGCTGGGCACCGTGCTGGGCTGCCTGAGTGGATTGACGCTGGCCTATTTCGCCGCCGCCCGCCGCCTGCTGCTGCCGGTGCTGATCGTCAGCCAAGCGATTCCCGTCTTCGCTTTGGCGCCGATCCTGGTGCTGTGGCTGGGCTTCGGCCTGGCATCGAAGATCGTCATGGCGGCGCTGGTGATCTACTTCCCCATCGCCAGCGCCTTCTACGACGGGCTGCGGCGCACCGAACGCGGCTGGCTCGAGCTGGCGCGCACCATGTCGGCCAGCCCTGCCGCCATCTTGTTCCAGATCCGCCTGCCCGCCGCCCTGCCCGCATTCGCCTCAGGCCTGCGCGTTGCCGCCGCCGTGGCGCCGATCGGCGCGGTGATCGGCGAATGGGTCGGCGCTTCCGCCGGGCTCGGCTATCTGATGACGTTGGCCATGGGCCGCGCCCAGACCGATCTCGCCTTCGCCGCCCTGTTCGTCCTGGCGTTGCTGGGGCTTGCCCTGTTCTACGCCGTCGATGCCGGTTTGCGCCGGCTTATTCCCTGGCAGCGCGAGAGCGCTGCGCTTTCCGATTAGGAGCACGAGATGAAGTTCGCCCGACCTTTGCTGCTGGCCCTGGCGTTTGCGCTCGCCAGCAACTCCGCCGACGCCGCCGACAAGATGACCGTGCTGCTGGACTGGTTCATCAATCCCGATCACGCAGCACTCGTCATCGCCCGCGACAAAGGCTACTTCGCCAAGCACAACCTCGAGGTGACCCTTATCGCGCCGGCCGATCCCAGCGCGCCGCCCAAGCTGGTGGCGGCCGGCCAGGCCGAGCTCGCCGTCTCCTACCAGCCGCAACTGCATCTCTTCGCTTCGGAAGGCCTGCCGCTGGTGCGGGTCGGCGCCCTGGTGGCGCAGCCGCTCAATACGCTGATCGTGCTCGAGGACGGACCGGTCAAGACTTTGGCCGATCTGAAGGGACGCAAGGTCGGCTTCTCGGTCGGCGGTTTCGAGGACGCCCTGCTTGCCACCATGCTGGAAGGCGCCGGCCTGACCTTGAAGGACGTCACCCTGGTGAACGTGAACTTCAATCTCTCGACGGCGCTGATGAGCGGCCAGGTCGATGCGGTGGTCGGCGGCTTTCGCAATTTCGAACTCAATCAGCTTGCGATCGAGAAGCGCCGGGGCAAGGCGTTCCTGCCCGAGCAGCATGGCGTGCCGGCATACGACGAGCTGATCCTGGTCGCGCATCGCGACAAGGTCGATGTGGCGAAGACCAGGCGCGTGCTGGCGGCACTGGCGGAAGCAACCGCGTGGATCAAGGCCAATCCCGACGAAGCCTGGAGCGTGTTCGTGAAATCGGGCAAGGAGCTCGACAACGAACTCAATCGCCGCGCCTGGCGCGACACCGTGCCGTTGCTCGCCGCCGATCCGGTCGAGCTGGACACGGCGCGCTATGTCGGCTTCTCGGCTTTCCTTCGGCAAAAAGGCATGCTGAAGCAGCCGGTGCCGGTCGACCGGTATACCCGCGAAATCCGCTGAAGCCTCAGCTCAGCCGGATATCGGTGACCTGAAGGCCTTTGGGTCCCTCGCCGATACGGATGCGTACGGCCTGACCAGGCTGCAGCGCTTCCACCCCATTGCGGCGCAGGACGGCGGCATGGACGAAAACGTCCTTTTCCACGTCCTGCGGGCAGATGAAACCGTAGCCGCGCTCGTTGTTGAACCACTTCACCACGCCGGGCACGAAGCCGGGCCCTTCCTCGGCCGCGGGCGCGGCGAGTTCGTGATGGTCGTGGCCGTTGCGCGCGACTGGCGGCAGCGTCTCGACGCTGGTGGACAGATCGAGATCGACGATCTTCAGCACCTGCAGACCTTTCGGTCCGCGCGTCGCTTCGCAAGTTACGGTGGCACCGGGCTTGATGTCCTCGCGACCGACCTGACGCAACACCGTTACGTGCAGAAACGCGTCGCGCGAGCCATCGTCGGGCGTCAAGAACCCGTAGCCCTTTACTGCGTTGAACCACTTCACAACGCCGCGAACCTGCGTCGTTGTGAGACCTCCCTGTATTTCATTTTCTTGGGTCGTCATTCGATCGATCCCATTTTTTTACTTTCGACAAGCGAAAAACATTACCACCGATTACCGCCCAAGAGAATAACCCTTCCGTAATCAAGGACTGGCTCGCCGGGCACCCGTTCGCACAGCAAAACCATTGATGTTGCTCGGGGAATTCGCTTGTCATTGCTGGCCGCGCTCCCGAAGGTAGGGAACGAACCGCGGTCCGAACGGCTGCGAAACTGGGAGCGGCGCATGTTCAAAACCGATCTGTTCAAGGGCAAGAAATTCCTGGTCACCGGCGGGGGAACCGGGCTTGGCAGGTCGATGACGGAAAAGTTCGTCGAACTCGGCGCCGAGGTCGTCATCATCGGCCGGCGCAAGGAAATGCTCGACAAGGCAGCCGAGGAAATTACCGCCAGGCACGGCGGCAAGGTGACGCCGATCCCATGCGATATCCGCGTCGCCCAGGCGATCGAGGACATGGTCGAGGAGGTCTGGCAGGCAGGTCCGCTCGACGGGCTCATCAACAACGCCGCTGGCAATTTCATCTCGCAGACCAAGGATCTCAGCCCGCGCGCTTTCGACGCCATCGCCAACATCGTCTTCCACGGCACGTTCTACATGACCAATGCGGTCGGCAAGCGCTGGATCGCCGAAGGCCGCAAGGGATCGGTACTGAGCATCCTGACGACCTGGGTGTGGACCGGCAGTCCCTTCGTCGTGCCGTCGGCCATGTCCAAGGCCGGTGTCGCTGTGATGACCCAGAGTCTGGCGGTGGAATGGGGCCACTACGGCATTCGCCTCAACGCCATTGCGCCAGGCCCTTTCCCGACCGAGGGCGCCTGGGCCCGCCTCAATCCCAATGAACAGGACCGCGACTGGGCCTCGCGCATTCCCATGGGCCGTGTCGGCCACCACAGCGAACTTGCCAATATGGCGGCCTTCCTGATGGCGGACGAAGTGGAATACATCACCGGTGAAGTGATCGCCATCGACGGCGCCCAGGGCATCATGGGGTCGGGCACCTTCTCCAACCTCTTGAAGATGACGGAAGACGACTGGCAGCGCGCCCGCGATGCAATCAAGAAGACCAACGAGGCCGACAAGGCCAAGCGCACGGTCTGACGATCAGCGTGCCGCCGGCAGCCGCCTGATCCAGACGCCGAGCACCACGCCCAGCGCGACGCCGCCCAGATTGGCGATCAGATCGTCGTAGCCGAACGAACGGCCAGGGACGAAACTCTGACCGATTTCGTAACCGAAAGCGGCGATGAGAACGACCGCGACGGCAGCCGACAGCCAGTCACGCCGCGTCAGGGCGAGCATAGGGATGCCGGTCAGCCCGCCGTAGGCGATGACATGCAACACCTTGTCGAACGAGAGATCGACGTCCCACACCCCGACCGGCGGGGCGGTGCCGGGCAGCAGGCTGAGCGGCGCCAGCACCAGCAACCCGGCCGCCCAGATCGCCATGAAGATCGCGGGATGGCACACCACGAGTTCGCGCAACAGGGCCAGCCAGTGCCGCAATCCGGCCGGGCGGGCGATGGCAAGCTTGGCGTCAGTCACGGAAATTCACGAATTGCAGCGGCTGTTCGATCTTGAGCGAACGCACCAGCGCAATAGCGTCCTGCAGATCGTCTCGTTTCTTGCCGGTGACGCGCAATTCGTCGCCCTGGATCGCCGTCTGCACCTTGAGCTTGGATTCCTTGAGACCCTTGACGATGGTCTTGGCCAGTTCGCGATCGATGCCCTGCTTGATGTTGACCACCTGCCGCACCATGTCGCCGCCGGCTCGCTCCTCGTCCTTGAACTCGAGCGCATTGGGATCGATCTTGCGGCGCACGAAATAGGCTTTCACCAGCTCCTGGATCTGGCGCAGCTTCATCTGATCATCGGCCATGATGGTGATGACCTGGGCCTCGCGCGTCACTGTACTCTTGGTGCCCTTGAAGTCGAAGCGCGTGGCCATCTCGCGCTTCAAGCCGTCCAGCGCGTTATCGACTTCGGCCAGCTCAGTCTTGGAAACGATGTCGAAGGAAGGCATCCCCAATCCGTCTGTCAATTTCGGCGCACAAGATGACGCCTATTGCTTGCGTACGCAATCGAGATAGAACCCAAGCTGCTCGACCCGCCGGGCAATGGTGTTGGCCCGCCCCGCCACGTAGGGACCCGGCCTGCCGGCATTCCATTCTCGCGGGTTGGGCAGGGTCGCCGCCAGCAGCGCCGCCTGGCCCGGCGTCAGATCGCCCGCCTGGCGTTTGAAATGGTGTCGGGCGGCGGCCTCGGCGCCATAGACACCGTTGTCCCACTCCACCACGTTGAGATAGACCTCCATGATGCGCCGCTTCGACCAGATGAAATCGAGATAGTGAGCGAAGTAGATCTCGATCCCTTTGCGCAGCGTGTCGCGGCCCGGCCACAGGATCAGGTTCTTCACCGTCTGCATGGTGATGGTGCTGGCGCCGCGGCTCTCTTCGCCCGCCTGGTAGCGCTCGATCTGCTGGTTCAACTCCTGCCAGTCGACGCCGCCATGCTGGCAGAAGCGGTTGTCCTCGGCGGCGATGACGGCATAGGCCAGGTAGGGCTGCATCTCCTCGAGTGAAACCCAGTCTTTACGCAAGCCCTCGCCTTGCACCAGGCGCAGCAGCATCAAAGGCGTGATTGGCACCGGCAACAGGCCATAGATCAGCAGCAGCGCATGCGGAACGGCGACCAGGATCAGCAGCCACTTGCCGACGCGCCACAGCAGCGGCCGCCGTCCGGCGCTGCGCGCCTTCCTCCCCCAGGAAAGTCCTCTCACGCCCCCACGCTCCCGCCTGCCGGCATTGACGCCGCGCGCGACAGGAAGGCAAAGTCCCTTGGCGAAATTGTGGCTTTTGCTCCGTCCAAGGTTCCCCTCCCCATGCAACCGCACCAGGTCCGTAACGCCGCCGACGCGCGCAAGATCGTCCAGGAACGCGATCTCGCCTACATCAAGGTCGGCGTCTTCGACATCGACGGCATTCTGCGCGGCAAATACGTCAGCCGCGACAAATTCTTCTCGGCGCTGGAAGGCGGCTTCGGCTTCTGCGACGTGGTGCTGGGCTGGGATTCCGGCGACGTGCTCTACGACAACGTCACGTACACGGGCTGGCACACCGCCTATCCCGATGCGCCGATCCGCATCCTGCCGGAAACCTGCCGCTCGCTGTCCAGCGAGATGGACGGCAAGGGCCTGTTCTTCCTGGCCGAGTTCGCCGAGCCAGCCGACAGCGTCTGCCCGCGCGCCGTCCTGCGGCGGGTGATCGAGCGCGCCCGCAAGATGGGCTTCGAAGCCAGCGCCGCCGTCGAATACGAATTCTTCCTGTTCGATGAAACGCCCAACTCGATCCGCGAGAAAGGCTATCGCAACCTCAAGCCGATCACGCCCGACATGTTCGGCTATTCCGTGCTGCGCGCTTCGGTATGGTCGAATTTCTACGAAGAGCTTCTGAAGATGTGCACCGAGATGGACATGCCCATCGAAGGCCTGCACACCGAGACCGGGCCGGGCGTTCTGGAGGCGGCCATCACCTATTCCGAAGCGCTGAAAGCGGCCGATCGCGGCGCACTGTTCAAGACCTTCACCAAGATCCTGGCGCAGCGGCACAAGCTCATGGCCACCTTCATGGCGAAATGGTCGCGCGACTATCCCGGCCAGTCGGGCCATATCCATCTGTCGCTGAAAAACAAAGCGGGCAAATCGGCGTTTTACGACGCCAAGGGCGAGCACCGCATGTCCACGACCATGCGTCAGTTCGTGGCCGGCCAGCAGGCGCTGATGCCGCATTTCCTGGCCATGGTGTCGCCCACGGTCAATTCCTACACCCGTCTCATTCCCGGCTACTGGGCGCCGACCAACTCCGCCTGGGGCGTCGAGAATCGCACCTGCGCCTTGCGCGTCATCCCCGGTTCGGAGAAGTCGCAGCGCGTCGAATATCGCGTCGCCGCCGCCGACGGCAATCCCTATCTGGCGATCGCGGCGGCGCTGGCATCCGGATTGTACGGCATCGAGCAGAAGATGGAACTGAACAAACCCATCAAGGGCAACGCTTACGAAGCCAAGCTGCCGAAGGAAAGCAAGCTGCCGGAAACCTTGTGGGATGCGGCACAGCGCCTGAAAGCGTCGAAGGCCGCGCGCGACTGGTTCGGCGATGCCTTCGTCGATCACTTCGCCGCCACCCGCGAATGGGAAGAACGCGAGGCGCGCAAGCAGATCACCAACTGGCAATTGGCCCGCTATTTCGAAATCATCTGAGCGTTGTACCGATCATGACCGATTTATCCCGCTTCACCGTCAACTGGAACTATCCAACCCTGGTGCGCTTCGGCATCGGCCGCATCCGCGACCTTGCCGATGCCTGCAAATCGCTCGGCATGAAGCGGCCGCTGCTGGTGACCGATCCCGGCCTCGCCGGTCTGCCAATGATCGCGACCGCCATCGAGGCCAATAACAAGGCTGGCCTGCCGACCGGCCTGTTCAGGGACATCCAGCCCAACCCGGTCGAGAAGAACATCACCGATGGCGTCGCCGCCTTCCGCGCCGGCGGCCATGACGGCGTCATCGCCTTTGGCGGCGGCAGCGCGCTCGACAGCGGCAAGGCGATTGCGCTCATGGTGGGGCAGAACCGCTCCATCTTCGATTTCGAGGATCGCGAGGACTGGTACAGCCGCGTCAACGTCGCCGGCATGGCGCCCGTGGTGGCTGTGCCGACCACATCCGGCACCGGCTCGGAAGTCGGCCGCTCCTCCGTCGTCACCGATCTGCGCGATCATCTGAAGAAGATCATCTTCCATGCCCGCATGATGCCCTCGATCGTGGTGGCAGATCCCGAACTCACCACCGGCCTGCCGTCACACATCACCGCCGCTGTCGGCATGGACGCGCTGTCGCACAATCTCGAAGCCTATTGCGCCAATTTCTACCATCCGATGGCCGATGGCATCGCCCTGCAAGGCATGAAACTGATCTGGCAATGGCTGCCGAAGGCCGTGAAGGACGGCACAGACCTCGAGGCGCGCGCCCACATGATGGTCGCCTCGATGATGGGTGCCACCGCTTTCCAGAAGGGTCTCGGCGCCATGCATGCGCTCAGCCACCCCTGTTCTGCCGTGCTGAACACCCACCACGGCCTGACCAATGGCGTGGTGATGCCCTATGTGCTGGCCTTCAACCGGTCCGCCATCGAGGAGCGGCTGGCCGCTCTGGCCCGCTATCTGAATTTCAAGGATGCCAGCTTCGGGGGTGTACTGGATGCGGTTTTGAAACTGCGCCAGGACATTGGCATTCCACACAAATTGTCCGATCTTGGGGTCAAGCCCGAGCATATCCCCCGCTTTGCGCCGATGGCGGCGATCGACTTGACGGCCGGGTCCAACCCGGTGCCAGTGGCGGAAAAGGACATGGTGACGCTTTACCAGGCCGCGGTCGAAGGCCGCCTACCGGGTTGAATGTCATGATTTGGTCCTGATCGGACCTTAAAGGAGCCATTCTGGGCAGGTTAACTGCCGGGATGAGTTTTCTGTCCTATTCGCAAACCCGTTTGTTGCCGCACTGGCGGCGCCTGCATCTCGGCTGGATCGCCGTTCCGCTGGTCGTGCTGTTCGCCGTCAGCCTGCTGGCCGCGACGGTGTTCGCGCCGCAGGAGGCGCGCAGCGTGCCGGCGAAGGAATGGCGCGGCTTGCAGGAAGGCGCTGGCAGCGATCAGGTTCTGGTGGTGCGCAGCGCCGAACATTGGGCGTCGATCTGGCGCACGCTGGGCCGTGCCGCTCCGGCTGCTTTCGATCCCCGCCGCCAAGTCGCCGTCTATGTCTCGCTGGGCGCCCGGCCCAGCGCCGGCTACAGCGCGCGGCTGGTTTCGGCCACCGAACACGACGATCGCTTGTTCATCGTCTGGGAAGAAGTGGCGCCGGCCCGCACTCAGGCCGCGGCGCAAGTCATCACCCAGCCCTGGATGGTCGTGGTGGTCAATCGCGGCAATCTCGCGCCGGTGATCGAGCAGCGGCTGCGCTAAGTCTTCTGCGCCATCCGGCGTCTGACCTGCTCGCGATGGAAGATATAGAGCCCGCTTCCAACCAATAGAACAATCCCGATCCACGCCAGAGCATTGGGCACGTCACCCCAGACGAAATAGCCCAGCAGCAGCGCCCACAGGATGGCGGTATAACGGAACGGCGCCACGACCGACAACTCGCCATGACGCATGCAGTCGATCACCAGGTAATAGCCACCCGACAGAAACGCCGAGGCCAGGATCAGCAGCAGCAGAGGCCGCCAGGTCAATGGCTGCCAGCCTTCGATCGACGAGACGATTGCCGCAGCGATGGTGACGACGATCGCCGTGCTCAAGGTGACGATTACGGAGGGAATGCCGGCCCGGATGCGGCGGGTCAGCAGATCGCGCGCCGCATGGGTCGCGGTCGCCGCCAGCGCCACCAAAGCGAACCAGTTGAAGCCGGAGGCGCTCGGCTGCACCACCAGCAGCACGCCAATGAACCCTGCCACGACCGCGCTCCAGCGCCGCCAGCCGACCTGCTCGTGCAGGATGAACGCGGCGCAAATCGTCAGCATCAGCGGCACGGTGAGATTGACCGCCGTGACATTGGCGATCGGCATGTTGAACAGCGCCAAAAGATAGAGGAACGTTCCCAGCGAATCGATGCTGGCCCGCAGCAGCACCGGCCGGTCGATCACCGCGGGCAATTGCCGCCAGGCTCCCAACCCCACGGCAAGGGCTGCAATCAGGACGGTGGCCGACAACCCGCGCAGGAAAATGATCTGGCCGGTCGGCAGGCTTTCGCTGACATGCTTGATCAGGGCGTCGTTGCAGATGAACAGCACCATGCTGGCCACCATGCCGGCGATGCCGCGGCGGTTTTCGCTGATCAGATCGACGGCCATATCCCCCTGCCCTGCTTGGGCCGCGATCTAAGCCATTGATCTGTAAGGAAGCAAGGTCGGGAACGGCAGACCTGACCTGCGCGTTACGGCAGGCGGGACGGAGACGGTCATGTTGCGCTTCCTGCTGAGCTTTGTGACCTGTGTTTTCGCCGGTGCTTTGCCGGCGATTATCCCTGCGGCAACGGGCCAAACTCAGACAGCGCCCATAGCGGGTGAAAAGCCGCCGGTCGAAGGACCGACACCGGTGGCCTATGGTTGCGCCGGCGAACAGACGTTTTCCGTCGTCTACAAGAAAGGCGAGGAAGCCGATCTGGTGATGGGCACCAAAACCTTCACCTTGAAGCAAGTGCAAGGCGGCTCGGGCTTCAAATACACCGATGGTACAGTCACTTTGACTGGCAAGGGGCGCGAAGCGATGCTCGAGGGCGCCCCGGGCGGCGTCTTGCGCGAGTGCATGGCCAAGGACAGGCCGTAGCGCCGCAAGCCGCTAGGCCGGCTCGCCGTCCACGATCCGTTGCAGGAAATTCGGCAGAGGTCGCTGCTGCGACAGCAGATAACGGCCCATGGCGCCCGCCACCTGCCGCACCGGCGAACGCTGTCCCAACCGCTCACGCCAGTCCAACAAATGCCTCGCAGCCTGCGGCATCGGCGCGCCCATGCGATCGGCAAAAATCTGCGCCATATAGAAAGCGATGTCGGCGAAGCTATACGGTCCTGCCAGAAATTCCCTGCCGTCCTGGAGGAGCTCCTGCATCTGCCGGTAATAGTCCGCAGCCGCTTCTCGTGCGGCCACCGCGACAGGATCGCTGGGCGTGCCCTGCAATCCCATCAGCCGGATGACCGGCGGAAAGAACACTTCATCCGATTTCATTTCCAGCAGGCGGGCCTGCGCCCGCATGACGCGATCGCGCGGCCATAAAGGCGGCTCGGGCTGCAGATCCTCGAAATATTCGAAGATCTGGGTGGAATCGAAAATCTCGACCTCGCCATGAACCAGCACCGGCACCTGTTGCTTGGGATTGATGCGCAGGACTTCAACATGTTTCGGCTGGTAAAGCGTGCGCATCTCGAACGGCACCATCACCAGTTCGACATCAATGCCTTTTTCAAGCGCGGCAATCTGCGTCTTTGCGCCGAACATGCTGAGCGGCCCGGAATACAGGACCGGGCGTGGATCGACTGTCACCGCGAGCTCTCCCCTGCGATTTACTAGCGCAGGATGGACGCTAACCCGTCCGCAGCCGTGGCCGCAATGTAGGTGCTGTCCGGCAGCGCGAAGAGACACTGGCGCTTGCGCGTATAGTCTTCCGCCGTGACGCTGCGGAAGAATTCCAGCAAGGAATTTTCATAAGGCTCCTCGAACGTCCAGCCGCAATCGAGTTCCTCGATGGCGCGGCCGACCTCAAAGCCTTTGGCTGCCAGGCAGGGAACGCCGAAATAGCCTGCTTCATAAAAGCGGCAGGGCATGAGCCAGCGTGAATTGCCGGCAACGTGTTCGAGATCCAATGCCCAGGCGAAATCGACCCCGCCGTAGAGACGGGGAAGATCGGCGGGATTGGCATATTGTCCTTCGTAAAGAATGTTCGCATTGGTCTCGACAACGCGGCGGAACCGCGTCGGATCGACCGAGGTGATGATGCCGGCGAAACGGAACAGCACCTGGTCTCCGAGTTTCTTCGCCAGACTTTCAATTAGATCGAGCGTGGCATCGCCGCGGATGAGGCCGAAATAACCGACTATGATCGGACCTGACAATGGCTTGCGCGCGCTGGCTGGCGCCGTGCGATCGCTTGCCACCGAGCGGACCGAAGCCGGCAGCTTGTTCTCCAATAGGAACCAGCGACCCTGGTACCGCTGCACCGGCAGATAGAAATTGGAATGGAACCCACCGGAAGACACGATCAATAGCCGGATCTGATTCAAGCACAGCCGCTCGATCAGCCTGACGGTACGGGAGGCCAGGCTGTTGCCAACGAAAATCGGCTGAATATCGAGCACCTCATAGAAGATCGGCGCCTTGACGAACAGGACAAAGCGGCAGAACAGGCCCAGCACCAGCTGGTCGAGGTTGCGGGCATAGATGGCATCGACCTGACGCAGCGTCCTGCGCCGTGCCAATAGTCGCGGTAGTGCGCCAAGAATTGCGGCCAGCCTGTGGCCATAGCGCGCATCGGCCGTACGTCCCAGGCAGATATGCGGTCCGCCCGGCGGGTCGGCCCGCTTGTAGCGCCCGCGCCGGAAGCCAGCGACCACCAGTTCATGCCCGACCGAACGAAAGGCTTCGACGCGATTGTGCGTAATCGTGTCGGCAATATCTGGGACCAGAAGAAAAATGCGCTTTCTTCCTCCGGCAATATCGAACGGCATAACGGCACCCTTGGGCGCAGCTCGCGCCTAACGTTTTCGGCAGCCGTTCAGCCTCTCCCGGCGACAGTACTCGACGCTTGTGACCAATTAAAGACCGCGAGGAAAACGCAGCGAAAACCGTGGTTTGCCAGTCACATCATGGTCACTGGCTCGCCTTGCATGGCTGCGGTTTTCTGAGCGTTGGAAGTCCCGCCACTACCATTCGGGCGATTGACGGAGACTGATGCACGCTTTGCAACAACAGCCGACGGAGGAGAGTCCGCAAACTCGACGGCGCTTCGATCGGGTTTCCGTTTGCAGTATCTGGGGCAATCCCTCCGATCCGAAAGTGTGGTCGGCGGCGCCCTTTAATCTGGCCAATGCGCTGGAACGGCTCGGCATCGAAGTAGCGCGCGCAAGCTGCGCCCCTACGCGGCCGATTGTCGCCATGTTGGCGATGCGATACGCGCTCAGCGGCTATGGCATTCCATCTTCACGCGAAGCGGTCCTGCGTACTGCTGCCGCACGCTGGCTTGCCGCGCGTCGTCTGCTGGAGACCGTGCAGCGGCAAGGTATTCGCGATGTGCTGCACACCGGCATTCTCGACGTGCCGATCGGGCGCGGTCATGGCGACATCCGGCACTATCTCTATTGCGACGACGACTGGGCGCTATCCTACGACTATCGCCCGGACAAGCGCAGCTATTCGGACAAGTGCCTGCGGGCGTTCGCCGCCTACGACCGCCAGGCAATGGCCAATATCGACCACGTCTTCACGTTCAGCCGCAATCTGCGGCGGCACATGATCGCACATTACGGCTTGCCGCAAGACAAGGTCACCGCGGTCGGCTGCGGCATGGGCGAGATCGAACCCTATTACGGGCCCAAATATTACGGCAGCGGCCGCATCCTGTTCGTCGCCAAGCATCTGTTCGCGCAAAAAGGCGGCCTGCTCCTGCTGGAAGCATTTCGTATCGCACGGCGAAAAATGCCGCATCTCACCTTGACCATCGTGGGCGACAGCCGCAGCCGGGAACTGGTGCGCGACGCGCCCGGCGTGGAATTGCGCGATCACCTTCCCTGGAACGATCTGCAGGAGCTCTATCGCCATTCAGCCCTGCTGGCCCAGCCCATGCTCAATGATCCCTGGGGCCAGGTCTATGTCGAGGCGCTGGCCTCGCGCACGCCGGTTCTGGGGTTGCACCGCAAGCCGTTGCCACCACCCTGGTCGAGGCCATGAGCGATCCCGAGCGGCTGGGCCGCATGGGCCAGTCCGGCCAGAAACACGTTTTGCAAAGCTACACCTGGGACGCAGTCGCACGGCGCATCGCCTTCACCCAGGACGGCGCCGCTAGAGAGCGGAATTTCCGCGCCACAGTCAACGAGTAGGACAAAAGACATGACCGATAAAGTCGCATTGATCACCGGCGCAACCGGCCAGGACGGCGCCTATCTGGCCGAGCTGCTGCTGGACAAAGGCTATATCGTTCATGGCCTGAAACGCCGCTCCTCCTCGATCAATACCAGGCGCATCGACCATCTCTATCGCGACCCGCATGAGGAAGGCGTGCGTTTTTTCCTGCATCACGGCGACATGACCGATTCCAGTTCGCTGATCCGCATCATCCAGGAAACCCAGCCAACCGAGATCTACAATCTTGCCGCCCAGAGCCACGTGCAGGTGAGCTTTGAGACGCCGGAATACACCGCTAATACCGACGCCATGGGCACCTTGCGGCTGCTCGAGGCCATCCGCATTCTAAAAATGGAAGAGCGCGTCCGTTTCTACCAAGCCTCGACCTCCGAACTGTTCGGCAAGGTGGTCGAGACGCCGCAGCGTGAAACCACGCCGTTCTATCCGCGCAGTCCTTACGCCGCGGCCAAGCTTTACGGCTACTGGATTACGATCAACTATCGCGAAGCCTACGGCATGCATGCCTCGAACGGCATCCTGTTCAATCACGAATCGCCCTTGCGCGGCGAGACCTTCGTGACGCGCAAGATCACCCGTGCCGTGGCGGCGATCGAGCATGGCTTGCAGAAATGCCTCTATCTCGGCAATCTGGACGCCAAGCGCGACTGGGGCCACGCGCGCGACTACGTCGAAGGCATGTGGCGGATCCTGCAGCAGGACACGGCCGACGACTACGTTCTGGCCACCGGTGAGGTGCATTCCGTGCGCGAATTCGTCGAGAACGCCTTCCATTACATCAACCGCCCTATTTCGTGGGAGGGCGCGGACGAGAACGAACGCGGCCATTGCCGGCGCACCGGCGAAATCCTGGTGGCCGTCGATCCAAAATACTATCGCCCGACCGAAGTGGAATTCCTGCTGGGCGATCCCACCAAGGCGCACGAAAAGCTCGGCTGGCAACACACGATCGGCTTCGAGGCGCTGGTGGCCGAGATGGTTGAAACCGATCGCGCCGATCTTCGCCTGCGGCGTTACGCCAATGCGTAGTGCCGAATACAGCCTGGCCGGCAAGCGCATCTGGGTTGCCGGCCATCGCGGCCTGGTCGGCTCCGCCCTGGTGCGGGCGCTGGAACGGGAGGATTGCACCACCCTGACGGTGGGGCGATCCGAAGTCGATCTGCGCGAGCGTTCGCAGGTCGATCGCTGGATGCGCGAGAACCGGCCGCACGCGATCTTCCTTGCCGCGGCCAAAGTCGGCGGCATTCTGGCCAATGACAGCCGGCCAGCGGAATTTCTCTACGAGAACCTGCAGATCCAGAACAACGTCATCGATTCGGCGCGCAAGCATGAGGTCGAGAAGCTGGTGTTCCTGGGTTCCTCCTGCATCTATCCGCGTATGGCGGAACAGCCGATCAAGGAAGAATCGCTTCTGACCGGTCCACTGGAACCGACCAACCAGTGGTACGCCATCGCCAAAATCGCTGGCATCAAGATGTGCCAGGCCTATCGCCGGCAATATGGCTGCGACTATATCAGCGTCATGCCGACCAACCTCTACGGCCCCAACGACAATTTCGACCTGCAGGGCAGCCACGTCGTCCCTGCCCTGATCCGCAAGGTTCACGCCGCCAAGGAGAGCAACGCGGAGTCCTTCGAACTGTGGGGCACCGGCTCGCCGCTGCGCGATCTGCTCTATGTCGATGACGCAGCCGACGGTATGATTTTCCTCCTGAAGAAGTACTCGGGCGATGAGATCGTCAATCTTGGCAGCGCCGCCGAGATCACTATTGTCGGCCTGGCCGAGAAGATCGCCGAAGTTGCCGGGTACAAGGGCCGCATCCGCTTTGATCGCAGCAAGCCCGATGGCACGCCGCGCAAGATCGTGGATGTCAGCAGGCTCGCGGCCATGGGCTGGGAGGCTAAGGTGCCGCTGGAGGAAGGCCTGCGGCGGGCCTATGACTGGTATGTCCAGAACTACGCCAATGCCCGGCTCGATCGCGCCAGCGGCGCCTGAGGGCTTTTAGCCGCGCATTCCTACCGGCTGGCCGTCGCGATCCGATTGCGGCGGCCCTTTTTTCGTCCGCAGCGTACCGGTTTCGTCGACCCACAGCACGTAATCGCCCAGCCGCAGATTATTGCGTCCGTCCCAGCGCTCGGAAAAGCGCATGCCGCCCTGCTCGCCGCTGCCGATATCCAGGACCTCGAAACCGCTCTCGGTACGAATATCTCCGCTGCAGCCCATGGCGAGGGCCTGCGCCTTCTTCTGGCCGCGCACCCGCGCCAGGTAGGCCCCCTTGGCCGCCCCGCCGCCACTGCCGGTGCAGCCCACCATCACCAGCCGCCTGACGATAAACGCATCGAGCAACGCCTGCTGTTTGAACATTGAATAGGCCGTGCAGCCGATCAGCGTGCCGAAATTGTTCAGCTTCAGCCCCGCCCCGCCGGCGTCGAAATCGGCCGCCGCCTGGTGGTTGTTCTCGAAGCCGCAATGCGACAGCAAGGTGCAGCCGTTGGACGCCACCAGCCCATAACGGCCGTTGAGCAGGAAATAGCTGCCGTGGAAGCCGACGTCGTAGCAATTGTTGATCATGGCCGCGCCGTCGCCGCCATTCTCGCCGAACACGCTGGCCATGACGTGAATGGCCGAGAGGATGCCCGAGCGGCTGCCATGGCCGAAGGTGATGCCGTTGGCCTTGTTGTTGCGCAGGTAGCAATTGTAAAGCTGGCCCTCGAACACATTGCCCAGCAATCTGGCGCCATCGCCGCCGCAACCCTGCACCACGATATCGCGCAGGGAGAAATTGTAGAGGTACTTGCCGCCCTCCTGGCATTCCATATGGATGCCGGCGCCTTCCTTGCCACTGCCGTGAATTTCCAACCCGTTGATCTGCAGGAAGCGGAACGTACTGCGGCTGTTCACTTCGAGCACGTTGGCGCCGTCCGCGATGCTCGAGCGCAGCCGCGCGCCGGAAGCGATGATACCGGTGGCATGCGTGACATGATGCTGCGGGGAAATGCGCAGGGTGCGCTCGACACGATAGACGCCTGGCGGGATGGTCAGGAACGTGCCGTCATTGCCTCTGAAAGTCTCGTCCAGCGCCTTCTGCAAGGCTGCCGTATCGTCGGTCTGCCCATCGCCTTTGGCACCGAAACTCGCCGCCGACAGGGTTCGGGCGTTGGCTGGCGGCGCGGTCTGCGCCATCGCCCGCGGCATGCCGGCGAACGCGCCGATCCCGGCCAGCGCCAGAATATGGCGCCGGTTCATGCCGGTCGCCCTTTCCGATAGTACGGCAGCTGCACCAGACCACTCTCGGTCATCACCGGTTCCAGCCGGAGCGGCACCGGCGCCGCGGCAACGACCGGCCGGCGGCGCGAATAGGTCAGCCCGGCAACCAGCAGCACCCCGCTCCAGGTCTTCGGACCGACCTAGGCGCCCGAGGCCTGCCCGAACATCAGCCAGACGATCCAGCAATAGGCGAGACACACTACGCCCAGGCTGCGTAGCCACATGTTCAGGGCGACGAAC
>JAQSWP010000069.1 GCA_029266575.1 Alphaproteobacteria bacterium | reverse complement strand
GATCGCTTCCAGATCGTCCTCGCCGAAGCGGTATTCGGTGGCGCAGAACTCGCATTTCACCATCACCGCCTCGTCGTTCTCCTTCATCGCCTCGATCTCGGCGCGGGGGAAGGAGCGCAGCACGTTGACGATGCGCTGGCGTGAGCAGCGGCAGCCGAATTGCAGGTGCCGCACGGGAAACGCCTCCGGTGCGTCCTCGTGGTAAAGCCGCCAGACCAGTTCAGTCATCGGCAAGGTGGCATCGGTCAGCTCGGCGTCGCTGGCGGTCGACATGAGAATCACCGCCCGCCGCCAGTTGTCCTCGGCGTCTTCCGGGTCGGTGCTGTCGAAACCGTCGAGCGTTCGCGAGCCAGGCAGGCGCTGCACCATCAATCCGCCGGCGCGCCACGTAGCGCCGCCCTGGCCTGGGCCTGCAACGGCGATCTTGATGCCGGTCAGCAGCTGCTCGGACTGGCGGAAATAGGCATGCGCGCATTCCGCCACCGTGCCGCCTTCCAGCGGCACCACGCCCTGGTAGCGATCGGTGTCGGCGCCCTGGTCGACGGTGAAGGCAAGTGTGCCCGCGCCCAGCAGCCGCTGCACCGGATTGTCCAGCTTGGGATTTGCCACGATCGCCGCCGCGACTTCGCCGGCATCGTATTGCGCATAGCCGCGCACCTGGCCCAGCGAAGTGACGTCGGTGACGATCAGCTTCACCGGCCCGTTGCCCCGGATCTGCAGGGTGAAGATGCCGTCGTATTTGATCGACGAAGCCAAGATGGCGGCAAGCGTCAGCGTCTCGGCCAGCAAAGTGGCGACCGGCGCGGGATAGTCGTGGCCGCGCAGCATGATGTCGATCGACGGGCCCAACCGCACCAGCCGCCCGCGCAAGTCCAGCTTGCGCACCTGGAATGGCAATACCGCTTCGGCCTCGGGCGGCGGGGAAAACTCGTTCATCGCAAAGACCTCAACCCGTGAGCGCCATAGATGGCGAGGGCGGGCGGAAGGTGCAACCTCATATCCCCTCCCCCCTTGCGGGGGAGGGTTAAGGTGGGGGAAGTTCACAGGAGATGTTTGCCGTGTTGCACCCCTCCCTAACCCTCCCCCGCAAGGGGGGGAGGGAAAGGAGAAGAGCGGTGGATCAGCTCAGGCCAGACACCAGGCCAGAATGCCCTTCTGCGCGTGCAGGCGGTTCTCGGCTTCGTCCCAGACCACCGATTGCTTGCCGTCGATCACGGAAGCGGTGACTTCCTCGCCGCGATGGGCGGGCAGGCAGTGCATGAAGATGGCGTCCTTGGCGGCCCGCTGCAGCAGCCGCTCGTCGACCCTGTAGGGCGCCAGCATGTTGTGGCGCATCTTGGCCTTGCCCGGCTCCTCGTCGCCCATCGACACCCAGGTGTCGGTGACGACGCAATCGGCGCCGGTCACCGCCTGCTCGGCATCGTGCGAGATGCGCAATTTGGCGCCCTGCTTCTGCGCCCAGCTCACCACGTCGGCCGGCGGCATCAATTCCTTGGGGCAGGCGATGCGCAGCTCGAAATCGAACTGCACGGCGGCATGGATCCAGCTGGTCGCCATGTTGTTGCCGTCGCCCGACCAGGCGATCGACTTGCCGGCGATCGGCCCGCGATGCTGCTCGAAGGTCATCACGTCGGCCATCAACTGGCAGGGATGGGTGCGGTCGGTCAGGCCGTTGATCACCGGCACGGTGGCATAGCGCGCCATCTCGTGCAGTTTGTCCTCGGCGGTGGTGCGGATCATGATGATGTCGACGTAGCGCGACAGCACGCGGGCGGTGTCGGCGATGCTCTCGCCGCGGCCGAGCTGGGTGTCGTTGGTGCCCAGCATCACCACTTCGCCGCCCAGCTCCTTCATGCCGACCTCGAACGACACGCGCGTGCGGGTGGACGGCTTCTCGAAGATCATCGCCAAGGTCTTGCCGACCAGCGGGCGCGCTTCGTCCTTGCCCAGGCGATAGCGCTGGCCCTGCTCGATGATGCCGCGCAGGTCTGCTTTCCCCACCGTATCGAGATCGAGGAAGTGCCGCGGCGTGGCGCCGTTGCCCTTAGGCATCGCCCACCAGCTCGCGCGCGGCGGTATCGAGTTTGTCGATCGCCTCGTCGATGTGCTTCTCCTCGACGATCAAAGGCGGCAACAGGCGGATGACGTTGTCGCCGGCGCCGACCACCACCAGGCCGTGGCGGAACAGCGCGTTGATCACCTTGGTGTTCTCGATCTGGCAGCGCAGCCCAGCCAGCAGGCCCTTGCCGCGCACTTCGACGAAAATTTTGGGATGCTTGGCGACCAGCTGCTGCAGCTTGCGATGCAGAAGCTGCGACATCTCGCAGACATGGTCGAGGAAGCCCGGCGCCAGCACGACGTCGAGCACCGCATTGGCCACGCTCATCGCCAGCGGATTGCCGCCGAAGGTCGAGCCGTGGGTGCCGAAGGTCATGCCCTGCGCCGCCTTCTCCGTCGCCAGCAGCGCGCCGACGGGGAAGCCGCCGCCCAGGCCTTTGGCGGTGCCGACCACGTCGGGCGTGATGCCGGCCCATTCATGGGCGAACAGCTTGCCGGTGCGGCCCATGCCGCACTGGACCTCGTCGAGGAACAGCAGCAGCCCGTATTCGTCGCACACCGCGCGAAGCCCGCGCAGATATTCGACGTCGCCGGCGCGCACGCCGCCTTCGCCCTGCACCGGTTCGACCAGAATGGCGGCGACGTCGTCGCTGATCTCATCGCGCAGCACGTTGAGATTTCCGAACGGCACCTGGCTGAAGCCCGGCATCGCCGGATCGAAGCCCTTCAGGTATTTCTCGTTGCCCGCCGCCGCCAAGGTCGACAGCGTGCGGCCGTGGAACGACTGGGTGCAGGCGATGATGCGGAAGCGGTGCGGATTGCCCGTCACGTCGTGATATTTGCGCACCAGCTTGATGCCGCCCTCCATCGCCTCGGCGCCGGAGTTGCAGAAGAACACCGTGTCGGCGAAGGAGTTGTCGACCAGCCGCTTGGCCAGTGCCTCGCCTTCGGGAATGCGGAACAGGTTGGAGACGTGCCACACCTTTTCCGCCTGACCCTTGAGGGCGGCGACCAGATGGGGATGGGCATGGCCCAAGGCGGTCACCGCGATGCCGGAACAGAAATCGAGATAACGTCGTCCGTCCGTGGCGAAGAGATAGGCTCCCTCGCCGCGCTCGAACGCGACATCCCGTCTGTCATAGGTCGGCATCACTGCGGGGATCACTTCTTGTAGCCCCTCCTGGCTGTTTTTGGGGTCCCGGACCGCCCGGACCCCGGAAAGCCCGTGAATATCAAGGGGGCATAGGACCCTGTCAATACAGCTACCGCAAGGCATGGATGCGTTTTTGCCACGTCGTTTGCGCCTTGCTTTGCCCGCATTTTTGGATCATCAACCGCCTCCTCTGATCTTGATTGGCTGGGGGTGAACGCAACTGGCGCGCGAGCGTTGGCTTCCCGGATCGTTTGCAAAGGGTGTCCTCCATGAACCGCATTTCCCGCCGCCAGGCCATGGTTGTTGCCGTTTCGGCCGTCTCGTTCGCCGTTCTTGCGGGGCAACCTGTGCTGGTGCGGCAGGCTCTGGCCGCCGATTTTCCGGCCGCGGCGCAGGCCTTCATCGAGCGCTCCGCCGCCCAGGCGCGCAGCGAGGCGCCGCAAGCCAAGGCCAGCGGCGATGCCAGGGTTCGCTTTGCCCGCCTGTTCGCGCAAAGCTTCGATGTCGACGCGCTGGCCCGCGCCACCCTGGGCTCGCGCTGGACTGCGCTGAACCCGACGCAGCAGCGCGAATTCCGCACCGCTTTCGAGGCCTATGTCGCCAAGGCCTATGCCGATCGCTTCTACACCTATGCCGGCCAGCCGATGACGGTGGTGGCGGCCGAGCCTGCCGCCAACGGCCAGGTGCTGGTGCGCACCCGCGTGCAGATGCCAGGCAGCGCCAACCAGACGCCGGTCGACTGGCAGGTCAGCCAGATCGCGGGCGCGCCGCGCATCTCCGACGTTACGATCGACGGCGTCAGCCTGACCCGCACCCAGCGCGACGAATTCGCCTCGGTGATCCAGGCCAATGGCGGCGACGTCACCAAGCTCACCGCCATGCTGGAGCAGCGCTCACGCTGACGACGCGCGCGGCCGGAGGGATCGCGCCTCTGTCGAACACGCTGGGTCGCAGCGCCTGAGGCGACTACACTGTCGCCTCGGGGAGCAGGGGGGCGCCCAGAGAGTGAAACTTCACCGCATTGTTTTGGCGGCATTGCTGACGTTGGTCGGCGCCGCTTCCGTGGCGGCCGGCCCCATGGAAGATGCCGCTACCGCCTATGAGCGCGGCGACTACGCCACCGCCTTCCGGCTGCTGCGAGTTCTTGCCGAGCGGGGCGATGTCGTCGCTCAGGTTCAGCTCGGCGTCATGTACCAGAACGGCGAGGGCGTAAGACAGAACCCGGCCGAAGCAACCAAATGGTTTCGCATCGCCGCCGAGCAGGGCGATCCAAGAGCCCAACTCAACATCGGCATCACCTACTGAGATCGCGGCGCATCCTTCGACGGGCTCAGGATAAGGACTGAGTGCGGGGCGTGCATCTCTTGCTGTTGAAACAATCCGTAACAAAGTCACGGGCCCGCTGCTGCTTGTGACCGCGAGGCGCTTCTGTTACCTAGAGCGCGCTTTTCGCCGGTCGGAAATACCTCGTTCGGCGCGCGCCCCAAGACGCGAGCGTCCGACACCTGAACGCGAATGACACCAACGCCCACTCTCAATACCAAATTGAAGTTCCAGCGCTGCGGCTTCTCCAGCCTGGCGCAGGCGATGGATTACGCGGCGCAAGGCGAGACCGGTTTCAATTTCTACAATGCGCGCGGGCAATTGCTGAGCGTGCTGCCCTATCGCGAGCTGAGGGCGCAGGCGCAGATCATGGCGCGCAAGCTTCTGGGGCTGAAGCTGCATCGCGGCGATCGCATGCTGCTGGTCGCCGATACCACGCCGCAATTCGCCACCGCGTTCATCGCCTGCCAGTATGCCGGCATCGTGCCGGTGCCGGTGTCGCTGCCGGTGGGATTGGGCGCCAAGACCGGTTATGTCGACCAGCTGGCCTTGCAGCTTGCAGGGTCGGGGGCGCGCGCCGCCATGGCGGCGGACGGGCTGGGCGGTTTCCTGGCCGAAGCCGCCGAGGGCGCCAATCTGCTGCTGCATGGCGAGCCCGAAGCTTTCGCGAGCCTGCCGGAAGCCCAAGCCGATCTCAAGCCGTTGGGGCCTGACGGGCGCTGCTACCTGCAATATTCCTCGGGCAGCACGCGCTTTCCTCTGGGCGTCGACGTCACGCAGAAGGCGCTGATGGCCAACATCCTCGGCATGTCGAGCGTCGGCCTCGATATCAGGCCCGAGGATCGCGCCATCTCGTGGCTGCCGTTCTATCACGACATGGGCCTGATCGGCTTCATGCTGGGGCCGATCTGCAATCAGCTCTCGACCGACCTGCTGCCGACGCGCGAATTCGCCCGCCGGCCCAGCGTGTGGCTGAACATGATTTCGCAGAACCGCAACAGCGTCAGCTACAGCCCGACCTTCGGCTACGATCTTTCCATGCGGCGGCTGTCGGACGAGCAGGTGGCGGCGCTCGATCTGTCGTGCTGGCGCCGCGCCGGCATCGGCGGCGACATGGTGCAGCCGCAGGTGCTGCGCCGCTTCGCCGAGATCTTCGCACCTGCCGGCTTCCGCGAAGGCGCTTTCGTGCCATCCTACGGCATGGCTGAAACCTGCCTCGCCGTGGCCTTCGCGCCGGCCGACGACAAGGTGCGGATCGATCGGGTGCTGCGCGCGGGCTTGGCTGCCGGCCGCGCCGAGGCGGCAAACGCCAGCGCCGACGAACGCGAAGCGCGCACTTTCGCCATTTGCGGCCTGCCGCTGGCCGGCCACGACCTCGAAGTGCGCGACGAGCAGGAATTCCCACTGCCCGACCGGCGCATCGGCCGCGTATTCGTCCGCGGGCCGTCGGTCACGCCGGGCTATTTCAACCAGCCGGAAGCAACCGCAGCGGTGCTGCACCAGGATGGCTGGCTCGATACCGGCGATCTCGGCTACATGCTGGACGGCGAGCTCATCGTGACCGGCCGCGCCAAGGATCTGATCATCATCAACGGCCGCAACATCTGGCCGCAGGACCTGGAATGGGCGGTCGAGGCCTTGCCTGGCTTGCGGCGCGGCGATGTCGCCGCCTTCGCCGTGCACGACGACGAGCATGGCGGCGAGGATGTGGTGGTGCTGGTGCAGGCGCGGCTGACCGATGTCGAGGCGCGCGACGAGCTGCGCCGCGCCGTCGAGGCGGCGGTGCGCGAGCAGGCGGCGATCGATTGCAGAGTCGTGCTGGTGCCGCCGCATGCCCTGCCGCAGACCTCTTCCGGCAAGCTCTCGCGCAGCCGCGCCCGCAACAACTACCTGCAGGGCCAGTACGGCGAGCCGGCCGATCCTGTGCCGGCGGAGTCCTGATCCATGCGGATCGCCGTCACCGGCGCCACCGGCTTCGTCGGCCAGGCGCTGGTGCCGCGCCTGCTGCAAGCGGGCCACCAAGTCCGCATCCTGGCGCGGCAATTGCCGCAATTCGCCCCCGGTGCCGCCGGGCCGGTCGAGCTGGTGCTGGGCGATCTCACACAAGCCGCCGCGCTGGAGCGGCTGGTGGCCGGCGCCGATGCGGTGCTGCATCTGGCCGGGCTGATCAAGGCGCGCCGTGAAGCCGATTTCTTCGCCGTCAATCGCGACGGCGTCGCCAATCTCCTGGCCGCGATCGATCCACCTGCCACGCCGCGCCTCATCCTGCTGTCCTCGCTGGCCGCGCGCGAGCCGCTGATCTCGCCCTATGCCGCCAGCAAGCGGGCAGGCGAGGAGATCTTGCGCAACGCCCCGCATGGCCTGCCCTGGCTGGCATTGCGGGCGCCGGTGGTCTATGGCCCGGGCGATCGCGAGACGCTGGCGTTTTTCAAGACGGTGCAGCGCGGGCTGGCGCCGGTGGCGGGCGACGGGTCGGGCCGCATCTCGGCCATCAATGTCGCCGATCTGGCCGATCTGCTCTGCCGGCTGGCCACCGCCGATCTGCCGCCGGCTGACGCCTATGAGGTCGATGACGGGGCGCCCGATGGCTACTCCCTGCGCGATTTCGCCCAAGAGGCCGGCCGCGCCCTGGGCAGGAGCGTTCGAACGATCCGCATCCCGAAGCCGGCCATGAGCCTGGTCGCTTTCGCCCAACAAGCTATCGCCAAGCTCGATGGCGAGGCGCGCATCCTGTCGCCGGCCAAGGTGCGGGAAATCTTCCATGCCGACTGGGTGGCGCGGGATCGCCGCCTGGCGGAATTCCTGGGCTGGCAGCCGCATATCGCCCTGCCGGAAGGCTTTGCCGAGACCGTTGCCTGGTACCGGCGCAGACGCTGGCTTTAGCGCCCGTCATCTGCGTGTAACAAACGGACACAAATCGTCATTTCCCAATTGGCTCAATGATTTGGCTTAATCCGTCGCACCGCGCCATGCCGGCGCGGGTAGCTATGGGTTTTCAAGGTCAATGGGTCGTTCGAGCGTCCTCAGACTGGTTGATGTGTTGGAGGAAGGGATGAACGACGGCTTGGCCCTCGGTCAAAAGGAAGCTTTTGCCGAGGTGGAGAAACTCTTGCAGCCGTTTCGTAAAGGCGACGCGAGCATCGCGCTGGATACCGACATCACGCGCGATCTGAACATCGATTCGCTGGCGGTGATGGACATGATCATGGAACTTGAAGACAAGTTCGACATCTCCATCCCCCTCAATGTCGTCGCCGAGACCAAGACGGTTCGCGAACTGGTTGACGCCGTCAGCCGGCTGCGCATGGGGGCTTGAGGATGGGTCTTTTCGATCGGCACGCCGCTCTGCTGGAGCGCTACCAGACCGCCCGCGACGCGGGCATGGATCCGCTGCGGGTACGCCTGCAGAAGGTGCTGTCGCCCACCGAAGCGGTGGTCAACGGCCAGCGCACCATCATGGTCGGCACCAACAACTATCTCGGCCTGACCTTCGATGACAGCTGCGTCGACAGCGCCGTCGATGCGCTGCGCAGCGAAGGCACCGGCACCACCGGCTCGCGCACCGCCAACGGCTCCTACGACCAGCACGAGCAGCTGGAGCGCGAGCTGGCCGATTTCTACGGCATGCAGCATGGCATGGTGTTCTCGACCGGCTTCCAGGCCAATCTCGGCACCATCGCCACTTTGGTGGGCGAGGGCGATTACCTGATCATCGACGCCGACAGCCATGCCAGCATCTACGACGCCTCGAAGATGACGGCGGCGACCGTGATCCGCTTCCGCCACAACGATGCGGCGGATCTGGAAAAGCGCCTGCGCCGGCTGAAGGACGCTACGGGCAACAAGCTGGTCGTGGTCGAAGGCATCTATTCGATGCTGGGCGACAAGGCGCCGCTCAAGGAAATCTGCGACGTCAGCAAGCGCCATGGCGCCTATCTGCTGGTCGACGAGGCCCATTCGCTGGGCGTGCTGGGCGAGTATGGCCGCGGCATGGTGGAAGAGGCCGGCATTCTCGACCAGGTCGACTTCGTGGTCGGCACCTTCTCCAAGACTTTGGGCGCGGTGGGCGGCTTCTGCGTCTCCAACCATCCCGAATTCGAGAACCTGCGCCTGCTGACGCGGCCCTATATGTTCACCGCTTCGCTGCCGCCCTCGATCATCGCCTCGGTGCGCCAGGCGCTGCGCGTGGTGCAGCAGCGGCCCGAGCTGCGCACGCGGCTGTGGCATAACGTTGAGGTGCTGTACGACGGCCTCGAGGCTGCCGGCTTCCATCTCGGCCCCGACCGCAGCCCGGTCGTCGCCGTGCACATGCCCGATCTGGAGACCACGACCGGCGTTTGGAAGGCGCTGCTCGACAGCGGCATCTACGTCAATCTGGCCGGCGCTTTCGCCACGCCCAACGGCGTGTCGCTGCTGCGCTGCTCGGTCTGCGCCGCGCACACGCGCGAGCAGCTCGAACTGGTGGTCGAGACCTTGACCGGCATCGCCGCCTCGATCGGCCTGCTGCCGCGCCCGGTGATGGCTGCCGCCGGCTAAATCTGATTGCTTGGGGGGACTGGATAAAGGGCGGAGGAAATTTCCTCCGCCCTTTTTCTTTGCGCCTAGTGCCTGTGCTCGACCGCGCCAGCGCCGGGCTTGTCGACGGCGATATCGACGGTGATCTTGCCGGCCTTCTCGAATTCAAGCGTCAGCGCGAAGCGCTCGCCTTCGACCAGCTTCTTCTTCAGTCCCAGCAGCATGATGTGATAGCCCCCCGGCGCGAAGACGATCTTCTTGCCGGCGGGCAGGTCGACGGAATCGACTTCGCGCATGCGCATGATGTCGCCGTCCTTGATGTGGACGTGCAACTGAACCGATGTCGCAACTTCGGTCGAGGCCCGCAGCAACCGGTCCGGCGTGGCGCCGGTGTTGTCGACCGAGAGGAAGGCGCCGCCATTGGCGGCGACGGTGGCGCGGGCCCAGGGATGGCCGATCTTGAGCGGGCCCAGAGTGTAGCTGTGGGCGAAGGCAGCAGAGGCGAAGGCGGCGGCGATGACCGCGCCCAGAGCGAAACGACGGGTAAACATTGTCATGATCCTTGATCGAACGAAAAGCCGGATGGGAAGAAAAATCCGTGGCTTCAGTTCGGCGGCCCGCGGCCTGGCGGCGGCAGGTTGAAGGAAACAAGGAAGGCGACATCGCGTTCGACGGCGGCGACGCTCTCCGCTTGCGCCGCGGCCATGGCGCAATCGCTCGCGGCCGGCAGCACGCCGAGCGCGGCAGCGGCGGCGAGCCCGCACAGCACGCATTTGTCATGCGCGATCTTGCCGGCAGGCGGCACGGACTTGTCGTGATCGGCAATGCTACGCAGCCCGTAAGGCGTGCAGATCACCGCCAGATCGGCGAGCAGTTTTGCCGTCGCATCCTGACTGGCAACCGGCATCGCGGCCTGCGCGCGCATCGGCATCGGCAGCAGGCCGACAAGGCTGGGCAACACCAGCGCTGCCGCCAGCAGCCAGCTTCCCAGTCGTGCGGAGAATGCGCGCCAGATCATGGGCGGAGAATACGCCTTTACCGCAGTGGAGATAGAGCCGAACGCTGCCGCAAAATGCCGCGTCAATTCCTAGCGGAAAGCGCCCTGGCGGTAGAGTTTCCACGCCAGGCCGGGGGCGGCCAGCAGCGGATGCCGCCGCTGCCAGGGGCTGAGCATGGTCTTGACGCCGGAATGGCGCTCGATCTTCCACAAGATGTAGTCGATGCCGTCGGCTACGGTGGTGCTGGCCTTGATCAGGCGCAGCACGTTGAAGCTCTTCCCCGCGATGCGACGGCAGAACCACAGCAGGCGCATGCGCGAATGGAAGCTTGGCTTGAAGCGATCCTCGATTCTGGCGGCCCACAAATTGGCGGCGACCAGCGCATCGGCGGCGATGGCATCGTAGCGTTCGGCATCGGCGCGATAGATCTGGCCGGCGCGCTCGGGCGATTCCGGTCGCAATTCGCAGCGATAGGATTCGATAAAGGCGCGGGTCCATAGCTCCGCCGCCGTGAACGGCTTGTCGAACAGCGGTGCTGCGCGGCCGATCAGGGTCGAGACGGCGTCGGCCAGTGCGGCATCCATCGTCTTGCGCGTGGCATCATCGCGCGCATAAGGGATAGCGGCGGGCTGGGCGAAGCGGCCCCAGAAGTAATTGTGGAAATAGGCGTGCGAGCAGCCTTCGGCGAACTGGTCCAGGGTCAGCACCGCGTATTTGCAGCGCAGAGTGCCGGCGCCGAAAGGCGTCTGCAGGAAATAGACATTGGGCGGCAGCAGGCGATTGCCGATCGCGCGCAGGGCACTGCCATTGGCGGCGCGCAGATCGTCGACCAGCAGATAGAAATCGTAGAGCCGCTCGTCGGCGCCGCCTGGACCCAGCGCATCTTGCGTCGGCGGGCGCAGGCAGGAGCCGTAGAACAAGGTGGCCCGCACCGTATCGCCGTGTCTGGCGCGCAGCGCGTCCGACAGCGCCATGGCCTCGGTGCTGACGGCGCGCCGGGTTTCGGCGGCGATGATCGGCAGCAGGCGGTCCAATCCGCTGCCGCTCATGCCTGGTCGGGGGCCGGCCGCGCCAGCCACGAGGTGATGCCGCCATCGCGCCTACTGGCGCGAAACGCCATATAGAGCCGGCCGAAATGGAAGGCCAGCGACACCACGGTCCAGATCGCGACGGCCAGGAAGCCTTCCTGCGGGGCGGCGGCGATGGTGAACACCGTCAGGATGAAGAGATTGGGATTGCGCCGCTGGGTGACGAGCCGGAACAGCGAGTCCAGTCTTTGCCAGGCATGCATCTCGATCTTGAACAGCAGCAGGAACAGCCCTTCCTGCAGGCGGCCCAGCACATAACCGCCGACCACGATCCACAGCACGAGCTGCGAGGTGCCGGTGCCGACATAGCCGTTGCTGACCAGGCCCCACCACCAGGCGGCCCACCAGAACGGCGGATGCACATGATCGATGCCGTGATCGAACACCTCGCCCCAGCCGGTGGAGGAGAGCGTGACGCGCGCCAGCTTGCCGTCGACGGTGTCGAGGAAAGTCATGATCCAGGCGGCGATCAGTCCCGGCCCGAACCAGCCGATGGAGAACAGCCACATCGCCAGCAGCACGAAGCCCAGGCTGAGCAAGGTCACCATGTTGGGCGAGATCTTGCGTGCCGCACAGAAACGGGTGACCCACAGCGCCGGCACCGGCCAGAGATATTTGGTGACGAAATCGGTGACGCCCTTGTAGGCGCCCATGAACAGCCGCCACTCGGCTTCGCTGCGCGTGAGTTTGCCGAGGTCAAGAATGAAAGGGGCCTCGCGCTTGCGCAGCGCATGGCGATACGAAAGGCCCAAAGTGCCGGCCGTCACCGGCACCAGGCCAAGAGATGCGATCGCCCCGGGTGCCGGCGCGGCGGCGCTCTCAAACAGGGAGCGGGCCTGCAGCGCCCTGGCGGCCGCGACATTGGCCGCTACCGGCATGCCGTTCTCGTCGAGCAGCAGATAGTCGGCGCGTGCGACCAGATCCTTGGACAGCGCATCGTCGAACAGCCGGTCGCCGCGGACCAGCAGCACGCGGCCGCTCTCGGGCGGCACGCTATGGGGGCCGAGGAAGCGCTCGACGCCATGCTTGCCCAGGCTGCGGCGCAGCCGCTCGATCGGGTTGATGCCGAACGGCGCGGTGTCGCTGGCGCCGACCAGGCAAACCACCGGCTTGGCGTTGGGCGCGGGCAGATCGTCGGAGGAAGCGGTCACCAAGGTTTCCAGGTCGCGAGTGGCAAGGGTTAATTAGGCAATAAAGCCTTGACCCGCAAGGTTTATGGGGCGATCCCTATCTCTATGTTCCGCCTTGCCCACCTGTCCGATCCGCATCTGGGGCCGCTGCCGCAGGCCGGGCTCAGGGCCTTCGCCTCCAAGCGGGTGCTGGGCCTGCTGTCCTGGCATTTGCGCCGCCGCCATATCCATGTCGGCCGCTCGCTGCAGGCGGTGGCGCAGGATGTGCGGGCGCAGGGCTTCGACCACATTGCCGTCACCGGCGACCTGGCCAATATCTCCCTGCCGCAGGAATTCCATCTCGCCCGCGCCTGGCTCGATGCGCTGGGGCCCTCCGACAAGGTGACAGTGGTGCCGGGCAATCACGATGCCTATGTCGGCCTCGACTGGGCGCGCGGGCTGCACAACTGGGCGCCGTTCATGACCGGCGATGACGGCAAGGAGCCGGCGGGTCCCAAGGATTTTCCCTTCCTGCGCGTGCGCGGGCCGGTGGCGCTGATCGGGCTGTCGACGGCGCAACCCTCCAGCCCGCTGACCGCGACCGGGGCCGTCGGGCCTGAGCAGCTGGCGGCGGCGGAAACCCTGCTGCGCCAGACCGGCGCTGCAGATCTGTTCCGCATCGTGCTGATCCATCACCCGCCGCAGGCTTCCGCCGCCGCCTGGCGCAAGCGGCTGCGCGATGCGCCGGCGGTGCGCGAGATGCTGGGCCGGGCGGGGGCGGAGCTGGTGCTGCACGGCCATCTGCACCGTTCCCTGCTGGGCCGCATCCCCGGCCCCAAAGGCGATATCCCGGTGATAGGCGTGGTCTCGGCCTCGACCGATCCGGAATCGCATTACGGCGCAGGCGGTTACCATGCGCTGAGCATTGATCGTCATGACGGTAACTGGCGCTTGGGCGTGGAAATTCGCCGCATCGAGCTTGCCGCCAAGGCCTGCCATGCGGAAAGCGCATTTACCCTGGACCTTGCGCGCGCCGCCTGCAATTGCCGACCATCGGGCAAACCCGGAAAGAGAAGAATGTCCGCCGTCAACGACACCATGCGCAAATTCGGCTACCCGCGCACCACGCTGATCGAGACGCAG
>JAQSWP010000068.1 GCA_029266575.1 Alphaproteobacteria bacterium | reverse complement strand
CTTCGCCCTGCCGAACTTCTTCTTCCACGTCACGACGACCTACAACATCCTGCGTCACAATGGGGTGGAGATCGGCAAGATGGATTATCTGGGGCGGGCTTAGTCGAAGCAAATACGTCATCCCCGCGCAAGCGGGGATCTTTCTCTGAAGAGAATTCCACCATCGACGGCACAGGCTCACCCGCCTGAGATCCCCGCTTTCGCGGGGATGACGGTGTGGGTGGCGGGATGGCGATGGCGGCAGTTGGGGGACGTCATGGACAAGGCATTGCAAGCGGCGCTGGATTACGTGCCGCAATATCTCGATTTCCAGATGCGGGCCTCGCAGCAGCCGGGCTGCGCGGTGGCGATCGCGCATAAGGGGAAGATTGTCTTCGAGCGGGCGTATGGATTTTCGAATGCCATAACCGGCAGCGAATTGACGCCCAGGCATCGCTTCCGCGTCGCCTCCCATTCCAAAAGTTTCACCGCTGCCGGCATCTTGAAGCTGCGCGAAGCGGGCAAGATAAAGCTGGACGACCGCGCCGGCGAATACGTACAGGGCCTGCATGGCGAGGTGGCGCGCGCCACCATTGCGCAGTTGCTGTCGCACACCGCCGGCATCATTCGCGACGGCACCGATTCCGGTCAGTGGGTCGATCGCCGCCCGTTCCTCAATGCCGAGGAATTGCGCGAGGCGCTTGCGGCGAAGCCGGTGCTGCAGACATCGGCGCGCTTCAAGTATTCCAATCATGGCTATGGGCTGGCGGGGCTGGCGCGTGGCGATACCAGGGCGCAATCCGACCTACGCTTTGGCTCCGGCGACGGGCTTCGTCTCGACGGCGGCGGATCTCGCCAGGTTCTACGCCCAGATCGATCCGGCGGCGAAGCAGAGCTTCCTCTCGGCCGAGAGCCGGCGCGAGATGGTGCGCCGGCAATGGCGCGATCCGCATTCCAGCCTCGAGCGCTACTACGGCCTGGGCACGATCAGCGGCACTACGGCGGGCATCGAGCATGCCGGCCATAGCGGCGGGTTTCAGGGGTTCATCACCCGCTCGGGCGCGCTGCTGGGGCGCGATCTCTCGGTCTCGGTGCTGACCAACGCCGCTGACGGCATGTCGCATTTCTGGTTCGACGGCATCCTCGCCATCATCGCCGCCTTCGCCAAAAACGGCGCTCCAGCCGCGCGGGCCAAGAGCTGGGCCGGGCGCTGGTGGAGCCTCTGGGGCGCGTTCGACATGGTGCCGATGGGCGAGAAGGTGATGGTCGCCATGCCGGGCCTGTTCAACCCGCTGCAGGACGCCAGCGAGATCAAGCTCACGGGCCGCGACACCGGCACCATCGCACTGGCCGGCGGCTATGCCAGCCACGGCGAGAACGTGCGCCGCGTACGCTCGGCTTCCGGCAAGGTCACGGAAGTGTGGATGAGCGGCAACAAGCTGCTCGGCGAGGCCAAGGTCGCGGCGGAGATGCAAAAGCGCTACGAGGCGGAGAAGAGCAAGAAGAGACGTCGTCGGTAGGAAGATCAACCACAGAGGCACAGAGACACAGAGGAGAACAAGCGAACTTTTCCTGCCCTCTGTGTCTCTGTGCCTCTGTGGTGTCCTATGAGTTCTGACAGGCGAACGGCCAAGTCATTGAAATTAAATAACTATCAAAAACATTTGACTTTCAGTTTTACCTGACTGAACGTTCGTTCAGTTCATTGCAGGAGAGTGGCATGGCGCGGTTTGATCGGATTATCAAGGGCGGCACGATTGTCGATGGGCAGCGGCTGCCACGGTTCAAGGCCGATATCGGCATTCGCGACGGGGTCATTGCCGAGATCGGGCATCTCGATGCATCCGATGCCAAGGAGGTCATCGACGCCACAGGCCTGATCGTGGCGCCGGGCTTCATCGACCTGCACACGCATTACGACGCACAAGTGTTCTGGGATCCCTACTGCACCTTGTCGTCGTGGCACGGCATCACCTCGGTGGTGATCGGCAATTGCGGCTTCGGCTTCGCGCCGGTCCAGCCGGAGATGCGCGAGCGGGCCATGATGTCGATGACGCGGGTCGAGGCCATTCCGCTGGCGTCGATGGAAGCGGGCATGCCATGGGATTGGGTGACGTTCCCCGAATTCCTCGACAGCGTCGAGCGCACGCCCAAGGCGATGAACATCCTGCCCTACATGCCGATCGGCCCGCTGCTGATCTGGGTGATGGGCTTCGAGGCCGCCAAGGCCGGTCGCATGCCGACCGCTGCCGAACATGCCGAGATGTGCCGGCTCTTGAATGAGGCGATGGATGCCGGAGCCTGCGGCTGGTCGGCGCAGCGTATGCTGCCGACTGGACCTGCGGCGGTGCAGCGCGATTTCGACGGCACGCCGATGCCAACCGACGTGATGCACGACGAGACCTGCCGCGAATTCGCCAAGGTGCTGCGCCGGCGCAATGATGGCTTCATGCAGATGCTGCTGGTGTCGGGCAACAACGCCAAGGACCAGGCCTTCTACGAGGAGATGGCCGAGCTCTCGGGCCGTCCCATCGTCATGAACGTAGTGCAGGCCTTCGACAACCGGCCCGAAATCCACCGCCGCATTCTGGCGTGGCTGAAATCCTGCCGCGAGCGCGGCATCCGCGTCGTCGGACAGGGCCTGACCACCGATGCCGGCTTCACCTTCACCTTCGAGAACTGGAACCTGTTCGACGATTCCAAGCCGTGGCTGGAAGCGACTACCGGCACCTTTGAAGAGCGCAAGGCCAAGCTCGCTGATCCCGCCCGTCGCGCCGCCCTGCGCGACAAGCTGCCGATCACTGCCACTGGTCCGCTGCCGGGCATCGTCATCGTCGGCCCGCAGCTCGAGAAGAACAAGCAGTGGGCGGACCACACGCTGTCGCTGGCCGGCCAGAAGATGGGCAAGCATCCCGTGGATGTCATGCTCGACATGGCGGTGGAAGAGGATTTGAAGACGGAATTCTTTGCAGCACCCCCTAATGGCAATATCGATTACCTGCGCGAGATCGTGGCCGATCCTTACGTGCTGTTCGGCGTCTCCGACGGCGGCGCGCATACCAAGTTCCTTACCGCCGGCCGCTATCCGACCGAAACCATCTGCAAGGTGGTGCGCCAGCACAACATGATCAGCCTGGAAGAGGCGCATTGGCGGCTGTCGGCGCTGCCCGCGCAGGTGGCGGGCTTCACCGGCCGCGGCGTGCTGGCCAAGGGCGCACCGGCCGACATCATCGTTTACGATTACGACAAGCTTGCCGTGCTGGGCGAAGAGATCGTGCACGATCTGCCGGGCAAGGAATGGCGGCGCATCCAGCGCGCGACGGGCTATCGCTACGTGCTGATCAACGGTGAGGTCACGATCGAGAACGACCAGCAGACCGGCCGCTACTCGGGCCAGCTGCTGCGCCACGGCGCCGGCAAGCGCCAGCCGCAATTGCAGGCGGCGGAGTAATGAACGCGCCGGCAAAACCGACGCCGCGCGCGGAAGGTTCAGCCAGCCAGGAGGCCGTCCTGCTGGTGGCGCTGAAATGCTTCGTCGAGCAGGGCTTCCACGGCACCTCCATGCGCGACATCGCCGGCGCCGCCGGCAGCTCGATCGCCGCGATCTACTATCACTTCCCGTCCAAGGCGGCGCTGCTGCGCGCCATCATGACACGGGTGACGGAAGATCTGCTGGCAGTGCTGCAGCAGGCGAAGCGGGATTTGCCGCGCAAGGACGATGCGGCTTCCCTGCTGGCGGCGCTGGTGCGTGCCTATGTGCGCTTCCACACCGAGCGGCGCGAGGAAGCCTTCGTCGGCAATTCCGAACTGCGCAGTCTGGAAGCGGACGATCTGGCCCATGTCATTGGCTTGCGCGACAAGGTCAGCGCCCAGTTCAACGATGCGATCGCCACGGGCCTGAAGCGCGGCGTTTTTACCTGCGAGCATCCGCGCGAAGCCGGTCTGGCGGTGATGACCATGTGCACGGCGGTGGCCAACTGGTACCGGCCGGGCGGCCCCGCGACGCCGGAACAGATCGCAGACCGCTATGCCGGCCTGGCGCTTTCGATGTTGCGAGCGAAATAGGCGCTATTTCGTCCGTTTCTGATAGGGCGGCAGGGCGCGCAGCGAGTCCTTTGTGCCCTCCGTCAAGCGCACGTCTTTGCCGGCCATGCTGAGTTGCGCCATCGGCACCACGACCTGGCGCGCACCCATGCCGAGAAAGCCGCCGACATCCAGCACAACGCCGGCGACCTTGGCATCGGGCGATATCAACAGCGCCTCGACCGTGCCAATGTTCTCGTTGCGCTCGTTGCGCACGGTGGCGCCGATAAGATCGGCGCTGTGCAGGGCGGTAGCGATGTTCACCGGCTCGTTGGCTGACGGCGGAGCTCCCGGAATGCCGCCGGGATTGGTGGCGCGCGCGGGCTCTCCCGGCCGCGTTTCGGCCGGCGCGCGCAGGCCGGGGTTCTGGTTGGTGGCAGGTGGGATGGCGGTTGGCGGCTGCTGCGGGGTGGCTGGCGTCTGGCCTTGCTGGGCAGCCGCCGTGCCGACAACAAGCATCGCGACCACCAAAACCGGCGTGAGATGTCGAAACATTCCCGTTTCTCCACACTGTTGCGCCACAGCAGGCGTTCCGCCGGTTGTGGCATTTCAGTAACCGGCGGCAGTTCGAGTGGTTCCGCCGGTCCAGGCGCGCATGCCGCCTGCGCATAGACCTAGCCGAACGGGTAAGGCTCTCCTGCCGCCGCCAGGCTTGCCAAGCGGCAGGACCGCCTACAGGATTTTGCGGCAAGCAGAAACCGGGAGGGAACATGATCAGGCGGACATTCATGGGGCTAGCGCTGGGCACGGCGCTAGCGCTGGGCGGCTCCGGCATTGCGCTGGCGCAGAGCGCGGCCGAGCAGGCGGGCTTTGCGCCCGACCGGCTGGCGAAGATCACCGAGACGCTGAAAGCCGACATCGCCAAGGGCACGCTGCCGGGCGCGGTGGTGCTGATCCAGCGCAAGGGCAAGGCGGCCTATTTCGAATCGGTCGGCATGATCGATCCGCAAACCAAGGCGGCGATGCCCAAGGACGGCATCTTCCGCATCTACTCGATGACCAAGCCGCTGACTTCCGTGGCGGCGATGATGCTGGTGGAGGAAGGCAAGATGCAGCTTTCCGATCCGGTGGCGAAATATCTGCCGGTGATGAAGGAGCTGCAGGTCGGCGCCGAAAAGCCGGGTGCTGACGGCAAGCCGATGCTGGAAACCGCGCCTGCCAAGCGAACGATGACGGTGCAGGATCTGCTGCGCCACACATCGGGCCTGACTTACGGGTTTTTCGGCAATTCGCTGGTGAAGAAGAGCTATGCCTCGCTGTTCGAAGGCGAGTTCGACAACACCGAGCACGTGGCGCGGCTGGCCAAGCTGCCGCTGCATTACGAGCCGGGCACGATCTGGGACTATTCGCATTCGACCGACGTGCTGGGTGCGGTGGTGGAGAAGGTTTCCGGCAAACCACTCGATGTCTTCTTCAAGGAGCGCATCACCGGGCCGCTGGGCATGAAGGACACCGCGTTCTTCGTTGCCAACGCCAACGATCACAGTCGCGTGGTCGAACCCTTTGCCAATGACCGCAGCCTGGGTGGGGGGATCGAATTCTTCGATCCGCGTCAGCCGACCAAATGGTTCTCGGGCGGCGGCGGGCTGATGGGCACGGCGGCCGACTATGCGCGCTTCCTGCAGATGATGCTCAACGGCGGCAGTCTCGACGGCAAGCGCTACCTCTCGCCGCAGACCGTGCGTTACATGACGACCGATCATATGGGCAGCGTCATCAAGCCCGGACCGCTCTACCTGCCGGGCGCGGGCTACGGCTTCGGGCTGGGCTTTGCGGTCCGCCTGTCGGACGGCGTCGTGCCCTATGCCGGCAGCGAGGGCGACTATTACTGGGGCGGCGCCGGCGGCACCTATTTCTGGGTCGATCCCAAGCAAGACATGTTCGTGGTCTTCATGATGCAGTCGCCCAAGCAGCGCGTGTACTACCGCAGCCTGATCCGCGACATGGTGTATGCCGCGTTGGTGAAGTAGGGAAGTTTTTGCGACTCCCCACCCTTTCGTTGGAACGCAACGGGAGGGCGAGGGGCGTCATTTCTTGCGTGCCGGCTCCAAATCGTTGTCTGGCGGCACCAGCCGGCCAGCGCGGATTTCGGTCGCGGCTTTGAGGACGGCCTTGGCGATGTTGCGGACTTCCTTGAAGATCGGCTTGTCCTTGTCGAGATCCTCATGGCTGGTGGCGTAGGGCTTGAAATAGCCGATATAGCGGTCGAGCTGCGATTGCGGGCCGGCGCGCCTCAGGCCCATCCAGTCGAGCCACTCGGCGATCGAGCGGCGCACCTGTTCGGCGCCGACCACGTCGCCATGCACGAAAACGCCATAGGCGCGGCCGGCGAGATGTTTGGGATAGTCCCAGTCCTTCTCGAGCGCCTTGGCCTTTTCCGCATCCTTGCCATGGGTCGAGGTGGGATCGGGGTTGCCGCCATCGGCACAGACCAGCCGGTCGATCATTGCCTTCAACGGGCTGGGTGACTGGTACCAGTGCACGGGACAGAGAATGACGATGCCGTGCGCTGCTACCCATTGTTCGTAGATATCGTTCATCCAGTCGTGGATCTGGTTCAGCGCGTGGTTGGGATAGCATGAGCAGGGCCAGTGGCAGAGCGGCATCGCCGTCGAGACGCAGGCCTTGCAGGGGTGGATCTTGCGGCCGTATTCGGACGTCACCAGCGACAGGTCGAGCAGATCGGGCTGGACGCCGTCCTCGCGCAGCTGCTGGCACGCTTCCTGCGCCAGGCGCCAGGTTTTGGAAATCTCGCCAGGGCAGGTGCCGTCGCTGCGTGGCGACGCGCAGATCACCAGGATGCGGGTTGGCGTTGCCTCGTTCTTCTGGCGCGCCTCCGCGGCGACCAGCCGGTTGCGGGTTTCCAGCCATTCCTGCGAAAGATCGTAGTCGGGATCCTCGAAGTCCGAACCGGCTTTTACTGTGCGCGGCGCCTTGTGGCTGTCGGCGTAGTTCTTCCACGCGATCTCTTCCAGCCTTGCGACAGCGTCTCGTTCGGCATTGAAGGCGGGATCGTAGAAGTTCAAGCGGTAACGATGGCCGAATTCGGCGCGGTCGAGCTGGTCTGGGGCCTGCCCCTTGCGCGGCTTGGTCATGTTCCTTCCCTTCCGGTGGAACGAGCTTTTAGACGTCCAGTTCCCAAGGCCTTGTTCTGGTTGGCTTCTGGCGCTCAAACGCCTGCGCCGGTATCATCGCGAATGGACTTCGTCAGCCGCCTGGTCGATCAGATCAACCCGCTCAGCAACGGCAACGTGGTGCTCTATTTCATCACGGTGTTCGTCTACGTCTACACCTTCATCGCCATCTGGCTGGCGCGCCATGCCGCATGGCGGCTGTTCTGCCTGGTGTTCAACCAGATCTTCTCGTTCGGCGTGTTCTCGTCCTGGGCGACGGCGGTGGTGATCAGCTACACCTATTGGCGCTACGCCATAGCCATGGCGCTGTTCGCGCTGTTGTGCGCGCTGGTGCCGCTCTTGCTGCGGCGGCGGCGGCGCGAGCGGGCGGTGTGGCCGCGCTAATTCAGTTCAGCGGCGTTGCCGACAAATAGTGGATCGAGAACAGTTGTTTCTCGTCGCTCCACCATGCCTGCGGCTGGAAGCCGGCTGATTTCGCCAGCGCCTGGAAATCCTCGATATCGTATTTGCAGGAATATTCCGAGTGTAGGCGCTCGCCCTTGCGGAAGCGGAACTTCTCGCCGGCGACGGTGACGGTCTGGTCCTGCAGCGACTCGAGGTAGATTTCGATCCGGCCCTTGGCCTCGTTGTAGAAGCCGACATAGCGGAACCGGTCGAGATCGAAGTCGGCATCCAGCTCGCGGTTCATGCGCCGCAGCAGGTTTAGAATGAAAGCTTCGGTTACGCCGGCGGCATCGTTATAGGCGGCGTCCAGCGTCTTCTTGTCCTTGCGCCGATCGACGCCGACCAGCATGCCGCCGCCTTTCAGCGATTGGGCGGCGCTGGCGAGAAACCCGCGCGCGTCGTCGGGCGTGAAATTGCCGATGGTGGAACCGGGAAAGAAACCGACGCGGCGGCCATTCGGCGCCGACGGCAGCGGCAAGGGACGGGTATAGTCGGCGCAGATGCCGGTGACGGTGAGGCCGGGATGGCGCGTGGCCAGCCGGGCGGTGGCTTCCATCAGCTGCTCGCGCGCGACATCGACGGCGACATAGGCTTCCGGGCGTTCGAGCGCCGCCAGCAACAGTTCGATCTTCTCGCCGGCGCCGGAGCCATATTCGACCAGATGCGCGTTGGGCCCGATCAGCGACGCCATCTCCGATGCCTTGGCGCGCAGCAGCGCCATCTCGGTGCGGGTCGGATAATATTCGGGCTGCTCGCAGATGCGCTCGAACAATTCGGCGCCGCGCGCGTCGTAGAGGAATTTGGGCGAAATCGCTTTCTGCTCCAGCGCCAGACCGCGCAGAGCGGCATCGCGGAAACTTTCCTGCCCCGGCGCCAGATCGACGACGCTGCTGATATCGGCATAGGGATTGGGCTGCAGGCGATGGTCGAGCGGCATAATCAGATATCCTCGGCCAGGCGCAGACCGGAGAATTGCCAGCGCGCATCGGGTGGAAAGAAATTGCGATAGGTCGGGCGGATATGGTCGGCCGGCGTGGCGCAGGAGCCGCCGCGCAGCACCATCTGGCCCGACATGAATTTGCCGTTGTATTCGCCGATCGCACCTTCGGCCGGGTGGAAGCCGGGATAAGGCAGATAGGCCGAGCGCGTCCATTCCCACACATCGCCGAACATCTGGCGCAGGCCGGGCGTGTAATGGGCAGAATCGGCCATGGGATGCAGCCGGCCGCTGTCGAGGAAATTGCCTTCGATCGCAACGCCCACTGCCGCCAATTCCCATTCCGGCTCGCCAGGCAAGCGCTTGCCGGCCCAAGCGGCATAGGCTTCGGCCTCGTAATAGGAGATATGGCAAACCGGTTCGCGCTCATCGATGCGCCGCTCGCCTGAAAGGGTGCGGATCGTCCAGCGATCGCCGTCATGGCGCCAGTAGAGCGGTGCCTCCCAGCCGCGTTCGTTCACCGCCGCCCAGCCGTCCGACAGCCAGAACTCGGCGCGCCTGTAACCGCCATCGGCGATGAAGGCGGCGTATTCGCCGCAGCTTACCGGACGGGAGGCGAGGCGAAACGGCGCGACATAGCTCTTGTGGCGCGGGCTTTCGTTGTCGAAGGCGAAACTGGCGCCGTCATGGCCGATCTCGATCAGCCCGGCCTTGAACTCGATAAAATCCATGGCGGCGACGCCCGAGGGCGAAGGTTTCGGCGCGGGGCGGATGGCGGGCATTTCGTGCTGGCCGGCCAGGACATGCTTGATGTCGGTGACGATCAGCTCCTGGTGCTGCTGCTCGTGATTGAAACCCAACTCGATGAGCGGCGCGATTTTCGTCAGCGTCGCATCGTCGGCGTTTTCGATCAGGCGGCGCATGGCGGTATCGACATGGGCGCGATAGCGGCGGATATCGCGCACCGTGGGGCGCGAAAGCAGGCCGCGGGCAACGCGCGGATGGCGCGGGCCGACGGCCTCGTAATAGGAATTGAACAAATAGCGGTAGGCATCGTCGAAATGCATGTAGCCCCTGGCGTGCGGCTCGAGCAGGAAGGTTTCAAAGAACCAGGAGGTGTGCGCCAGATGCCATTTGGTCGGCGACACGTCGGGCATGGATTGGATCACCATGTCCTCCGGCTCCAGCCCTTCGACCAGGCGCATGGACTGCGCGCGCACGGCGGCATAACGCTGCGCCAGCGTGCGACGGTCCTGCAGGGAAGCTGCCAAGGCAGCAGAAGGGGGATGGCGTTCGACCATGGTTCGACTATAGAGCGGTCAACCCCGCGGGAAACCGTTTAGTTCCGCGTGCGGCGCAAGGCAGGGCGGTTTTTGCCGCCATAGCCCTTTACGGGCGAGGGAATTGACTGCGTTTTGACAGCGGTGTGAAGGGCTGATGACGGTTTTTCCGTCACCTGGTGTAGTCACCCATCGGACGAACGGAGGTCTTTAATCTTGTCGATGCCGTGCTGGCATACGAGAATTTCCAGCAGGATTTTCTACCGTGCGCAAGACATTCTTTGGCTGATACGAGTCGAGCCATGCCGCCGGGCTGGCGGCCGGCGAAGAGAAGGCCTAGACTACCGGCATGATGAAAAAAATCGCCATTGCCCTTGCCCTGAGCCTGCTCGCGGCCTGTGCGCCGACCATGTCGCGGACCACAGACGGCAACATTATCGCCGTCGCCCATCCGGCCAATGAATTCTCGGCCGCGCTCGAGCATGCGCTGGAGGTTTGCGTCGAGCGCAAGATGAACATCCGCCACATCTCGACCGAGCCCGGCGCCGATTCCGGCACCCGCACCAGCCGCTTCGAGTGCGTAAAGCGATAATCGGTTGACGGGTATAGCCGGCCGCGGTTTCGTCTCACACGTCGTCCCCGCCAGAGCGGGGATCTTTCCCAACCAAGACTCGGCTATCAACGGTACGGGCTCGCCCGTCTGAGAGATCGCCGCTTGCGCTGGGATGTTGGTGCGGTGGCTTGCCGCTCACGCTTTAGCGCAAATGGCACGCCGCCCAGTGGCCGGGGCGTTTTTCCTCGAAGTCGGGGATTTCCGTGCTGCACAGAGGCAGCTGGCGGATCGGGCAGCGAGTGTGGAAATGGCAGCCCGAGGGCGGGCGGATCGGGCTGGGGACGTCGCCCACCAGGCGGATGCGCTCGCGCTTGATCGAGGGATCGGGAATCGGCACGGCTGAAAGCAGCGCCTCGGTGTAGGGATGCAGCGGGCTGGTGTAGAGCTCGCGCGAGGGCGCCAGCTCGACGACCCGGCCCAGATACATCACCGCGACCCGGTCTGAGATGTGTTCGACCACAGAAAGATCGTGGGCGATGAAGATATAGGTGAGGCCGAATTCCTCCTGCAGATCCTCCAGCAGGTTGATGACCTGGGCCTGGATCGAGACGTCCAGTGCGGAGACCGGCTCGTCGCAGACGATCAGCTTGGGCGACACGGCGAGCGCTCTGGCGATGCCGATGCGCTGGCGCTGGCCGCCGGAGAATTCGTGCGGGTAGCGGCGCATGTGGTCGGGGTTGAGGCCGACGGTCTCCAGCAGCTGCACAATGCGCGCTTCGTATTCCTTGGGCGTAGCGGCGAGCTTATGGATGGTCAGCGCCTCGCCGATGATGGCGCCAACCGTCATGCGCGGGTTCAAGGACGCGTAGGGATCTTGGAAGATGATCTGCATGTCGCGGCGGACCGCCTGCAGCTCGGCCTTGCCCATGGCGGTGACGTCGTTGCCCTGGAACCAGATTTCGCCCGAGGTCGGTTCGATCAGCCGCAGGATGCAGCGGCCGGTGGTGGATTTGCCGCAACCCGATTCGCCCACCACGCCCAAGGTCTCGCCCTTTTCCAGATCGAAGCTGACATTGTTCACCGCATGAACGCGATCGACTTCGCGCCGGAACACGCCGCCCTTGACGGAGAAATTCTTGACCAGATTGCGGACGGAGAGCAGGGGCTGTTCGGCTGTGGTCATGCTGGGCTCGATGCAAAAGCGGTAGAAACAACACCCTCATCCGGGCTTCGCCCACCTTCTCCCGCAAGCGGGAGAAGGGCGTAGTTTGTCGCGCTCCCTGCGTATCCCAGAGCGTCGGCGACTTCTCTCTTCGCCCTTCTCCCGCTTGCGGGAGAAGGTGCCCGAAGGGCGGATGAGGGTGTCCCTGGGAAAGCGATCATCATCAATACAGCACGCACGCCACTTTATGGCCGGGGCTGACCTCGCGCAAAGGCGGCGTCGCCAGAACGCATTCCTCGCGGGCGAATTTGCAGCGCGGCGCGAAGCGGCAGCCTTCGGGCGGCTCGAGCAGCCACGGCACGGTGCCGGCGATGGTTTCCAGCCGCTGCTTGTGGACCGCGGCGAGATCGAGGCGCGGGATAGAGCGGATCAGCCCTTGCGTGTAGGGATGCAGCGGCTGGGCGAAGAGTTCGCCCACCGGCGCCTCTTCCACCACCTTGCCGGCATACATGACGACCACCCGCTGGCAGGTCTCCGCCACCACGCCCATGGCGTGGGTGATCAACATCACCGCCATGCCGAACTTCTGCTTGAGATCGTTCAGCAGGTCGAGGATCTGCGCCTGGATGGTGACGTCGAGCGCCGTGGTCGGCTCGTCGGCGATCAGCAGCTTGGGATTGCACGACAGCGCCATGGCGATCATGACGCGCTGGCGCATGCCGCCGGAAAACTGGTGCGGATAGTCGTCGAAGCGCTTGGCGGCATTGGGGATGCCGACCAGGTTGAGCATGTCGATGGTGCGGTCCCTGGCGCCCTTGCCGCTCAGCCCTTCGTGCAGGCGCACGACTTCGGCGATCTGGTCGCCGATGGTGTAGACCGGGTTGAGCGAAGTCATCGGCTCCTGGAAGACGATGGCGATCTCCTTGGAGCGGATCTTGCGCATCTCCTCCGGCGGCAGCGGCACCAGATCGCGGCCGCGATAGAAGATCTCGCCGGCGACGATCTTGCCCGGCGGCATGGCGATCAGCTTCAGCACCGTCATGGCGGTGACGGTCTTGCCGCAGCCCGATTCGCCCACGATGCCAACGGTCTCGCCGCGATGGACGCGGATATCGACGCCATCGACGGCGTGGATCATGCCGTCATCGGTGCGGAAATGCGTCTTCAGCCCGCGAATATCCAGCAGGGGTTCGGCAGCGGCGGCGGTAGGAGCGTTGTGCGGCAAGGGATGCGAATCCACTACAGCACCTTGCGCGGATCGAAGGCATCGCGCAGCCCGTCGCCGATATAGTTGATCGTCAAGACGGCGAGAAAGATGGCGAGGCCGGGGAACAGCGCCCAGTGCGGGGCGAACTCCATGTAGTCCTTGGAATCGAGCAAAGTGCGGCCCCAGGTCGGAATGTCGGGCGGGAAGCCCAGCCCCAGGAAGGAGAGGGTCGATTCGGCGATGATGGCGGCGGCGACGTCGATGGTGCCGGCCACGATCACCGGACCCAGCGAGTTCGGCAGGATGTGGCGCCAGACCTGGCGCGGCACCGAGGCGCCCAGCGCCCGGGCGGCCTCGACGAACTCTTTCTCGCGCAGGGAGAAGAACTGCGCTCGCACCAGCCGCGCCACCGGCATCCAGCGGAAGCCGCCGATGACGGCCACGATCAGCACGAAGATGCCGAATTCCGGCCCGGCGATTTCCTTCAGCGAGTCGCGGAACAGGTAGATGATGAGAACCAGCAGCGGCAGCTGCGGCATAGCCAGGAACAGATCGGTCAGCCACATCAGCGCGGCATCGACCCAGCCGCGTGAAATGCCGGCTGTCGCGCCGATGACGATGCCGACCACGATCGCCACCACCATGGCGGCAAGCCCGACCGCCAGCGAAATGCGCCCGCCGTAGAGCATGCGGGCGAGGATATCCTGCCCCAGATCGTCGGTGCCCAGCGGATGGGCCCAGGACGGGCCCTTGAGGCGGGCGCGGAAATCGATGTCGTTGATTGCCACGTCCCAGATCAGCGGCCCGAACACCACCGCCAGCACCATGAAGACGAATATGAACAGGCTGATCACCGCCAGCTTGTGGCGGCGGAAGCGGCGCCAGACCTCGAGCCAGGGCGAGACCGGCTTGCGCGGCCGGGCGAAGCCCGGACTAACGGTAGGAGATGCGAGGGTCGAGCCAGCCATAGATCAAATCCGCAAGCAGGTTGAAGCTGATGACGAGACAGGCGAAGACGAAGGTGACGGCCATGATCACCGGCGTGTCGTTGGCCAGCACGGCGGTGATCAACAGCGAACCGATGCCGGGCACGCGGAAAATCTGTTCGGTCACGATGGCGCCGCCGAAGATCGCCGGCATCTGCAGCGCCACCAGGGTCACCACCGGGATCATGGCGTTGCGCACCACGTGCTTGACGATGACCTTGCCCTCGCCCAGGCCCTTGGCGCGGGCGGTGGTGACGTACTCCAGCCGGATCATGTCGAGCACGGCAGCGCGCACATAGCGGGTGTAGGAGGCGGCCTGGAACAGGCCCAGCACGGCGACGGGCATGATCGCCTGCTTGATGTGGTTCCACACGAAGGTCAGCCCGGTGCCCGCGACGTCGGTGCGATAGACGAAGGGCAGCCAGTCGAGCCAGATCGAGAAGATCATGATGAACAGCAGGCCGGTGAAGAAGGTCGGCAGGGAGAAGCCAA
>JAQSWP010000261.1 GCA_029266575.1 Alphaproteobacteria bacterium | reverse complement strand
TTCGGCAAGCTGGCCAAGGGCGGGCAGGTCGTGGTCAAGGCGGACAAGGACGGCGACAAGCTGCTGTTCGACTTCCCGCCGCCAGAGCCGCCCAAGCTGGAGCAAAAGAAAGCGCCGGCGCTGCTGCCGGGCTGAAGGACGGATCGTTGAATCGAACGCTGGTCTCGGTCGCGCAGTTCACCGAATGGAGCGAAGCCCAGATCGCGTGCGGCTTTCTGCAAGCCAATGGATTGGGCGCCGTCCTCCACAACACCAACCTTGCCTCACTGGGCTTGCCCGTAGGACAGGGCACTAGCGGCATCGCACTGATGGTGCCGGACGAAGAATCCCGCGCGGCGCGGCTGTTGCTGCGAGAGGTCGCCTCCGGCGCTTTCGCCGTTAGCGGCGAACCGGCCGGTTAGCCGTCGTTTTCCCGCTTGAACGGCGTCAGCGTCGCCAGTCCGGCGATCTGGCGCTCGACCGCGTCGCGCTCGCGATCGAGGAAATCCTCGACGGCGCGGCGGAAGCCGGAATCGGCGATGTAGTGGGCGGAGTAGGTGGGGACCGGCATATAGCCGCGCTGGATCTTGTGCTCGCCCTGGGCGCCGGCTTCGACCCGCTTCAGCCCGTGCGCGATGGCGTAATCGATGGCCTGGTAGTAGCAGGCCTCGAAATGCAGGAAGCGATAATCCTCGGTGCAACCCCAGTTGCGGCCATAAAGCGTGTCCTTGCCGCGCAGATTGAGGGCGCCGGCGACCAGCTCGCCATCCGCCTTCTCCGCTATCACCAGCACGATGCTGTCGGCCATGGTGCGGCCGATCTGGTGGAAGAATTCGCGCGTCAGATAGGGCTGGCCCCATTTGCGCGAGCCGGTATCCATGTAGAAGGCGAAGAACGCGTCCCAGTGCCGCTTCTCGATCTGCGCGCCGCTTAACGGGCGGACGACCAGGCCGGCATCGCGCACCGCCTGCCGTTCCTTGCGGATGGCCTTGCGCTTGCGTGAATTGAGCGCCGCCAGGAAATCCTCGAACGAGGCGTAATTCTCGTTGTGCCAGTGATATTGCTGGCCCAGCCGCCGCAGGAATTTGTGTCTGGCCAGGCGCTGCCATTCCTCCTCGCGGCAGAAGGTGACGTGGCAGGAGGAGAATTTGTTATTGCGCGTTACCTGGACCAGGGATTCGCACAGCGCGTCGGCTACGGCGTCGGCCGCTTCGCCCGGCCGCAGCAGCAGGCGGGGGCCCGGCGCGGGGGTGAAGGGAATTGCGACCTGCAGCTTGGGATAGTAGCTGCCGCCGGCGCGCTCGAACGCATCGGCCCAGCCATGGTCGAAGACGTACTCGCCATAGGAATGGGATTTGACGTAGAGCGGCACGCAGCCCAGCAGGTCGCCGGCGGCGGCCTCCGCCAGCAGATATTGCGGCAGCCAGCCGCTGCGCCGGCCGACCGATTTGCTGCGCTCCAGCGCCAGCAGGAAGGCGTGGCTGACGAAGGGATTGTCCTCGCCGCCCGCAGGCATGGCGCAGGCATCCCATGCTTGCGCCGGCACCACTTCCAGCGAATCGGCGATCCTGACGTTGAGTTCGAGCGTCCCGTCGGGCATGGCACCAGTCTATGCGACCGCGACCGCGACCGCGATGGAGATCACTTTGGCCGGTCGTGCCGGAACTTGAGCCGCAGCCGAAGAAGAACAGCATCACCCAGGACAGATCCTCGGTCGATCCGGTGCGCCAGGCCTTGAAGACCTGCGGCAGGAAGGCCAGCGTCGTCAGGAAACCCGCGACGTAGCCCAGGGCGGTGGCGTTGCTCATCTATCGGTCCACCAAAAAGAGGCCGTCGATCTCGACGGACGTTTGCATCGGCAGCACCGGCTTGCCGGCAACGCTGCGGCAGTGCCGGCCCTTGGCTGACAGCGCCGTGACGATGAGATCGGAGGCGGCATCGGCAACCTCGTCCATGGCCGCAAAGCCATCGATGCAGTTCAGGAAAATCCCCAGCCGCAGGCAGTGCGCCCGGTGCAAAGCGGGTTCGCCCAAGATCGTCTGCGTCGCTGCGGCGGCCTGCGCCAGCACGTTCAGGGTCACCAGCCGGGCGCTGGCCCGCGCCTGATCGGCATTTATGGTCTCACCGATGCGTCCGACATAGTCGAGCTTGCCGTTGCGGAACGGCCCCTGGCCCGCGACATGGACCAGCGCGCCATGAGCGGTCTGCGTCACCACAAACGGCACATAGCTCGCTACCGCTGGCATGGCCGGGGGCAGGTCGAGCCCCGCCACGCGCAGCCGCGCCAGGACAGACTCGTGGGTCGGCATGGTGGAGCGTTCTCAGGCCACTTCGAAAACGGCGTCGACTTCGACCGCGACGTTGAAGGGCAGGGCATTGGTGCCGACCGCGAAGCGGGCATGGCGGCCGGCATCGCCGAACACCTGCACGAACAGGTCGGAGGCGCCGTTGATGACTTTGGGCTGCTCGCCGAAGCCGGATTCGCAATTGACGAAGCCGCCGACCTTGACGCAGCGGCGCACGCGGTCGAGATCGCCGCCAAGGGCGAGCTTGAGCTGGGCGATGACGTTGAGAGCGCACAGTCGAGCGGCCTGCTGGCCCTGCTCGACGTTAAGTTCGACGCCCACCTTACCGAGATATTTGAACTCCCCCTGGAGCACCGGGACTTGGCCCGATACGAAGGCGAGGTTGCCGGCAATCACTACAGGTACGTAGTTGGCGGCCGGCGCACTGGCCGCTGGCAGAGAGATATTTAGCTCGGTAAGGCGAGCGTCGATACGACCGGTCATTAGTCTGTGCCTCCCACTGTACGAGACAATGTGGGAGGCACAGTCTGACAGGTTTTACGCGGGAGCAAGACTTAACTTGCTCCCAGCGGATTACATCTTCTTCTTCTTAGCGGCCTTCTTGGTGGCTTTCTTCTTAGCCGCCTTTTTCTTAGCTGCCATGATTCTCTCTCCTCTCAAGTGACGTTATGGGACCGGTCCGCTCCGACCCCGGGTTTGGGTACAAAGGTAGTCACATCTACGCTTACTAACTGCATCCGCTGGTGCTGCCGCAGGTGTTGCATTTCATGCAGGTCCCGTTGCGCACCAGGGTGAAGTTGCCGCATTCGCCGCAGGCGTCGCCCTCGAAGCCCTTTATCCGGGCTTCGCGAATCCGCACGAGGCGGTCGTCGACATCCTGTGCCAAGGCGGCACTGACGGCGACTGCCCCGGCGGGTGCCAGGGCAGCGGTGTTGCCGTCCGTCAGAACTTGGGCGCCGGCAGCTGCATACGCGGCCGTAGCCGTCGCTGCGCGCGCGTTGCGCCCGGTGAGTACGTATAGATTGCTGCGCATGTAGCCGGTGCTGGCCAGGCGGCGCATGTGATCGATCTCGGTATCGGCAACCGGGGAGGTCGCCTCCGTTGCGGCCGCGGGCGAGAGATCGCCCTGCGAGTCGCCGCGTCCCACGCTGTCGGTCTGCAAATCGTTCGGCTCGACATGCGCGAGATCGTTGCGACCAAGATATGATACAGCAAGTTCGCGAAAAATATAATCGAGAACTGACGTCGCCATCTTGATCGCGTCGTTTCCTTCGACCATGCCGTTCGGTTCGAAGCGCGTGAAGGTGTAGGCCTCGACGAACTCCTCGAGCGGCACGCCGTACTGCAAGCCGATCGAGATGGCGATGGCGAAGTTGTTCATCAGGCTGCGGAAGGCGGCGCCTTCCTTGTGCATGTCGACGAAGATCTCGCCGGCGCGACCGTCTTCATACTCGCCGGTGCGCAGATAGACCTTGTGACCGCCGACGATGGCCTTCTGGGTGTAGCCTTTGCGGCGCTGCGGCAGACGTTCGCGCCGGTTGCGCACCTCGCGCTCGACGATGCGCTCGACGATGCGCTCGGCAATGACGGTGGTTTGCGCCGCAGCCGAGCGCGGCTCGTCCATCGCTTCGGCGTCTTCGGGGATGGCGATGGCGGATAGCGGCTGCGACAGCTTGGAACCATCGCGATACAAGGCATTGGCCTTCAAACCCAGGCGCCACGACAACATGTAGGCTTCGCCGCAATCCTCGACGGTGGCGGCGTTGGGCATGTTGATGGTCTTGGAGATGGCGCCGGAGATGAAAGGCTGGGCTGCCGCCATCATCCTGATATGCGCTTCGGTCGAAAGCGAGCGCGTGCCGGTGCGTCCGCACGGCGTGGCGCAATCGAACACCGGCAGGTGCGCAGCTTTCAGGTGCGGTGCACCCTCGACGGTCATGGCGCCGCAGGCATGGATGTTGGCGGCCTCGATCTGCTCCTTGGTGAAGCCGATTGCCGCCAGAAGATCGAAACCGGGCTTGGCGAGGTCGGCGTCGGCGATCTTCAGCACGTCGCGGCAGGAGTCTTCGCCCAAGGTCCAGCGATTGAAAACGAAACGGATGTCGAAGGCCTCGCCGAGGGCGGCCTCAACCTTCTGTATAAGTGCTTCGGTGAAGCCCTTGGCGCGCAAGGTGGCGTGATTAACATGCGGGGCGTCGGCCAAAGTGCCGTGGCCCACCGCATAGGCCGAGATGGCGGCGATCTCTTCCGGCGCATAGCCCATGGTCTGCAGGGCCAGCGGCACGGTGCCGTTGATGATCTTGAAATAGCCGCCGCCGGCCAGCTTCTTGAACTTCACCAGGGCGAAATCGGGTTCGATGCCGGTGGTGTCGCAATCCATCACCAGCCCGATCGTGCCGGTGGGGGCGATCACCGTCGCCTGGGCATTGCGATAGCCGTATTTCTCGCCCAGCTCGAGGGCGTACTCCCAGGCACGCGCCGCGGCTTCGGCCAGTTCGCGGTCGGGACATTCGCTGGCCAGGAAGCGGACCGGGGTCTGCGACAGGCCTTCATAAGAGCGGCTGGCGCCCTGGGCGGCGCGGCGATGGTTGCGCATCACCCGCAGCATGCCCTCGCGGTTGGCGGCGAATTCCGGGAAGGGGCCCAGCTCGCGTGCCATTTCGCCCGAGGTGGCATAGGCGATGCCGGTCATCACGGCAGTGATGGCGGCGCAGAGCGAGCGGCCGGCCTCACTGTCATAGGCCAGGCCGTTGGCCATCAGCAGGGCGCCGATGTTGGCATAGCCCAAGCCGAGGGTACGGTACTGGTAGGAACGCAGCGCGATCTCTTTCGAGGGGTACTGCGCCATCAGCACGGAGATTTCCAGCACTATGGTCCATAGCCGCACCGCATGCTCGAAGCCCGCAACGTCGAAGCCGCCATCGTGCTGGCGGAAGTTCGCCAGGTTCAGTGACGCCAGATTGCACGCCGTGTCGTCCAGGAACATGTACTCGGAGCACGGGTTGGACGCATTGATGCGCCCCGATGCCGGGCAGGTGTGCCACTCGTTGATGGTGGTGTCGTACTGGATGCCGGGA
>JAQSWP010000260.1 GCA_029266575.1 Alphaproteobacteria bacterium | reverse complement strand
CCCCCAAGCCGGCTCGGCCGACATCGTCACCATGCTGGGCGTGCTGGAGTACATTTTCGATGCCCCGGCTTTCCTGGGCCGCCTCGCCGCGCTGAAGCGGCCGGTGGTGATGAGCTATTGCGCTGCCGATCTGGCGCCGCTCGACCGCCAGGCGCTGGGCTGGGTCAACGCCTTCACCGTTGCCGAACTGGCGGCATTGCTGCAGCAGGCCGGCTTCGCCATCGACCGCGCCGATCGCATCGATGCGGCGCAGGTGATGCTGAAGCTGTCGCCGGTGCAGCGCTTTGCCGCGGCGGAAAAGCATGTCGCGGTGCTGACCTACAACAATGTCGGCAATTTCGGCGACCGGCTGGGTTTCCATCTGCTGGGCCAGATCATGCCGCCCAACGCGCGCTTAAGCTGGATCAACTTCAAGCCGTTCGCAGCCCCGCCCGAGCCGGTCGACCTGCTGGTCATCGGCATCGGCAATTCGCTGTTCGACCAGCTCTTCGTGCCGGGATTCATGGAGATGGTGCGCGGCGCCAAGCGCAAGATCGGGATTTTCGGCACGCAGTATCGCTCGCCGCTGCTGGCCAGCCAGATGGCGGCGCTGGTGCCGCTGCTCGACGTCTGGCATGCGCGCTATGCCGACGACCTAATGCTTTACGGCCGCAGCCGCAACAATGTACGGCATCTCGGCGACTGGCTGATACAGGCTTGCCCGATGGCGCAGGGCCGCGACGAGCAGTTGCTGAAAATCGGCGACGAAATGTGGAACGAGTTGCCGCTCGACCGCACCATCCAGAACATCCAGCAATATCGCCGCGTCTTCTCGACCCGCCTGCATCCGCTGCTCTGCGCGCTGACCAGCGCCGAGGAAGTGGGCTATCGCGATCCGCGCGAGATGAGCGGCCAGACCGCGGGCAAGTTCCGCTCCATGCTGCTCGACGTGTTCGGCCGCGACTATCCGGAAGACCAGCTCTGGCCGGTCGATCGCCGCGCCGTGATCGCCTACAAGGCCAAGGTCGCCAATGGCGTCTCGCTGCTGGCGCGCGATCTGGCCGCCTTGCTGGCCTGAGCATCATGGCGGCTGACAGCGAGGATAGCCCGCGCCAGGCGCGCCTGTTCGTCGAGACGCCGCTGCAGGAGGCGGCGATCGTCGAGCTCGATCCCGATCGCGCCCATTATCTGCGGCATGTGCTGCGCTTGGGCAATGGCGACGCGGTCACCCTCTTTAACGGTGCCGACGGCGAATGGCGCGCCACCATCGAGGCGGCTGGGAAACGCGGCGGACGTTTAAGCGTCAGCACCCAAATACGCACGCAAGAAAGCGAGCCCGATCTGTGGCTGGTGTTCGCGCCGATCAAGCGGGCGCGCATCGACTTCATCGCCGAGAAGGCCACCGAGCTTGGCGTCGCGGCGCTGGTGCCGGTGTTCACGCGCTATACGGCGATGACCCGGGTCAATGTCGAGCGCCTGCGCGCCAATGCCATCGAAGCGGCGGAGCAGACCGAACGCCTAAGCGTGCCCGAGGTGCGCGAGCCGGTGACGTTGGAGAAACTGCTGCAGGACTGGCCCGGAGAGCGCCGCTTGCTGATGGCCGATGAAAGCGGTGCCGGGCAGCCGATCGCCGTTTCGCTCGGCGGACTGGATGCAGCGGCAAAACGCCAGCCCTGGGCGGTGCTGATCGGACCCGAGGGCGGTTTCCATCGCGACGAGCTTGACCTGCTGCGCAATCTGGATTTTGTTACCGCCGTCGGCCTCGGCCCGCGCATTCTTCGCGCCGACACGGCGGCGCTCGCGGCGCTTTCGTGTTGGCAGGCGCTGGTCGGCGATTGGGAGCGGCCCACACCGCGTCTGGCGCTGGACTACAAGCGCCGCGACGCCAAGGAAAGATAACGGAAAACCACGCCATGTCCGCTCCGCCCACCTCAAGCGGTGCGCCGGTCACCGACCGCCGCCAGCTCATCGACTACATCGCTTCGGGCAACAAGCCGAAGTCCGATTGGCGTATCGGCACCGAGCACGAGAAGTTCGGCTTCATTCTCGATTCGTTGAAACCGATGCCCTATGACGGCCCGCACGGCATCCGCGCCATGCTGGAAGGCCTGCAGCAGCGCTATCACTGGCAGCCGGTGATCGAGGGCAACAACCCCATCGCGCTCTTGAAGGACGGCTGCAGCGTCACCCTGGAGCCGGGCGGCCAGCTCGAACTTTCCGGCGCGCCGCTGGAGAACATCCACGACACCTGCCGCGAGGTGCACAAGCATCTCTCCGAAGTGAAGAGCGTCGCCGAGGCCATGGGCGTCGCCTTCCTCGGCATGGGTTTCGCGCCGACCTGGAAGCGGTCGGACATGGTCTGGATGCCCAAGGGCCGCTACAAGATCATGGGCGACTACATGCCCAAGCGCGGCAATCTCGGGCTCGACATGATGCTGCGCACCTGCACCGTGCAGGTCAACCTCGACTATTCCAGCGAAGCGGACATGGTGAAGAAGTTCCGCACCTCGCTGGCGCTGCAACCGATCGCCACGGCGCTGTTCGCCAACTCGCCTTTCACCGAAGGCCAGCCCAACGGCTTCGTTTCCTATCGCAGCCATATCTGGACCGACACCGATCCAGATCGCTGCGGCATCCTGCCGTTCGTGTTCGAAGACGGCATGGGCTTCGAGCGCTACGTCGATTACCTGCTCGACGTGCCGATGTACTTCGTCTATCGCGACGGCAAGTATCTCGACGCCTCCGGCCTGTCGTTCCGCGATTTCATGGCCGGCCGGCTCGCCGTGCTGCCGGGCGAGATCCCGACCATCTCGGACTGGGCCGATCACATGACCACGGCCTTCCCCGAAGTGCGGCTGAAGAAGTTCCTCGAAATGCGCGGCGCCGATGGCGGCGGCTGGGGCCGTCTGTGCGCGCTGCCCGCCCTGTGGGTCGGGCTGCTCTACGAGCAGAGCGCGCTCGATGCGGCGTGGGATCTGGTCAAGGACTGGACGGCGGAAGATCATGCCGATCTCCGCCTCGGCGTTCCGCGCCAGGGGCTCAAGATGAAGTTCCGTGGCGGCACGCTGCAAAGCGTGGCCCGACAGGTGGTGGCGATCGCCCGCGAAGGCCTGTCGCAGCGCCGCCGCCTCGATGCCGGCGGCAGCGACGAAACCGGCTTCCTGCATGTGCTGGAGCAGGTCGCCACCAGCGGCGAGACGCCGGCCGAGCAGAAGCTGGCGCTCTACAACGGCCGCTGGAATCGCGACCTGTCGCATCTGTTCAGGGAATTCGCCTATTGAGCGGCAGCGACGCGTCCGTAAAGCTGAACGCCGCCGGCAATCTGCGCCTGGGGCGCTGCCGGCACGGGCCAATGCTCTATCGCCTGAACGACGTCTATATCGGCCGTTCGCTGGAAACCTATGGCGAGATGGGCGAGCTGGAGGCGCGCGCGTTGTGCGGCCTGGTGGCGCCAGGCGACGTCGCCATCGAGGTCGGCGCCAATATCGGCACCAATGCCGTGCCGCTGGCCAGGCGGCTGGGGCCGCAAGGCCGGTTGCTCGCCTTCGAGCCGCAGCGCCAGGTGCACCAGATGCTGTGCGCCAACGTGGCGCTGAACGGGCTCTCCAACGTCATGACCTTCTGGGCGGCCGCCGGGGCCGAGCCTGGCGCCATCACCGTTCCCGTTCTCGACTACGACAGCCAAAACAATTTCGGTGGCGTGTCGCTGGGCGCGCATGACAAGGGCGAGCGGGTGCCGGTCAT
>JAQSWP010000259.1 GCA_029266575.1 Alphaproteobacteria bacterium | reverse complement strand
CCAGCGCGCGGCAGGTCGCATAGGCGGCGCAGGCATTCTGCCAGTTATGGGCGCCCGGCAGGGTGAGGATCGGGCGCAGGTCGAGCGAGAAGCCGCTGCCGTCCTCGTGCAGGACGCCGTCGATGGCATAGACGCCGCCGTCGATCCTGTGGCCGACGGCGATGCGTACAATCTTGCGGCCGCCTTGCCGCGCCAGCTCCTCGGCCAAAGCGCGGGTCGGTTCGCTGTCGATGCCGATGATGGCGGCGTCGGTCGCGGTCTGGTTGTTGAAGATGCGCCGCTTGGCGGCAATGTAGCCTTCCATGCCGCCATGGCGGTCGAGATGGTCGGGCGTGACGTTGAGCAGCACGGAGACGTTGCAGCGCAGATGCTCGACCAGTTCGAGCTGGTAGGACGACATCTCCAGCACGTAGATGCCGTCGTTCTTCAACATGGCGAAGTCGAGCACCGGCGGCCCCAGATTGCCACCAACTTCCACCGTGCGCCCGGCTTGCTTGAGAATATGGCCGATCAGCGCCGTGGTGGTGGATTTGCCGTTGGTGCCGGTGATGCCGACGAATTTGGCGCCGGCCGGCTGGGTGGCGCGGGCCAGCAATTCGATGTCGCCGATGATCGGCTTGCGCGCTTGCTTGGCGCGCGTCGCCGCCGGATGCGGCTTGGGATAGGTGTGCGGAATGCCGGGGCTGATCACCAGGCCGTCCAGCGCCTCCCAATCGGCTTGCAAGGGATCGGCGATTTTCACGCCTTTCTTCTGCGCCGCGTCGCGCCTAGCGGCGTCATCGTCCCAGGCGAGGTAGTCGATGCCCGCCGCCTGCAGCGCGCGCGCCGTCGCCAGGCCGGAGCGAGCCAGCCCCAGCACGGCGAAGCGCGAATTCTGCAGCGAGGCGAGATCGATCATGCCTTCACCGGAGCTTCAGGGTTGCAAGACCGGCCAAGGCCAGAATCGAGGCGATGATCCAGAAGCGGATCACCACGGTCGGTTCGGCCCAGCCCTTCTTTTCGAAATGGTGGTGCAGCGGCGCCATGCGGAAGACGCGCTTGCCCGTGAGCTTGAAGGAGATCACCTGCACGATGACCGACACGGTCTCGAGCACGAAGACGCCGCCGACGATGGCCAATACCAGTTCGTGCTTGGTGATCACCGCCACGGTGCCGAGCGCGCCACCCATCGACAGCGAGCCGGTATCGCCCATGAAGATCATGGCGGGCGGCGCGTTGTACCAGAGGAAGCCCAGACTGGCGCCGACCAGCGCGCCGCAGAACACGGAGAGCTCGCCGACGCCGGGCACGGCATGGAGTTGCAGGTAATTGGCGAACACCGCGTTGCCGACCAGATAGGAGATCAGGCCGAACACGCCGGACGCGATCATCACCGGCACGATGGCCAGCCCGTCGAGCCCGTCGGTGAGGTTGACCGAATTGGAGGCGCCGACCATCACCAAAGCGGCGAAGGGAATGAAGAAGAAGGACAGGTTGAGCAGCACCGTCTTGAGGAACGGGATGGCGAGCTGGTTGCGCAGGCCGGCGGGCGAGAGATCCATGATCAGCCAGGCGGCGACCAGGGCGATGGCGAAGGCGATCAGCAGCTTGACCTTGCCCGGCACGCCCTTGGAGTTGCGCTTGGTCACCTTCATGTAGTCGTCGGCGAAACCGATCAGGCCGAAGCCGGTGGTAACCAGCAGCGTGATCCAGACATAGCGGTTGGTCAGGTCGGCCCACAGCAGAGTGCCGCCCGACAGCGCCAGCAGAATGAGGAAGCCGCCCATGGTGGGCGTGCCCTTCTTCTTGAAATGCGTTTCCGGCCCGTCGTCGCGGATCGGCTGGCCGAGCTGCTGGCGGTTGCGCAGCATGGCGATGACGCGGGTGCCGAACAGGAAGGAGATCAAGAGCGCCGTGATCACCGCCGCGCCCGATCTGAACGTGATGTAGCGGAAGAGATTGAGCGGCCCGAACTCGTCGGCCAGGGGCGCCAGCAGATGGTACAGCATCAGCGCTGCTCCTTCTGTGCGCCCAAGCCCACAATGGCCTCGACGATCGGCTTCATTTTGGAACCCAGCGATCCTTTAACGGTGACGACGTCGCCCGCGCGCAAAGCGCCGGCCAGATGCGGAATGAGCGCGGCGGAATGGGCTTCATGCGCGCCGCGCAGGCGGGCGGGCAGCGCATCGTGCAGGTTCCGCATCAGCGGGCCGCAGCTCAGCAGCAGATCGATGCCGGACTCCTGCAGCGGCGCGGCAAGGCCGGCATGCAAGGCGGCTGCGTCCGGGCCCAGCTCCAGCATGTCGCCCAGGATGGCGATGCGGCGGCCGCCCTTGCCCGGCGCCACGCCCGCCAGCACAGCGAAGGCGGCGCGCATGGAGATCGGGCTGGCGTTGTAGCTTTCGTCGATCAGGTGCAGCGCGCCGCCCGGCAGCGCCACCTTGCGCTGCGCGCCGCGGCCGGTCATGGCGGCGACGGTGGCCAGCGATTGCGCGGCGCGCTCGACATCGGCGCCCAGCGCGTCGGTGGCGGCCAGCACGGCCAGCGAATTAATCACCCAGTGCTCGCCCGCGGCGCCGACGCGATAGAGCAGGTCGCGGCCCTTGTAGCGGGCGCGCACGTCGGAGCCTTCGGCGCCGCTGGTCGAATCGATCAGCTGCATTTCGGCGTCGGGATGGCGGCCGAAGCCGACCACGTTCTTCACACCGTACTTGCCGGCCAGCTCGACCAAGCGCGGGAAATACCCGTTGTCGCGGTTGAACACGGCGATGCCGCCCTGCATGCCGGCCATGATGGCGGCCTTCTCGCGCGCGATGTCATCGACCGAGCCGAAATTCTCTAGATGCACGGCGCCTATGGTGGTGATGACGCAGACATGCGGCTGCGCCTGGCGCGACAGCGGCTCGATCTCGCCCGGATGATTGGTGCCGATTTCGATCACGGCATAGCGCGCGCTGCGCGGCACGCGCGCCAAGGTCAGCGGCACGCCGAGATGGTTGTTGTAGGAGGCCGCACTGGCCGAGGTCGGGGCCTGCGCCGACAGCACATGGCGCAGGGCTTCCTTGGTGCTGGTCTTGCCGACCGAGCCGGTGACGGCGACATAGCACGCCTGGGAACGCGCGCGGCCGGCGCGGCCCAAGGCTTCCAGCGCCATCTGCGTGTCGTCAACGCCGAGCAACGGCTTGTCGGCGCCGATGCGCGGCGGCACGCGATCGACGATGGCGGCGACGGCGCCCTTGTCCAGCGCGCCGTCCACGTAGTCGTGCCCGTCATTGGCGCCGTGCAGGGCAATGAACAGATCGCCCGGCTGCAGGCTGCGCGAATCGATCGAGGCGCCTGTGGCGCGCCAGTCTGGATTGCCGTTGAGCCGGCCGCCGGTGGCCATCGCCGCTTCCTGCGCGGTCCAGAGGGTTTCGGCGCTCATGCCTGCCCTCCTTTGCGCAACGCTTGGCGCGCCACCTCGGCATCGTCGAAAGGATGCACGGTCGTGCCGACGATCTGGCCGGGCTCATGGCCCTTGCCGGCGATGATCAGCGCATCGCCGGCGCGCAATTCGCCGACGGCAAAGTCGATCGCTGCGTGGCGGTCGCCGATTTCGCGCAGGTTTGCAGCGTCCTTCGCGCCCTCGCGCACGGCGCGGCGGATGGCGGCGGCATCTTCGGTGCGGGGATTGTCGTCGGTCAGGATGGCGAGATCGGCCAGGCGGGCTGCTATGCCGCCCATGATCGGCCGCTTGCCGGCATC